>JAVBPM010000031.1:0-94222 GCA_031549605.1 Oscillospiraceae bacterium | reverse complement strand
TTGCACCACTCGCCAACAGCTTTAACGCCATCGCAAAACTTCTCCCAACCGTTTTTCTCGCAATCCGGCTTTAAGTAATAATATTTGTCGTAGAAATCGTCTTTGCGTTGATTGACTATATCGGCAACACCATTGTCAATTCGAGCGGTGTCGGTTATAAACTGCTCGCTGTTTTTCTGAAACGATTCGAGCGAGGTAACTTTTTGCTCCTGTGTTTGGGTAGAAGATGATATAGTACTTATAACATCATCGAGGTTACAAATACCTTTATTCACTTGCAACGATTTGTTTTTTAGGTTAGAAAGCTCAGACTTGAAATCCGTCACAGACTTTTTGACGTCTTTAATGAGGTTTGGCATATTGTTGATTCTGTTTGCGTACAGTTCGATAGTTGCCACAACTTCACCGTCCCAATTGAAAATTGATCCGCTTATGTATTTTAACCCGCCTCTTGCATCATTTTTCTTCTGTAATCCTCCATATTATAATAATTATTCCTTTTTTGCTGATTCCAATATGATAAATCGGAATTGGCTTTTTTGATATCGTTGTCAATGCCTTGTAAATCGCTTTTTGCCCGATTCAAGTCCGATTGCAGGTTAGAAAGTTTTGCACTAAGGTTGTTTTTTCTTGTTTTTAACGTAGACAACACATTGTTTAGCGCGTTTTTAGTTTTTGTTGATTCATCACTATAAACATCGGTCAAATTCTTGCTTTTAACATCACTTGAACTTACCATGCCGCTGAAATTTACAGAGGCTTGGCTAATTTTATTTGCAACAGCAACAAGTTTATTGTTAAGACTCTCTTCGCTCTTAATGACAGCCGTTATCCCGTCAAGGGCTGTCTGAGTGTTCTTAACATCAGTATTAAGCTGATTGATCCTGTCGACCGTTTGTTTGCGTTGGTTTTTAAGATTATAAATCCTGTTGTCGCAGCTATTAATCTCGCTGCAAGAGTCATTATACTTGGTTCGATAATATTTGTACCAATATTCGTTATCAGCCATAGAAAAAATCCTCCTCAGCATTACTTTCGATGATAGAAATTAACCTTAATATTCTCACCTTTATCTGTGTGAAAAAACTCATGAGGGGTATCGTACGGCAATTTCGGCTATGTAGCAGTCTGAATAATATGTTACGCGAGTCTAATTTATGGCTTATTTTATAGGGGTTTTGCAGTGGTTGTTCCCGGTTCTGCGCGGAAACGCCCCACGACGTTTCTGCTTTTTTCATTTAAATCAGACATTTATGGGCATGTAACATATTACTAGGTATGTTACATGGGACGCACCGCCAAAAGGAGGATTTTTTATAGCAACCACTGAACCAATTCGCCATAAAAAGCAAGTCAGCGAACTGGTGGAGTATTAGTTACATCGCGGGCAAATACGCAACTATGTACTCGTAGTGTTAAGCGTTTATACCGCCCTTCGAATCAGCGAGCTGCTGCAGCTACGCTGGGATGACGTCTACGTTTCGACCGCCGCTGTGTGCACACAAGCGTTACTATCACAGAAAAGAAAACAGGAAAAGCTAAAACCTTTGCGCAAAACAAGGACGCAATTCGAGCCTTGAAGCTGTTTGCATCGCTGGTTGCCCGGAGAGGAGCGTTCCTCATCGAGAATTCTAAAACAAAACGAGCAGTCAGCCGTATTCAAGCCTATCGTTTAATTAGCGCCGCCGAGATACTGCGGCTGCAATGCCGGGTGTCGTGTCACTCGCTGCGAAAAACTTTTGGTTACCATGCGTGGAAAGGCGGCGTGTCCCCGGCTGTAATTGTGAAAATCTACAACCACTCATCATTGGTCGTCACCCGACGCCATCTTGGCGTAACCCAAGACGACAAAATCGCCGTGTACTTAGGCTTAAAGCTGACCTCTCGACTGCAAAAAAGGCTCTTGCTTCTGTGAATATTCAGCGTCCCGTATAACGACAATAATATCATAATCCAGTGGTAATTTTTTCCTGAAATTGATTATAATGTATACTGCGCAAAATTACAAGAGGTTTCGATATTTGAATTTCCCCATTTTCAATCAAGGAATAGCAAAAGTTGCGGAGAAGGCTTAGGCCGAGCAGGGAGTGGGGAAATTCCGACCGAACATCGTCGCAACACAGAAAAAAACCGTCGGCGATGGCATAAAGCCGGAATTTTCGCGGTGCTTTTTCGGAGTTTGTGGGGTTAAATACACTTTGACGCAGCAAACAATTCCCTTACAAACACACTTTCTTCCCCTATGTGGATTGTCAAGCTAAGAAACAGCAAATGAGCGACTATAACAGCCGCTCATTACATAAGAAATGCTAACAAAAAGAAAATCGAGTGTTCACTTGCGTTATGAACACTCGATATGGTGCGGACGAGGGGACTTGAACCCGTGAAATACGATACATACCGACTGCGGCGCAGCTTACTCGCCTGTTAGTTAGCGTTTTAGTTAGCATTATTTACAATGTTTTCAAAAAACGCGTCCATTTTTGCGTCTGCTAATTTGCGTTCTTCTGTAAACGTGTGCGTGTAAACAGTGTTCATTGTATAGGGGGTTTTCCAGCCTCCTTTTTCCTGTGCGTAGTTGGTTGGAATGTTCAATGCCGCCATTGTGGAGGCAGATATGTGCCGCAGTTTGTGAAAGTTTATAGGCGGCAAGCCGTTCTTGACGAGCAGTTTTTGAAGCCGCTTGTTGATGGCTTGCGCTGTGATGGGGCATATGATATCGCCGTCAACAGCATCTATTAAACACTGTATGTGCAATGGGATAGCTTGTGTTCTTGTGCGCTCAATCTCTTTACCGCCCTCTTTCCGTACTGGTTTACCCCCAATGTCAACAACTGTTTCCACAATGGCGATCTGCCCGTTTCGTATTGACTTCGACTTGGTGAGCCCACGGATTTCCGATATGGACATTGTGAGCCACATGGCCAGTAGGCAGGGCAGCTCAATGTCGGTTCCTTTAACGGTTCTGTACACGTCGTCGGCAGGTAGGATTTGTATAGGTGTTCTTTTGATTTCCGGCAGAGAAAAAGGGTCGTCAAACTTAATCTTATTCGTTCTCAGCACTGAGATGATGAACATAAATGAGTTACGTATGGTCTTTGCCGACATCTTCTTTTTTCGGCAAGTCACTATGGCGCACTCGTCCGCAATTGCTTTGTCCAGCTTTTCCCATGTAATTCGGTTTACGGGTTTATCCATAACGCCCTGAAAGTTGTTGTCTCGGATTTTCTCGTACCCTTGAATGGTAGTGGGCGATAATCGCGAGCGCCGCGTCTCGATGTACTCAGTGCAGGCGCTGCGCAAAGTGATGCTTGGTATGTCTTGCTTAACGCGCTTACCAGCCAGATACTCAGCTTTGAGCAGTCGCGCGGCCGCGATGCACTTTTTTTCCGTGGATTCGGTAATGTTTACATTCTCGCCACCAATCCTTAACTGAATAAACCATCTCCCGCTTGTTACCTTGCGTGCCGCCGGGACAACCATATTACACCACCTCTCGCGCCCTGCCTTATGGCAGGGCTTTTTTCTGTTTATGGCCTGTCGCCACGCTCCAGCCTGTCCCGACAGCGCTGGCACAGGTCAGGGTCGTGCTGTTGTGCTTCGGCCAATGTGCCGCTGATGATTTTACGTGAGTTTATTATGTATGAGCAGTCGGCAAAGGCATGGTACACCTCTCCCTCGCCCACCCAGTAGTAGGTGTCGACCGCTGCCGTTGTAATCGGTGTGGCAATGACAGGCGTCGGCGCTTTGGTTGTGGCGGGTGCGATAATCCTCGTCGTCGCTGGCGGCGCGTCGGTGTGTGTTGTGCCGTCGTCGGTGGGGGCAAGTATGAGACAGGCCGTAATTGTCGCGGCTGTGGCCGTTGCGCCGATTGCAGACCACAGCGCCCAACGTGGGAGCCGCTTGCGAGGGTGCAACTCGCCGAACATCCTGTAGTGAATTTCGCGCGCGTGGTTGGCGTCGACCTCTGCCGCATCCTCAATGTCCTTGGCTGTTCGGCAACGCTTGCCGCGCAGCAGCGCCGGAGGCGCCAGGCAATACAGCGCGAAAGCGTTGGCCTCGTCCTCCTGCTTGTTGTGCACGTTCTCGTCGTCGCTGTAGCCGAGAATGCCGCCGACTGCTATGTGGCCGAGCACGTAATGACCGTATTCGTGGGCGATGGCAAAGCGCCGTTCGTGGTATGACAGGTCGTCCCGATAAAATATGTACAGCTTGCCGTTGCGTATGGTCGAACAGGCTTTCACGGTCTGCGCGTATTCCCATTGTTCCATCTGCGTCAAGAGGTCTCTGCCTGCAGAATAGGGCGCAATAATCACGTTGTCCCGCAGCTCCTCAATGGGCACAGGGAGCCGGTTGCCGCCGGTGCGCTTCAGAAAAGAACTAGAAGCGCGTTCAATGTAACGCATAGCTGATCACCTCGTGACCAGTATACAGCACTATCGACACAATTCGACATGGTAATGTTTTCCTGTCAGTCTTGCCCTTTCAATCTCCGCTCCAGCTCGTCGGCGGCAAGGTCGACTTGCCTGTCCTGTTCCGGCGTCAGGTAGCTTACGGTAATGCCGCCACCCTGCGCGGCGAAGGGAAGCGGGATGGCGCCCGACGAGGCGCTTGCATATCCGCCCGTACCCTGCGCCTTGCAGCGTTCTGTCTCGTTGTTCAGTATGTAATCCACTGACTTTTTGCCGTGATCGTCGAGGTCACGGTATTTTTTTATGTGCGCGAGTTCGGCGGGGGAGAGTGAACGCCTGACGTGTGAATGCGCCGGGATGTCATCCTGCCAAAGGTAATTGGCGTCAACATTAAGCACTGACATCAGCGATATGATCTTGCCTTCGTCAGGGTGGGATGTCCCCTTTTCGTAGCCGGTGACGGTAGATTTAGCCACACCAATCATCTCGCCCAGCTGTTCTTGGGTGAGATGTTTGTTTTTGCGGGCTTCCTTTATCCTGCTTCCAAAAGACATATTACCACTCCTTGTTGTTCGAGTATATACGACTGGTCTTTAACAGTCAAGAAAAAAAGTTCAAGAAGTGCAAACTTTTTTCTTAAAACACTATTGACAAGTTCGAGATACACGACTATACTGTGAATAGTTCGAGATACGCGAACAAACGTGGAGGAGGTGAGATTGTGGGAGTGGTGGCAACGAACACGCGCCGTGTCATGAAAGCCAAATGCATTAAGCAGAGCCTTTTGGCAGAAAAAGCAGGTTTTAACGTTAAGGAATTTAATGCGCTATTGACAGGACGGAAGGTCATGCGAGAAGAACACATTTTGTCAATCGCAAAAGCTCTCGATGTTTTGCCCGCTGACCTGTTTGCTGACACAGCGTAAAGCAAAGCAGCGTCACAGGCCAAGTAATTGTCTCTTCTTTACCTCGAACTCTTCCTGAGTAATTACGCCTTGGTCAAGCAGGGTTTTGAACTTGGCAATTTCATCGGCGGCGCTAAGCTGAGCCGCGGGTTGTGCGGGGATGGCATTCTCTGCCTCAGCATTCGCCATGCAATACTCCCAAAACTCGACGTTGCGAGAGCTCGGCCACGTGAACTTCTTGGTGATATTGCCGGTGAAGTGCGAGATGCGGACGACCAGTTGCTGATAGTCTCCCACTGTCTTCGTTTGGCTTTTAGCCGTACCCGCTCCCACGATCGCACCAGCGGCACCAAAGAGCAACCCGCCTGTAACGGCTCGCGTGATGCCACCCTTCTTCTTGGTGATTACCTTGCCGCCCGTAGTGACAACGTCTGCGTCTTCGACCTCACCAAAGCAGTAGATTGGATCCGCACCCTCAAATGAGAACATCTTCCGCGTGGGATCAACCAGCACGGCGATTGTCATAGAAAGCGGTATGCGAGTAGCAGGCGCAAATACACTCTGCCGATAAGCGTGCGCTTGCCAAAGCCCTTGAATTTGCTCAACGGTAAAGAACTGTGGGTTTGAGGCAATAGACGCACAGTTGCTACATAAGACGCCGTCCGCCGACTTCTTTGTGTTCAACAGTCCAAGTGGGTTTCCGCACATCATGCAAAATTTAGCGGCCATATTTAGCACCTCATTAATTAGTGTTGAGCTTATTTCGAGTATGCACCGTTTGACTTTTTACGCTGTAGTTACCTAAGCATACACCAAAATCACCCACCGCACAATCGAAACCTGTCGAAAGGAGTGGGAAGATGCGCGAGCAAACGACACTACGCCTCCCGGCTGAGATGTTGGAGCAACTCAGACAAGAGGCGCAGCGGCTAAATGTAAGCGTCAATGACCGAGTGCTGTGGCTTATTCAACTGGGTCGGGAAGCTGAATTGGCCCGTGCAGGGCCTCATGCGCCGTGATGTACACATCTAAAGCGTGCTCAATTTCCATGTTGATGGAGCGGCGCTCTACAAATGCAAGATATCTGATTTTTTCATAGGTTTCGTCAGGGAGCCTAAGCATAGTCGGACGCTTATCTGTTGCCATATTACCAACCAACCTTTCTTGATGTCACTATGATAATAAAACATTATCAATAATAATTCTACTTTCATATTGACATCACTGATAACAACTGATATAGTATCAGTGACATCACCGAAAAGGGAGGGCTGACCGTGCCAAAGATACTTTCGTTCCGACCGCCGGACAATGTCCGAACACAGCTTAAACGACACGCTAAACAGCGCGGCATGACTGTCAACGGATTACTGCTCCATATTATTTGGGGTTGGTTGGCTGAGCAAAATCCGCCGCCAATGTCCGACACAGCGTAGAAAGGAGATACACCGTGCTCAACGAAAAAAAGGCAGGCGAAATTGAGCGTCAAATATATGATGGTTTGACGTTTGAAGAGTACCGTTATGCTAAGCGAAAAGCTTTATGCGCAGTTGCTCCCCACATCGCACTTCTGTCCGGCATCTTTGTCAGCGCTATTGCGTTGGTTGTTTATTGCTTGCTGGCGTAGTCAACTCGTTGATTCTTTGCTCTAGGGAACGCTGTGTTGCGTCAACTTTGTCGAGTCGCTCGCTTATTAAAGCCTGTCGAGCTTCTTGGCGATCGTCGAAAACCTGTGCTTCATCCAAAATGGAGTCCAACTGTGACTTAAGGTTGTTGGCAATCAAGTGCGTTTTTTGTATCTCATATGAAATGTCTGATGCCGATGTTTACACAGCGTAAAGCAAAGCCGCCCGGCGGGTGGCCGGGCGGCGGGTACGAAGGGAGTGGCATAGTCCAATGAGGTACACTATTTTTGAGGAAAACCAAGAAGTGTTCGGAACGAAGGACAACATAACGGTATCCTTTTCCATTTCGAGCCGCGTGTGGTCACAACTTCAAGATTCGCTTCCGTGGCACCAGTTGCAAGAATATGTGAGGCATCTTCAAAAAGAAGAAGATAATTATCTGCCGCCAACGCCGGAAGCGTAATTGGAAAACTTGCTGAAAAATATTCAGCCACGCAGCTTGAGCGTCCGTTCTCGTTCACTGTTTTGCCCCCAATGCGCACGGGCAAAAGGCAACACTGAACCTTGCCCTGCTTTGAGCCGAGGAAGAAATGCCTTATGACAACGGGAGTGTTGGATGGGTTTTCGAGAGTAAGGTAGATGATTCGACTGCCTCGGTACGGGCTGCGCTTCTCGTTCGCTTCGTACGCAATGGTTGTCAAGTTTATTCGCAAACGCCGACGAAACCAAGCGAAAATCCAGCTAAGTAGTGACATGAGAAATGCCGCAATTGAAATTGTGGCCAGTATGTTCTCTCGGCTGAGCAAGATAGGTGCAGGTGGTGCGGATTGACTGACAAGTGCTAAAAAAACAGCCTCCACTTCCCTCACCTCCTTTCGCCAAATATACTGTGGCGACTAAATGTGGACAATAGACATCACGCAAAGCCACAAGGGAGACTGGAAGCGGACACCTACTCCCCGACAATCAGTTCACAGCGACTCAGAACGAGGTATTGACCGTCCTTTACGGACACATAGCGTGACCCGTCAAAGTTGTCGTTGCTGACAATGTTTTTATGTGTCGACGAATTGTAAAGGCCGTAATAACCGCCTCTGCTGCCGGTGGCCTCAAGTTTGTATTTACCGGCTGGCAAATGTAAACCGATTTTATACATCCCCTCCGGCAGTGATGCCAACCCCTCCGCGTAGTTCTCGGCCTCGTCAATTGGCACCGCGTTGCAGCGACTGAGCTCTAGGTACTGCCCATCTTTAACTGTGACTATAGAGTGGTTTGAAAAGTTGTCGTTGGCGTAGATGTCATCACCGTTTGCGTCAGTAGTAATCGCGAAATAAGCAGAGGACCCGTAGGCTTCCAGTACGTATTCACCCGCAGGCATATCCGTGCCTATCTCATATTGGCCGCTCTCAAAAGTTGCCGTGGCGGCGGCAGTTCCCGTAAGTTCGACGGAGGCGAGGAAGTTCAAAAGTGGAGCTCGCTCCGCATCTGTTGCGGTCGGCTTACCGTCGAGGAAACAAAGGATAACATAGAACGTCCCCTTGACCTTAAATGCCATGCGCTCCGTGTACGTTATTTCCTTTGCCTCGCCAAGTTCACACGTGCCGCGGGCGTACCAGCACCTGGTGTCCTTGTCGCCAAAGGTCATGGCGCTGCTTTCGGCCTCGGTCATCAAATTGATTGTTGCCCAAAATTCACTTTCTGTTTCTACGCTTACATCCGTGAGCGTAGGTTCAGTAGTCATTAAATGGGCTGACCACAAAATTGTGCCATTGCTTTCCACGATGACCCACTTGTTATCTTCATCCTTGCCATCTTGATATATGCCACCGGACGGTACGGTGAAGGATATGTCCTTAAATGATTCGGTTCGCTCCGGCGTTGGCGTTGCTGTGGGTGCGGGTGTCGAGGCAGGGGTTGCTGTTTGAGTGGGTCGCGGTGTATGCGTTGGCGGCAAATCTTTACGTATTTCCATGGCACTCTTGCCCTCGTAACTGTCAGCAATGTCAAAGCCCTTGATGAAGGTTTTCCTTGAAATCCCGTTCACTGTGTATCTAGCGACATACAACGTCGGGGTGTCGGAAATTGCAAGGTCGGCATCGTCAGATAGGCCGTTGTACACACCGTAAAAGGTTGCCTCTTTGTCGACGGAAGGCCTTGGGTTGGCGGTTCCCTCAAGCACAACAAGCCAGTCGCCGTCCTTGGTGCCGAGAACGATCTCGTACCCCTGCGTGCCGACGAAAGAAGTGATGCTTTTAACGGTGCCGGAGACGGCTATCAAGTCGCCCCGTTTGGCCTCGGCGTCACTCTTGACCGCATATTGTTGGCGCACCGCCTCGGTGTAGTGCTGCATCCACGACTCGCCGCCGTTAGTCGATGCCGTCGCAGTCGATGTCTCCGCAGCCTTCTTGCTCCCGCACCCAACCAGCCCCACAAGCATCAGTAACGCGAGAGTCACACAAGTCTTTTTCATAGCTTCCACCCTTTCAAAAGTAGTTACAACCAGCATACACCAACAACCGGCAAAACGCCACCGCCAGATGACGACAAGAAACGACAAAGGGGGTGAGAAAAATGCCAGCAACGCGCTTTGACAAGCGGAAAGACTATAACCGGTTACGCGCACTCGTCAGCGGGGCAATTGAAGCAAACGAAATGACACGCGATGAGGTAGCAAGCGTACTTGGCATGTGTGAGAGATCGGCGCGTGATTACCTCAAGGTGCCGGAAAAACTGCCGCTGGGCACGTTGTTAAAACTGTGCCGCGTTTTGGGCATCCCAATCGACGACCTAAAAGGCTGCATTCAATACTGACGACAGGAGGCACCGTAGATGAACGCAACAAAAGAAAAAGTGCCCGTGGAGCTGGACACTCCATCAGGCACACGCGAAAACAGTCAACCAGAGTATACAACCCGCCGCATTATCTGTCAAGGCCTGTTGGCCATCGCCGCGGTGCTCGGCGTCGCGCTGGCGCTGTGGTCGTTTTCCCAGCCGTGGGCGGGACTGTTTCCGGCGCTGGTCATGCTGTTGCTACCGGCGACGCTGGTCAGCGCTGGCGGCGTGGTCGTGAGCTGGTGGACAAGCTGTGGAGGTGCGGGATGATAAGCTTCTTAACTGTCGGCCCGCTTGCCGTGGCGATTTATAATTGCCGCTGCTATGTCATGTGCAGACACAGAACCATCCTACACGGTGCGCCGGTCCGCCCCGGCATGACGGCGCGTGAAGCGTGGGCGATTATCACAGAGGGGTTGGCGGGATGAAAATCTGCACAGACTGCGGTGCCCGGCTCGATGCCGGAGAGCGCTGCGACTGCCAGCGGCAGACGCCATCCGCAACCCACAAGGAGGGGCTTGTCATGAGACCCAACAACAACGTCGGCTATGAGGCGCACGGGCGCGGCTTGCTGGACCCGGACAGGAGGTACGGCAACCGGCCACTCGGCATCTGCGACTACTGCAATGGTGCTGTCCGAGAGGGCGAGGGCATGGAGGCTGACGACGGCACGCTGTACCACCGCGATTGTGCCGATTTCTGTGACGCTGCGGGTGACCCGGTATGATGGCGCCGCTGCCGAAGCTATGTTTTGTTGACGCCACCCATACATACACGTTAGACGGCTCGCGCATCCTGCCCAGCGTCACGCACATCATGCGGTTTATGAGCCGTGAGTTGTACGACGGCATACCGGGCGAAACGCTGCACATCGCCGCAAACAGGGGCACGCGAGCCCACGAGCAAACGGCCAACCTTGACCTGTACGGTTTTGAGGAGCAGGACGACGACACCGGCGGCTACATCACCGCGTACAAGGCCTTTTTGGCGGCGCATCAGCCCGTGTGGACGGCTGTCGAGTGGCGCGGATACCACAAGGGGCTGATGTATGCCGGTACCATTGACCGCGCCGGATACGTCACGCCGGACGATGGGACAGGCATTGACCTTGTCGACCTCAAGTGCACAAGCGCCTTTCACCCTGTCATGCTGGCAACGCAGCTGGCCGGATACGCCGAGATACTGAAAAGCCACGGACACACGATCCGTAAGCGCTACGGTCTGCAGCTGCTCAAGGATGGCCGCTATGTGTTCCGCGAGGTGGGTGACGGGCTCAAGACCTTCCTGCACTGCTTAGCGCTCAACAACGAAATGGCAAAGGAGAACAAACCATGAACGCATTAACACAACGGCCGACTGTCGACATCGAGCAGCAGCTTATCAGCGATGGCCGCGCTTTTCTTACCAGCGCACAGGCGCTGACCATTGTAACAGCAGAAGACTACCAGCGTGCCGCCGACGTGGTGCGGCAGATCAAGGCAAGACAGCAGGCGGTAACCAACTACTGGCAGACGCCCAAGGCCAGCGCCAAGGCGGCGCATCAGGCGCTGTGCGACCGCGAGAAGCAGATGCTTCAACCTCTCGTAGAAGCAGAGAAAGCGGTCAAGGATGCCATCCTTGGCTACAAACGCACCGTCGAGGCCGAGGCGGCACGTCAACGTGAGGAAATGCGCCGCAAGCAACAGGAGGAGGCCGAGCGGTTGCTACAAGCCGCTGTAGACGCCGAGGCTGCCGGTGACCTTGTCGGCAGCGAGACAAACGTGGCCATGGCGCAGATGGTGAGCGATATGAAGGTCACGGCGCCCATGCAGACAGCGCCCGTGGCCGTCGGCACCTCGACCCGAAAGGTGTGGCGGGTGCGGGTCACCGATGAAAAGGCCGTGCCTATCGAGTTGGCCGGTGTCACCATTCGCCCCGTCGACATGGCGGTGCTTGTGCAGCTCGCGCGAACCACAAAAGGCACGATTGCCGTTCCCGGCGTCGAGTTTTACCAAGAAGAACAACTCTCAGTACGTCAGTAGGAGGACACTATGAACGATACAATGATTAACCCGTACGGCGTGACCGCCGCGCCATCTGTTTTGGCAGAGCAAAGCAGACACGAGCAGGGCAACGCACTGGCCGCCGTTGAGGAGGCTCGCGCAGTTACCGAAATCAAGGCGCTCGTGGTTATGGCCAAGCAGTTCCCTCGCGACCCCGGCGCCAGCATGGACAGGATACTGCAGGAGTGCAGGCGTCCGACGCTGGCTGAAAAGGCCGTCTACGTATTCCCGCGCGGCAAAGAAACAGTGACCGGCCCGTCTATCCGGCTGGCCGAGATGATGGCGCGCAACTGGGGCAACATCAAGTTCGGTGTCGACGTGCTGGAACGCGCAAATGGTCGTAGTGTGCTACGCGCCTATGCGTGGGACTTGGAGACCAACACCTACATCGACCGCAAGTTCGAAGTGCGCCACTGGCGCACCACGAAGTCGGGCGGTTACGCCATTACCGACGATCGCGACATTTATGAGATGGAGGCCAACGCCGGGTCGCGTCGCATGCGAGCCTGTCTGTTGCAGGTGCTGCCGGGTGACGTGACATCAATCGCCGTTGAGTCGTGTCGCGCGGTTTGTTCCGACCGGCTGATTGCCGCTATGAACGACCCAAACGCGAGAGATGGTCAAGTCAAGGGGATTATCAAGGCATTTACCTCGTTTGGCGTCACTCAAAAGGATTTGGAGCAGTTCCTCGGCGGTGTCGAGGCAAAGGTTTGGACAGCTGACCACGCCGTCCGGCTGCGCGAACTCAAGACCTCGCTCGAAGACGGCATGGTGTCGCTGGGCGATGCGTTTGCTCACCTCGCCAATGAAAACCAAAACGAGGCAATCAGCGCCGAGCAGACCAAGGAGCTGATGGCGCTGGGCAACAAAACGGGCAAGCAGGGTGACATCAGCGTGTGGCTGAAGAAGCGCGGCATTGCCAAGGTGGCCGACATCCCCGCCGCGCAGTACGACGAGGCCAAGGCGTACATACAGTCGCTGATTGCGGCAGAAGCGCCTCCGACCGAGGAAAGCGCGGGTGCGCCCGGTGCTTAACAAAGTCATTCTCATGGGTCGGCTGACCCGCGACCCCGTACTCCGCAGCACACAGGCGGGAAAGTCAGTGGCCAGCTTTACCATTGCCGTCGAACGCGACTTTGTGCGCTCGGGCGAGGAGAAGCAGACCGACTTCATTGACATCACCTGCTGGGACCGTCAGGCCGACTTTGTGGCCAAGTATTTCGCCAAGGGTATGCTGGTGGCGCTGGCAGGTCGACTGCAACAACGTCACTGGGAGGACAAGGACGGTAATAAGCGCGTCAACTACGAGGTCGTTGCCAACGAGGTGCACTTTGCCGAGCGCAAGCGTGACGACGGAGCGGCAGGGCAGCAGGTCGAACGGGACTACACCGGCCCACTCGACACAACCGGCTTTACCGAGCTGATGGACGACGACGGCACGCTGCCGCTTTAGCAATCTAAGGCCACAGCGCTCCCACACAGACGTGCCGTAACCGCGCCCGTCGGGAGCCATTGATGAAGCATAGAGTTTACAGGGGCGCGTGTATGGCGCGGTTGGCGCCCCATTGCAAAGGCGGTGATTGCTCTGCCAAGCCTCGGATGGATAAAACTGTTCCGAGATGTGACGGCGAACTGGACATATAACGAAAAGCCATACGATCGATTTCACGCATGGGTCGACATTCTATTGTCGGCCAGTCACGAACAAAAAAAGTTTCTGCATGGAAGTACACTGACGACAGTGGAACGAGGTCAATTTGTGACGTCGACACGGAAACTTTCAGAGCGATGGGGTTGGAGCCGCATGTCAGTGCAGCGCTTTTTGACCCTTTTACAAAGTGACGGTATGCTCGAAATTACGTGTGACACAAAAAAGACAGTGCTAACCGTTGCAAACTGGGACAAATTTCAAGTTGACAGCAAAAAAGTGGGACACGGCTGGGACACCGATGGGACACCGATGGGCACAATCAAGAAGGGTAAGAATGTAAAGAATGGTAAGAAAGAAGACGCTCCCTCTGGCGAGGGAGAGAGCGCCGCGCAGACGCGCGACGCCGCGCCCGCCCGACACGCTCGAGGTCAATACGGCTGGGTCAAGCTGACGGACGACGAATACCAACGCATCGCCGCTGAGTTCGGACAAGCTGACGTCGACCGCTACATTGCCGTCGTCGAGGAACGGGCGCAGGCGAGTGGCAACAAGTACAAGTGGAAGGATTGGAGCCTTGTCGTCCGCAAAGCCATCCGTGAGCATTGGGGCGACGACCGGCGCGGCAGCTCCTTCGACGGCGCCAAGGACAAGAGCCAAACAGGACAGCCCGGCGCCTTTGAGCAACAGGCCGTCAAACAGATGAGGCGCATGAGGGAGGGTCAGACATGATACTCGCGATAGACCCCGGCACAACACAGAGCGCGTGGGTGCTGATGGACGAGCAGTACAGGCCGCTTGGCTTTGCCAAAGAGGACAACACCAAGGTCAAAGCGCATATCGCCACGCTGGCCGCCACGCCGAACTACCTTGACGCTGTGGTCGTTGAGATGATGTCCAGCTACGGTATGCCGGTGGGCAAAGAGGTGCTTGATGCCTGCGTGTGGATTGGTCGGTTCATAGAGGCTTGTCCAGACAAGACAAGGTGCGCCACCATCCTGCGGCGCGAGGTTAAACTGAACCTATGTCACAGCGCCCGTGCCAAGGACGGCAACGCCATCCAAGCGCTCAAAGACCGTTTTGGCGACAAGGGCACCAAGGCAGCGCCCGGCTGGTTCTACGGTTTCAAAGCCGACTGCTGGCAGGCCTACGCGCTCGGCGTGACGTGGCTGGACGGGTGCGAATTTACGGAGGTGCACTGATGGCACGACCCAAAAAGCCGGAGAACGAGGGCTTGATTTTCGACAGCGAGCACTTCCGCAATGTGACCTACCTGATGCGAGACTGCGGCGTTGAGATTATCGCCGGTAAAGACGGGCGGGTTCATATCGGTCTCGAAAGCATACCGTCGCTGGTCGCAGAACTGCTGAAAATACGTGAAGCGTGGGACGGCGTAAAAACTTAGCCACCGAGTGCGTCTACAACGACCTAACCGGCTGGAGCTTGTACATACGAATGCGGCGAGTGCCGGAGAAACCAAACTTCAACAAATCGAGGTAAAGCACATGACCTATTCAGACTTCCTCCGCTCTAAGATAGCAATGGCGACCGAGAGCGGATTTGCTATTGACCCAAGCGAGATACACCCGGCGCTCAAGCCGCACCAGCGTGACAGCGTGGTGTGGGCGTTACAGGGCGGTAAACGGGCACTGTTTCAGTCGTTCGGGTTGGGAAAGACGATACAACAGTTGGAGTATTGCCGCATCGTCACCGAAAAAATGGGCGGCAAAGCGCTGATTGTCTGCCCACTTGGCGTCAAGCAGGAATTTGTCCACGACGCAGTACACCTTTTGGGGTTGGCAGAACCGCAATACATCCGCAACATGGCCGAAGCAGCAGCGGCAGAAGGTGCGATACTGCTCACCAACTATGAGCGGGTGAGAGACGGCGACATCGACCCGAGCCACTTCACGGCCACCTGTCTTGATGAGGCGTCAGTGCTGCGGTCGTTTGGCAGCAAGACCTATCAGACGTTTCTCGATAAATTCAGGGGCGTGCCCTATAAGCTGGTGTCGACAGCGACGCCATCGCCCAATCGCTACAAGGAACTGATTCATTACGCTGGGTACCTAGAAGTCATGGACACCGGCCAAGCGCTGACCCGGTTCTTTAAGCGAGACAGCACCAAAGCCAACAACCTTACCCTATACCCGCACAAAGAACAAGAGTTTTGGCTGTGGGTGTCCAGTTGGGCACTGTTTATCACAAAACCGTCTGATCTCGGCTATGACGACAAAGGCTACGCCCTGCCGCCGATGGACGTGCGGTTGCACATGATTGAAACCGACTACGCCGCGGTCGATTCAGACAAGGACGGACAGACAAAACTGCTGCGCGACGCCTCACTATCGCTGTCCGATGCCGCAGGAGAAAAACGAGACAGTATCCGCGCACGTGTTGCAAAAATGGCTGAAATCGTGAACATGTCACCTGATGAGCATTTTATCCTATGGCATGACCTTGAGGCCGAGCGGCACGAGATCAAAGCGGCACTACCGCATGCGGTGGACATATTCGGGTCTATGGACCTTGACGCACGCGAGCGGCGCGTCATCGACTTTGCCGAGGGTAGGGTGAAGCTGTTTGCTACCAAGAAAAGCCTGTCCGGCTCCGGCTGCAACTTTCAACGGCACTGCCACCGCGCCATTTTTGTCGGCATTGATTACGAGTTCAACGACTTCATTCAAGCCATTCACCGCATCTACCGCTTTCTACAGAGTGAGCAGGTCATTATCGACATCATCTACACCGAGGGTGAGCAGGAGATACTCAAGGTGCTTATGGCTAAGTGGAAACAACATGACGCGCTGACCGAGGTCATGACAGGCATTATTAAAAAGCACGGGCTGTCCGGCGTGTCCATGGTAGACAAGATGGCTCGGTCGATAGGAGTGGAACGTGTGAAGGTTCAGGGTCAACAGTTTACTGCCATACATAACGATTGCATTCTCGAATGTGAGCAGATGGAAAGCGACAGCGTGGGGTTAATCCATACATCAATTCCGTTTTCCAACCACTACGAGTACACACCCAGCTACAACGACTTCGGTCACAACGAAAACACCGCCAAATTCTTTGAGCAGATGGATTATCTCACGCCGCAGCTACTGCGCATCTTGCAGCCCGGCCGCATCTTTGCCTGCCATGTCAAAGACCGAGTGCAGTTCGGCAGCGTGACGGGTGACGGGTTCCCAACCATCGAGCCATTCCACGCAATGTGCATCGACCACTACACCCGCCACGGATTCCGTTACTTCGGGATGATCACCGTGGTGACCGACGTTGTGCGCGAGAACAACCAGACCTATCGGCTTGGCTGGTCCATGCAGTGCAGGGACGGCACAAAAATGGGGGTAGGGTGTCCTGAGTATATTTTGCTGTTTCGCAAGCTGCCCAGCGACACCTCTGACGGATTTGCCGACGTGCCGGTTGAAAAGAGCAAAGAGGATTACACGCGGGCGCAGTGGCAGATTGACGCATCGGGCTTTTGGCGCAGTTCCGGCGATCGACTTGTGACCAAGGCGGAAATCATGTCGGCAGAGAGCGGGAAAATACAAACGTTATTCCGTAAATACTCGCGCGGAACGGTCTACGACTATGAGGCTCATATTGAGATGGCAAAAGAACTGGACAAAGACGGCAAGCTACCGTCCACCTTTGCGGTGATGCAGCCGGGCAGTTGGAGCGACGAGGTGTGGGACGACATCAATCGGATGCGAACACTTAACACAGACCAACGCCGTGGCAACCTCCAAATGCACGTCTGTCCGCTGCAGCTCGATATCGTAGACCGCATCATAAACCGCTTTTCAAACAAGGGCGATGTGGTCTTTGACCCGTTTGCCGGTCTGTTTACCGTGCCACTGCGAGCCGTGAAGGCGGGACGGTACGGCATAGGCACCGAGTTGAGCCTCGACTACTTCCGCGACGGCGTTGGGTACCTGAAGGCGGCCGAGCAGGACGTTGGCCAGCCGACGCTGTTTGACCTGCTGGAGGAGGGTGCGTAGCTGTGGGAGGGGATACCGACATGAGTGCACCACTAAAACTCGGCAGCCTTTTCGACGGCATAGGCGGCTTCCCGTGTGTCGCCGCATGGTACGGCATTGAGCCGGTATGGGCGAGCGAAATCGAAGCCGCGCCCATCAGTATTACGAAACGTCACTTCCCGAACATGAAGCACCTCGGCGACATCACGAAAATCAATGGTGCCGAGATTGAGCCGGTGGACATCGTCACATTCGGCAGCCCGTGTCAGGACTTTAGCACGGCCGGTAAACGCGCTGGGTTGGCCGGGGCGCGGTCAGGACTGCTTGGTGAGGCCATGCGCATCATAGAGGAAATGAGGGCAGCGACCAATGGGCTATATCCAACTTGGGCTATTTGGGAAAACGTCCCAGGAGCTTTGTCATCAAATGACGGGCTTGATTTTAGAGCCGTGCTGCAATCCTTTGCAAATGCCGAGCTTCCAATGCCTGTGCAAGGAAGATGGGCTGACGCCGGAATGGTGCGAGGCTACCAGTGCGACTTTGGATGGCGAACACCAGACGCACAATTTTGGGGAGTGCCCCAGCGTCGCAAGAGAGTCTTTCTTGTCGCAGATTTTAGAGGTCGACGTGCCGCAGAAGTACTATTTAAGCCCGAAAGCCTGCGTGGGCATTTTACGACGGGCGGAGAATCGCGGCAAGGAGTTGCCGGAGGCACTGAAAGCAGCCCTACAGGCACAGATTATCTCACAGGATGGGACACTCAAGAGCGACGCATCTTCACACCGAGCGGTGTAAGCCCAACACTCAGCGGGGCGGATGGCGGCGGCGGGAGGAATCCGGCGGGGTATGTGTTCGACCGACACGCGGTGTTCGCCATGCAGGCCATCGGTGATTACAAGCAATCCGAGCAAGCGAGTACAGTCAAGGCACGAGACTACAAAGACGCAACGGATTTGGTCACCGGCGTCGCATACAGTTTTGACAGCCTAGCATCGAACAGCATGAAATCAAGCAACCCACACAGCGGGTGCAGACAAGTCGAAACGGCAAAAACGCTTGATTGCGCACCGCCTGACCAAGCAAAAAACCAAGGCGGCATTTGCGTGTTGGAACAACAGCAGACCGTCCGCCGCCTCACGCCGACAGAATGCGAGCGGCTACAGGGTTTTCCTGACGGTTGGACGGCTTACGCCCACGACGGCAAGCCAATCAGCGACAGCGCGCGCTACAAAGCGCTGGGCAACAGCGTCGCGCTGCCGTGCGTGGAGTATTTGATACAGGGTATTGTGGCCGCCCAGCTCGACGAAATTGTGGCGGTGTAGGGAGGGGTAGACGATGCAACCAATGACAAGAGCGGATAAAGCCCGAAATCTGCGTTACAAACGAGCGGCGCTTGCCCTCATCCAGCGGGAAAGGTTGTGCGATGAGCTGTATTCGATTCAAGACGAGTGTTGCGATTTGGAGTGGGCGGTAGAGGATGATGAAACGTTGCTAGACGTCTTCGGCGGCGATACTGACGAGATTCACGCGTTTCGCATGATGTTTGCCGACCTATCCAACAAATGCGAGAGATTGATAAGCACAATTAGTGATGGGTATGTGACCGAACACTTTGACGATTTCTTTGTTGGGTCATTGGGAGATGCCTACTCAATGGTCGGGTATGACAGCGTTGAGGAGGACTACTTCAGTTTGACGAAATTTGAGGCAGAGCTTGCGCAAGGTGTGTCAGGCAAGAGACTGGCCACACTGACAAAGGATACGCTAATAGCCACTGCCGGTCAATGTATCGGCGTCATGATGTGCTTTCTGGACGTCAGACACAGCTACGATTGCCTCAAAGCAACATTCGATGCATTGCGTGACGACAGAGCGGAGTTGCTGAAATCAGTTAGGTCGGTAGAGGACGCCTACGAAAAGTGTATCCAGGATCCATACGACTATCGAGCAAGAAACGACTACGACAGTTTACTTTCAAGGCTGCCCGAAAGGGTGTGGGTAGAGTGACGCTAGCATCCAACACCGGCACCTGCGCCGGGTGCGTCTACCTCAACGGTGAGGGCAGCCACCGGTTTTGCGCGTGGTCGCGCTGCCCGTGCATAAGGCGCTGGCCACGTAGGCCGTTGGCGGTCAGGTGGGTGACGAAAGGAAGGGGGAGAAACCGACGTGAAACCAATAGGCGTGGCCCCGCCACGATGCAGCGAAACAGACAGGTTGAAAAAAGTGGTGTGGGCAGAGCAATGTAACCAGCGCAACAAGCTGCCAATTCCGAAAGCTTCACTAAATGACCAGATGGGAGCGCTTGGCGGCATCGTCGACGAACCGCACCCTTTTGACTGCTGTGAATGCGGCGAGTCGTTTCGAATAGGAAATGGCTTTGTATGCGATGGTCAATGGCAAAGTTTTTGGTGCGAACTGTGCTTTCGCAGAATGGTGGTTGAACGGTTCGGGTTGGAATAACGTGCAGGGCTGAAGTCAGCCGGTCGGTGGTGGGCGATAAAGTAGCCGTAAGACCAACGTAATTCCGGGGCCGTGGGAGGTGTTGGGGTTCCCACCTTGCTGCACAAAAGAGGAGGATACGAAAATGGAAAGACTGACGACCGTTAAAGAAATTACAGCAGACACCGACATGGCACAGCAACCAGGCTATTCGCAGATTTACAAGCGACTCGCTGAATATGAGGACGCCGATGAGCGAAAGGGGTGCTGTGACAAGTGTCGGCATAAATTGCAAAGCGAGGCGTGGCAGTTTTATAGGTATCCGTGCAGTGAATGCGTTCACCGGGTGAAGAACCAATTCACACCGAAGGAGGCAACCTCATGCTAACGCTGACAACATACCGCCAACAGCAGACGGACGGTACATGGCTCACTAAGTGGCGCGCCGGTTTTTGGGACAGGCTGCGACTGCTGTTCCATGGCACCGTGCAGCTGCGCTTCCGCGACGGCGAGCGAGCAGACATCGAGATGACGGCTGCGAGGCCGGAAAGGAGAGGGTGAAGATGAGCAACAGCGGCGCAAAAGCGGCTGGATGAGCATCTTGAGCGAATGACAAAAAGGGGATGGTGAGGCATGGGGAAGATGGACGCCAACGCAACAGAGCGGCTGGCAGATTTTCTTCGGTTATGTACAGAGATACAGCGCACCTACGTAACTGCCTACGAAATTGTGGGCGAGTGCGACAGGTGCACGACCGATTATTTGCACCGGGTCGAGCTGGACTGCCTGAAAACGGCACAACTGGCACAGGTGGCGAAAGCGCAGCGCGACAACTTGAAGGCTCGCCGCAAAGCCAAAGACGTGGTTGAGCTGTTAGAGCCGCTGTACAGATTACTGACCGACGATAAACGAATGAGCGTGATGGACATCGAAACGGTTTTGAACCACCTTCGTGAAGTTCTTGGCAAGATGCGAAAAATAGAGCAATATCACGAGACGTGCACATATATCCCACGGCATACCGCAGGAGCGCAATAGAAAAAGCCGCCTCCCTTTCGGAAGACGACCCGTCAACAAGGTTATGTTAACATGAAGGGAGCGGCGTGTCAAGTGGCGGTACGGTATGAGTACATCGATAAATCGGCCATCAAGAGAGCTATCAAAAACTACCCGCATGTTGCCGGGATGATTGATGCCGAGGAGCGCAACATCATCTACCGACAGGGCAGCGGTGTCAAGGTGCGGTCGGGTATGCCTGACCCTACCTTTGGCGCGGCTTGCGGTATTCTCAAGTCAAAGCGCATTCAGGCGCTGGTACGCGAGCGCGACGCCGTTGACTATATGCTGCAGCAGATACGGGCGGTTGACTACTGGGAGGACATCTACAAGGCGTTAAAAGCCACCCAGTGGGATGGCGAGAGCGTAGAGGGCGCCGCCCTGCACTTGGGCATGAGCGTGTCGACAATCGCGAGGTATCTGCGCAAGTGCTATATCCTTACGGGCACACACCTCGGATTGGTGGTCGTCTACGAAACGGAAAGTTGACAGTTTTGACCCCGCTTTATGTGCTAAAGTAATACCGTGCAAGTGGTGGCCACAGACGTAACGCGCCCGGCGCGGAGGAGACGCTGCGGCTGTCGCCTGCACGACCACATAGACAACAACCCAAAGCTGAGGCGGAGGGTTGTTTGCGTTTGACCGTGTTGGTGACTTCACCGCAATGGTCACGACAGAGGGGATGGATATGGCTGAATTGAATGACCGGCAGGAGCGGTTCTGCCAGGAGTATATCGTCGACTGTAACGCGACGCAGGCGGCCATTCGGGCAGGGTATGAAGGGCGGAGCGCCGCTCAAATGGCTGGCGCCCTATTGAAAAAACATAAGATTCGCGACAGAATCGACCAATTGCTCGAAGAAATCAAGTCAAATCGCATCGCCGACGCTACTGAGGTCATGGAGACGCTGACCCGCGTTTTGCGCCGCCAAGAGGACGAGCACGTTGTCGTCACTGTCAAGAGCCGCACCAGCGGCTACGACAAGAACGGCAAGAGGACCACCAGGGAGCGAGAGGAGCCTGTTGTCGTACCCATCAGGCCGCGGCTGTCTGACGTCAACAAAGCCGCCGAGCTACTGGGCAAGCGGTACGCGCTCTTTACCGACAAGGTGCAGCTTGACGCCGTGCCGGTGGTGCTGTCAGGGGCTGATGACGTTGCCCCGTAAGACGACATCCATCCCCGACATAGTTGGCGGCGGCTACGGCGACTTTTGGGCGTTTAGAGGCCGTTATCGCGTCTGCAAGGGTAGCCGCGCCAGCAAGAAATCCAAGACGACGGCGCTCAACTTTATTGTGCGGCTGATGCAGTACCCCGACGCCAACCTGCTGGTGGTGCGCAAGGTGTTCCGCACACTCAAGGACAGCTGCTACACCGACCTCAAGTGGGCGATGCGGCGGCTGGGTGTTGAGATGTGGTGGGACTGCAAGGAGTCGCCGCTCGAAATGACCTACCGCCCGACGGGGCAGAAGATACTCTTTCGCGGCCTTGACGACCCCATGAAGATTACCTCCATCACGGTCGAGCGGGGCTCGCTGTGCTGGATGTGGATCGAGGAAGCCTACGAGGTGGGCAGCGAGGCCGACTTCAATATGCTGGACGAATCCATTCGCGGTCATGTCGAGCCGCCGCTGTTTAAGCAAGTGACGCTAACATTCAACCCGTGGAGCGGACGGCACTGGCTCAAGGCGCGGTTCTTTGACTGTCGACCGTCACCCGATGTACTGGCCAAGACGACCAACTATACCTGCAACGAGTTTTTGGACGAGGCCGACCGGCTAATGTTTGGAAGCATGAAGCTGCGCGACCCGACACGCTACCGTGTGGCCGGTCTCGGCGACTGGGGCGTTGTCGAGGGGCTGGCCTTTGAAAACGTCACGCTGGCCGCCATCTCTGATGAGGACATCAAAGGCTTTGAACGCGCCTGTCACGGGCTGGACTGGGGCTATTACCCCGACCCGACCGCTTATGTGCGATGCCACTACGAGCATGGGCTACGCAAGCTGTACATATACGGCGAGGCCATACTGTACCGCGCCAGCAGTCACGACGTCTACGAGCGGTTGGTGGCCGAGGGCGTGCAGCCCGATGACACGCTGATTTGCGACAACAGCGACAAGCGTTCGATTGCCGACCTGCGCGCTTACGGGCTGGATAGAGCGCTGGCGGCCAGCAAGAAGCCGGGCAGCCGCAACTACTCGATGAAGTGGCTACAGGGATTGAGCGAAATCGTCATTGACGAGCGGCGCTGCCCCACTGCGGCGCGTGAGTTTTCCGACTTTTCCTATGCCAAGGCGCCCGACGGCAGTCTGATAGACCAGTTCCAAGACGGCAACGACCATTGCATTGACGCGGTGCGTTATGCGACAAACATGATTTGGCGAGAGGCCGGAGAATAGAGGCGGTGTACAATGCGATTGAAAATTCAAGAGGCGCTGCGGTGGCTGTTGCGGTGGCTCGGCGTCAAGCCCAAGGTGGCCGAGGAGGTCGACGATGTCGCTTTTGCCGAGCGGTACGCCGACATCTCCAAGTTCAACCTGACCGCCGTCGTGGCCAACAAGGTGGCGACTGTGGCGGTGGCCGACGCCACCATTGAGGTGGGGGGCGTCAACGCGCGGGCTGTGCTGATTGGTGACGCTGTGCAGCGCTGCGTCGACGGCTTGCGGCCTATCGCGGCACGGGCGCTTGGCGTAGGCGGTGTGGTGCTCAAGCCGTGGGTGATGGATGGCAAGCTCTATCTTGACGTACTCGACCAGACAAGGTTGATCGTGCTGGAGCGGCGCGGCGAGACGGTCGCCAAGGCGGCGTTTCTCGCGGCGGTTGAGCAGGTGGACGGCAGGACTTACGAGCGGCTGGAGGTGCACACGCTGGCCGCCAACGGTGTCTACACCATCCAACAGAAGGCTGAGTGCAACGGTCACGAGGTGCCGCTGGACAAAGTGCCGTCGTGGGCTGGTCTGCCGCCCGAGCAGACGATCACCAACGTCAAGCAGCCGCTGTGGGCGTATTTACGCTGCCCGACTGCCAACCGTAAGGCTGAGACGGCGTTCAAGGGCGTGCCGGTCACCTTTGGCTGTGAGACGCTGATGGATGAGATTGTCGAGGCGCTGGCCATCATGCAACGCGAGATGGCCAACAAGGAGGCCTTTATTGGCGCCGACGTGCGTCTGTTCTCCAAGGGGCCTGACGGCAAGGAGCGCATTCTGCCCGGCGCCAACATCTTCAAAAAGCTTGATGCCACCGTTGGCGTCGACGACAAGCCTTTCTTCGAGGTCTTTTCACCCGACATTCGCACGCAGCAGATGGTTGACATGGTCAACTTCCGGCTGTCACTGCTGGAAAAGGCCATCGGCGTCAACAAGGGCGTGCTGACTGACCTCGACAACACAGACGGCACGGCGACGGCCATCAAGCGCTCTACCTTCGACACCTTTGCCCTGGTCGACGCGCTGCGCAAGAACATTGAGGCGACGCTTGACGGGTACGCTTATGCCTGCGACGTGCTGGCCACGGTCAACCGGTTGGCACCGTCCGGCAAGTACGAGCTCAACTACGACTGGAGCTATGCGCTCATTGAGGACAGCGCCGAGAGCTTCGAGCAGTTAAGGCAGGGCGCGGCGATGGGCGTCATCCGACCCGAGGAGGTACGCGCCTACATCACCGGCGAGGATGTCGAGACGGCGGCCGAGAATTTGCCGATTGCGGTGGCGGAGTAGGCCATGCTGACCAAGGAGCAGCTTGACGCACTGGTCGACAGCATTGCCGCGCAGTACCGTCAGGCCGAGCGCGACATGGTTGTGTCGCTGTGCGAGCGAATCAAGCGCATCGGCGAGGTTGGCAAGCACGACTTGGCGGCGTTGAAGCTTCTGACTGATGCCAGCGAGGAACTGGCGGCGCTTGAGGCGGCTATGGAGCGCACCGACGCCAGCGCTGCTGTGGGGATTGCCGCACTGCTTGCGCTGATGTCGGCGACGCGCCACAACGCCACGCAACCGGCCTACGAAGCTGCCGGACGCATCTTTGTGCCGTATGCCGAGCATGAACCGCTCAAGGCTATTGTGCGCAAGGCAAGCCGCGAGACAGCCGAGCGGGTGACACAGCTAACGGCCAACCGAGGCTTTTACAGCCCGCGTTCGGTAAAGCTGCGGCTGGACGACACGCCGGTGTGGCGCCCGTGGAGCGCGGCCTATCAGTCGCATATCGACTACGCCGCCTCGCAAGTGATGCTGGGCGCAGACGACTTCAACAGCGTCATGCACAAGACAGTGCAGCGGCTGGCCGACGGTGGCCTGTCTGACGCCTTTGACGACAACGGCATCACCAAGGTCAAGTATCCGAGCGGCACCACGCGACGGCTGGACAGCAGCGTCCGGCAGGCGGTCAACGATGCGTTGTCGCGGCTGGTGCAGGAGCAGTCAGCGCGTGAGGGTGCCGAGTTCGGCTCGGACGGCGTCGAGATAGACTGGCACAGCGGGTCGCGTCCGGAGCACATGTGGTTTCAGGGTCGGCAGTTCTCCAACCAAGAGTTTCATCGCAGCGTTGAGCACCATTTGTACGACTATGGCTGCCGCCACTACTCCATGCCCATTATGATGGACGTTTCGGTGGCTAACTACACGCCCGAGCAGCTCGACCGCATGAACGCCGAGGAAATGGTCAAGCACGACTATGGCAACGGCAGCTACACCACCTACGAGGCCACGCAGCGCCAGCGCCGCTTTGAAAGTGAGCTGCGCAAGCACAAAGACCGCGCCGTGGCGTTTGAAAAGGCAGGCGACCACGAGGCGGCCCTGCTGGAAAAAGCGCGGGTTACGACCATCAACCAGCAGTATGTGGCGTTCAGCAAGCAGATGGGCTTGCCGACGCAGCCGGAACGAGCGGCGGTGGCGAGGTACACGCGGGGCGCAGGGGTCAAAAAGCTTGCAGCGCAAAGCGAACTGGAGTATAATAAAGCGGTAGACTACATCCGTAGTCAGATAAAGGACGGATCGCAGAAATTAAACATAATTAAGAGCAAACAGCTTGAGCATATAAAGGGTGACAAGTACATTGAAGGCAAGAGCTATATATTTGGTGGCCTTGATGATGCACAGCGGCTTGTGGATAGATACGCCGGTACTGGCACCTTTGCGAAGACAAGAGCGGGTGCATTCACAAAACGTGAGGTTGTCCGCGCAGACAAGCCGATTGGAATTGCCGTTAGTGGCGGTGCTGAATACCAAACTAACAGCTTCAAAATTCACTACAGAAAAACAGGGACGCATATTGTGCCAAGGAAGGAGACAGAGCCATGACATTGTTAGAGCGCATCAAAGCGCTAAATGCTATCGAAGGCGAAACAACGCTACTGATAACATTTCTTGATGACGCACCTCCGATGGAGGGCCTGTATAGAGGGCACGATGAGGAATACCACGATTATGAAAGTGGCGAGCACGAAGAGGAGAGCATAGAGATTAGCGCAAGCGACCATGAACCGTGGACGGTTATCTATGTTTCTGAAGTCGAAGATATACGCGTCGTAGACAATGTTTAAACAGATCGATTTCGATCCCGTTAAACACTATCGGTTTTGCGGGTCTGTGGTTTGAATGGATGTCCGAGAGAGGAGAATGCTATTTTGCAGATGCAATGTGACGCCAAATGTGGCGAGACATTTGAGCTTACCAAGCTGAAAAAGCGCAGTCACACGAAGACGGTTGACGGGCGAACGATTGTGGTGCAGGAGACCTATTTCGCGTGTCCGCACTGTGGCTATGATTATCCCGTTATCTTTCTCGACCTGAAGGCGCGAAACTTGCAGAAGCGAGTCCATGAGGCGGCTCAGCCGCTGTCAGAGCACATCTTCCAGCTTGAGAAGGTGCTTGCTGCCGACCCGCGCTATAGAGAGGCGCCGCATGGCGACAAGAACATCCTCACACTGCTGGGTGGTGAATTATCTGACGCCATGCTCTCGGTGGTAAATGGGCTTGGCGATGAAGCCAGTAGCAAATTCAGCACCGTAAAGCGCGAATATGCCAAGGTCGACAGCATGAAGCGTCAACTTTCCGAGCGGAGCGATCGGCTGAAAGATATCTGCCTCGCGGTCGGATGACCGCCTAAAACTCAATAGCAAAGCGCCTGTGACAGGGCGCTTTTGTTATACCCAAAATCGGTCAGTAGATTAGACCTAAAACAGTCGATTCGTGGTGGCTGGTTACACACCTAAAACAACCTAATACGAAAGGAGTAGACACATGGATACCAAGAAACTGCAAGATCAGGGCTTGACCGAGGCGCAAATCGCCTTTGTGATGGCCGAATACGGCAGGGACGTCGCAGCCGAGCAGACGAAAGTCAAGCAGGCCGAGGACGCACTGGCCACCATCACCGCCGAGCGCGACACCGCGCAGGGCCAGTTGGCAGAGGTTGAGACGAAGCTCAAGAGTTTTGAGGGCAAGGACTTTGACGCGCTGCGAGTGGCCAACGCCCAGCTGCTCAAGGACATGGAGCAGCTCAAGGCTGACAACGACAAGGAGCTGACCAAGGTCAAGCTGCACGCCGACACGCGTGAGTTCCTCGGCGGCCACAAGTTCGTCAACGCCATGACGGCGGCGCACTTCGAGCGGGAAATCAACGCGGCGCTGGAAGACCCAAGCAACGCCGGTAAGAGCCGCGAGCAGCTCTTTGCCGCCATGACCAAGGGTGAGGGCGACGACCCCATGCCCGGCATCTTCGTGGATGAGAGCGCTCCCGCCGTCGTCATTCCGCCCGTAGGCGACGCGCCGAGCACGGCGGCAACCACCACGCACCCGACCGTAATCTAACAAAAAGAAAAGGAGTAACACACTATGTCAAGAATTGAAGCACTGAGCATTTTGCTCGACCCCACCGGCAAGGACTTTCTGTCCGAGCTGTATGGTAAGGTCATCGACAACGTGCAGAAAGGCACGCTTTCGACGCTGTTGAAAAACACCGACCTGTCCGGCGACCCCGCCAGCGGCTCGGTTGAAGCCAAGCGCTTTGCCAACGCCAAATCGGCCGCCTATGGTACGGCTCGCAGCGGCGGCAAGGGCGCCAACCTGAAAGCGTCGCCCGTCACCGTCAAAATCGACATTGACCGCGAGATCGTCGAGGAGGTCGAGCAGAAGGATACGCTGCTGTACGGCGTCGACGGCCTGTTGACCAAGCGCTCGGCCAACCACGAGAAGACCATGGGTCGTGAGCTGGAACGCGCATTCTTCCAGTGCGCCGCCACTGCCGCGACAGCCGCCACTCCGACGGCGACCGAAATTGCCGACAAGGTCGAGGCGGTCATTCAGCAGATTGAGACGACCAAGAACGACTACGTCGATGGCGTCGACCGCGACATGATCAACATCATTCTCGACACCGCCACCTACGGCGCGTTGCGCAGTTCGCTGGACAAGACGGTCAGAGCCAACGTCGACACCGCCGCCGAAGAGTTCAAAATCTTCCACGGCGTCAAGGTGTACAGCTCGGTCTATCTGCCGACCGGTGTCAGCATCCTCGGCATGATTGACGGCGCCGTGGCCATGCCCGTGCTGCCGCGCCCCTACACCGCCGAGAAGATTCCGCTGTCCGAGGCCTATGCCGTGTCGCTGTTCTACTACTACGGCGTGGCCGCTGTCACACCCGACCTCATCGTCAAGGTCGCGGCGTAAGGGGTGGCGGACATGAAGGTGAAGGACAACATGACCGGCTGCACGCTGGAGAGCGACAACGCCATTGTCACCGGCGCGTGGGAGGCTAATCCCGACCGCTTTGCCGTCGTCGACGATGAGGCCGAAGCGGCCAAGAAAGCTGCCGAGGAGGCTGCCGCTGCCGAAGCGGCCAAGAAAGCTGCCGGCAAAACCGGCAAGTAAGCACGAAAGGGGCGGTATCGATGCCGTATCTGACGCAAGGGCAGTATTCCGGCTTGGGGTATAGCACGGTGCCGGTGGCTGAGTTTGACCGCTACGAGGCCATGGCCGAGCAGTATGTAAGGGCACACACCTTTGATCAGCTGTCTGACAACGACATAACCGCCGCCAACCGGCGCGGCGTGTGCGAGCTGATGGACATGCTGTACAAGGATGAGCATCAGCTCAACAAGCCGGTGCTGTCCTTTTCCAACGGCTCCTACAGCGAGACCTACGGGCTGCCGAGTCAAGAAAAAGGCGTGCAGAACACGCAGGCCAAAGCCGCCGGTATCGTCGCCCTCTACTTCACGCCAATACAGCGCTACCGAGGTGTTTGACATGCTGGGTGCTTATGAACCCACGACAATCTGGAATAAATGGCGGGACCCGTCCACCAAAAAGGACAAGTGGTTCCGCCATATTGTTTTGGGCTGCTCGTGGCAGAACCAGGTCGCGCGGACGGTCAGCGGTCAGACGGCCAGCACGGCCACCACAGCGCGGGTGCTGATTGCCGACAATCCGGCCTATCTGAGCCCCGCGACGTGGGATAGCGCGGGCGAGGCGGCCAAGCGGTGCAGCTTCACGTTGCGACCCGGCGACATTGTGGCACGCGGCGAGCACGACCTCGACATTACCGGCGAGGGCGACAACACAGCGGCCAAGGTGCTGGAGACGCTCAAGCCCGACGCGTTCAAAATCAGCGCCGTGTCGGACAACACACAGGCCTACCGGCGCGGAGGGCACTACCATGTCGAAGGTTAGCTTTAAGTGGAATAAGCCGGTTGACACGATTATCAACGACAAGGTCAAGAACAAGCCGACGCTGATGTTTACGGCTTCGATGGCGAGAAAGTTTATGAACGACTATGTGCCGAGGCGAGATGGTCACTTGCGCGAGAAAGTAAAGGTAACCGTTGAGGGCGACCACGGCCTTGTCACCTATGTGTCGCCTTACGCGGCGCGGCAGTACCACGGGGTCAGCTTTAAGCACACGACAAAAGGCACGGCAGCCTACTGGGACAAAGCCATGCTGCAAGCACGTCGCGGCGACCTCGTACAGAGCGTGCAAGCCTATATCAAGAAAAGGGGTGGTTGATTGGCTGTCATTGACAAAGACAAGGCGTTGATGGACTGGATGTCCGAGAACGCCGAGGCGAGCGGCGCTGTGCTGTTCGGTTTTCTGACCGAGGCCAACGGCGACATTGCGCTCATCTCTATGCCGGAGGAGAGCGCCGAGCCTTACATGGACGGCAGCAAGCTGCGCCGCTATCTGTTCTGCCTGCGCATTCGGCGCGAGCTGTCCGACACGACCGACACGGTCAACACGGACGGCATGATGACGCTGCGGCAGTGGCAGGCGTGGATTGACGCGCAGCAGGACGCCGGTAACTACCCCGACTTCGGACCCAACTGCAGCTGTTACGAGCTGCAATGCCTCGCCGACAACCCGCAGTACGCGGGACAGCTCGACGAGGGCAACGCGGTGGTATTTCAATTCCCCGCGCAAATTACGTATTTGGAGGAAAAATAACCATGGAAAAAATCAAAAAGTATCTCAACTATCTGTTCCTGAACACCAAGCCGGGCGAGGCGACGGAAAATTGGGCGCGTGTGGGTAAGTCGGTCGAATGGACCGACACCATGAACCCCAAGACGGCCGACTTCGACTTCATCGAGGACAGCGCCGCGACCACGGAGCTGGAAGGTTACAAGCCCACCACCTCGATGCCGCTGACCGCCTACGTCGGCGACGCGGTATACGACTTTGTCTTTGACCTGTACAACCGTCAGGTCACCGGCAGCGAGGCCGTCACCAAAGCGCTGCGCGTGTACCAGCAGCCCATCGACGGCGTGACGCCACCGGCGCAGGTAGCCGCGCTGACCGATGTGCTGGTCACCGTCGAGAGCTACAACATCGCCACCGGCGTGTTGACCTTCACGCTGGCCCAGCGCGGCGACCCGAAACAGGGCGGCGCGACCATCGCCGACGGCAAGCCGGTCTTTACCCCGGCGGCTGACCTGACCGTAGCTTAGGAGGCGCAACATGGCTGAGAAGAAAACGAAGGCGGACGGCGCGGTCACCATCAAGATGCCCAAGGCCAAAACGGTCGACATCAACGGCATCAACTTCACGCTGCGTCAGTCCGACCAGGATATCATGGCGAAAGCGGCCAGCCTCCGCGACGAGCTCAAGGCTGCCGCTGCCAGCGGTGACGTGGCGACCATTGTGGCCGCTATCGGCGGCGCAAAGAGCTGGATTGACGAGGTGCTGGGTGACGGTGCGCTGAAGAAGCTGACCGGCGGCGTACCGGTTGGTATGACCGACTGCATTCGCATTGCCGTCGCCATCGCCGACGCCGCCGTCAAAGCCTACAACACCGACGTGGCTGAGGTGCTCGAGTGAGCGGGTTTTCGCTCAGCCGTAAAAATGATTTGGTGTTCCCCTCTACTGTTACGGTGGAGGGGAATACCTTTGAAATCGCGCCTGATTTTCGCAACATCCTCAAGGTGATGCGCATTGTGCGCGACCCTGTCATCATACCCAGTCAGGTGCCCGAGATTGTTGGCAGGCTGCTATTTGGCGAGACCGCGCCGGACGACCCGATGGCGGCGTTGGCGCTGTTTATCTCGCTGGAGCGCAAGCCGACCGACGACAGTCGCCTGCAGCGCGACGAGGCCAGCGGCGTGGCCTTTTGCTACGAGCACGACGCCGAGGAAATCTACGCATCGTTTCTCAAGGAGTACGACATCGACCTGATGGACGGCTCCTTTTTGCATTGGTTCAAATTTCGCATCTTACTCTCGAATTTGTCGGAGGACACTCCGTTTCGAAAAAAACTGCATTGGCGCGGGCTCGACCTGAGCGAGTACACGGGGCAGAAGAACTATGCGGCAGTCTACGCGGCCAAAGAAGCGGCTCAACTGCCCGAAACACTGTCGGGCGAGGAACAAGCCGAGCGCGACGCGTTTGAGGCGCTGTGGGGCGATATTGGCAGTTAAGGTGGTGGGTACATAATGGCAGACGGGTCAATCAAAATCGCGGTCGGGTTCGACGACGCAGAATTAAAGCGGCTGCTGGGCGGTCTCGACAGCACAATCAAACGCTGGAGCGGTATGGCTGTCAAGTCGCTGGCTGCCGTGAGCGCGGGCATTATGGCCATCGGTGCGCCTGTTGTCAAGCTGGGCGCTGACTACGAGGCGTCCATGAGCGGCATCAAGGCGGTGTCGGGCGCCACCGAGGCCGAGATGGTAAAGCTGGGCGCGGCGGCCAAAAAGGCGGGTGCTGACACGGTCTATTCGGCATCGGAGAGCGCCAACGCCATAGAGGAACTGCTCAAAGCCGGTCTGACGACCGAGCAGGTGCTGGGCGGCGGCTTGACCGGCGCGCTGGATTTGGCGGCGGCGGGCGAGATTGGTGTCGCAGATGCCGCCGAGGTGGCGTCAACGGCGTTGAATGCCTTCCGTGACGATGCGCTGACGGTCGGCGACGCGGCCAACATCCTCGCCGGTGCGGCCAACGCCTCGGCGACTGATGTCATGGGGATGAAGATGGGGCTGTCGCAGGTGTCGTCTGTCGCGTCCGGCATGGGCATGACCTTCAAGGATACAGCCACAGGTCTCGCCCTGTTTGCACAGAATGGCCTCAAGGGCTCAGACGCCGGTACAAGTCTCAAGACCATGCTGATGAACCTGCAGCCGCTGACCGAGAAACAGGCAGTCACTTTCAAGCGGCTGGGGCTGATGACTGAGCAGGGCACCAGCAAATTTTACGACGCCAAAGGCTCGTTGCGGTCGATGGAGGAAATCGCCGGTATCCTGCAGACGTCGTTGCACGGACTGTCGGACGCCGAGCGGGCTATGGCGCTGGAGACCATCTTCGGGTCGGACGCCGTCCGCGCGGGTAACGTGCTGTTCAAAGAGGGTGCCGAGGGCGTCAAGAAGATGGCCGCCGCAATGGACAAGGTCAAGGCCGCCGATGTGGCGGCGCAGCGGTTGGACAACCTCAAGGGCGATGTCGAGGCGCTGACGGGCACGATGGAGACACTGGGAATCGGCATCTACGAGGGCTTTCAAAAGCCGCTGCGTAATGTGGTGCAGTACGCCGACGGCGCGTTTGACAAACTGCTAAAGTCGTTTGAAACGGGCGGTATGCAAGGGCTGGTTAGCGAGGCGGGCAAGCTGTTTGCCGAGTTGGTGGAAAAAGCCGCCAGCTTCGCGCCGCAGGTCGTCAATATGGCCGTGTCGCTGCTCAAATCGTTTGTGCAGGGGCTGATTGACAATAAGGCGGCGGTGGTTGCGGCGGTGTCGTCGCTAATCGAGGTGTTTGTGACGGCTCTCGTGGAGTTGATACCCATTATCATTGAAGCCGGGCTGATGTTGGTTGGTGCTCTTTTTAGCGCTATTGGCGAGCAACTTGCCAGCTCCGAAAGCCTCTTTGAGGGTTTTATCAAAGGCGTACTGGTTGCGGCAGGAGCGCTGTACGCGCTGGGCATTGCGGTAAAAGCGTTTAATGCTATCGTCAAATTGCTGAACGCAAACCCTGTCATGCTGGCCATAACAGCCGTTACCGCCCTTACGGGCTTGATGGCGGGACTCGCTAGCGCATTCAACAAGCCGTCGGCGGCGATGAAGAAACACAAAGAAGAAATGAAAGAAATCGCCGAGGCGACCGAGCGCGCCAGAGAGGAAACACAGAGGTCTATAGAGCAAGGCGATGACATGGTTGCAACCGCAAAAGCTGAAGCAGAGGGCACTACGGCATTGAAGAATGAGTTAATCGAACTTGTTGAAGCGCAAAAGACCCACGGAGGCTATCAAGACCTTATTGCAGAAAAGGTAAAGGCACTCAATGGAGAAATTGAAGGGCTGAATCTGTCATATGACGAGACGACAAATACGTTGTCTAAGTCAAGTGAAGAACTCGCCAATTACACAAAGCATCTTGAATTGGCCGCTGAAATTGAGGCTACGTTGGCTGCACAAAAAGGCTGGCGCACTGAATTGCAAAAGCTTGATGCAGACCAGGCGGAACGACAAGCCAGAATCAATGACCTTTTAGTCGAAGGGACAAAGGGTCAAGAGATGTATGCCACTGCGCTTGAGTTGAAGACTAAGTACGGAAAGAACTGGATATTCACCGCCGAGACACAAGCCATGGGCATGGCAGAGCTTACAGAGGCGGAAGGGCTGGCGCTGATCCAAGCAGTTGAATTGGGGCAAGCATCAAAGGAAAATGCGGAGCAGCAAGCGTCGCTGCGTTTCAAGCTGGACCATACGACTGGCAGTCTTAAAATACTCACCGAGGAGCAAGGGAAGTATGCTGCCGCAACAGAAGATAGCACGGCTGCAATGTCCGCTGCGGAAAAAGAGCAGGCCGAAATCGCCCAGCGACGGGCAGACGAAGAAGCCAAGCTGACCGACGCCATGCGTGACGCCGCTAATGAGCGCGGCATGCTTCTTGAAGACTACACCAAGGCTCTCGAAGAAAGTGAAAAGGCCGCCGACGACTATGTTGACGGTGTGATAAACGCGTTCAAGCGGCTTACGACAGAGGAGGCCATCTCAGCCGAAAATGCCGCCGACAACCTGAAGAAAAACCTTGCTGATAAGCAAAATTGGGCAGAGAATCTGCGGAAACTGGCCGAAAGGGGGCTTGACCCGGAGCTTATCCAAGAGCTGTCAGAGCAGGGTGTTGAAAAAATGGGTCAATCGGTTGCGCTTTGGGTTAAGGCAACCGATGAAGAACTTGATAACCTCAACGGCGTGTACCGAGAGGCGGGGGAAGCGGCGGCGCGTGAAGCCGCAGGCGGCGCTGAGAGATACGCATATCTTGTGGCTAAAGCGGCAAAGGGGCTAGGGGAACTATCAGTCGACGAGATCAAGGAGTTGTACGGTACATTCCACTATACTGGCGGCTCCGTTTCCGAGGCTGTGGCTAAGGGTCTACGCGACAACACCCCGCGCGCTTCGGCAGCCGCTAGCAGTCTTGCAAAGAGAATTGAGCAGGAAATGACCGCCGGAGAACGCGACTTCTACACGATTGGCAAATACGTCGCACAGGGGCTTGCTTTGGGTATTGAGGACCATACAGGCCTAGCATCGTCTGCCGCCGCTGCCATGATGCGTAAGACGATTGGTAGCGCCAAGGCTGTATCGCAAGAGCGCTCCCCGTCGCGGGTCATGAAAGAATCGGGCAAAAACTTTGTCCTGGGCTTAATGCTGGGGATTAGCGATAATGCGAAAGTTGCCGCAACCGCGTCCAAGCACATGATGATAGATACCATCGGCGCCGCCAAGGCTGTCGCTCAAATCCGGTCACCCTCCAAGGTTATGCGCGACATCGTGGGTAAAAACATCGCGTTGGGCGTTGCGGTTGGCATCAAAGAGAACGAGTCGGAGGCCGTTAAGGCGGCGCGTGAGCTGGCTGACAGCGTTCTTGACGCCGCTGAGAGCTGGATTGACGACGAGAAGTACTTTGACCGGCTGTCGCTTTCGGGCGAGCTGGAGGCGTACAAGGCGCTGCAAAAGGCTTTTGTCGCTGGCAGTGAGCAGCGCAAGCAGATAGACCGTGAGGTTTACCGCGTGGAGAAAGAGATGCGCGAGGCCAACCTTGAGGCGCAAGAGGCAGCTGCCGAGCGCGCGGCTGAGGCGGCGCAGAAGGTCATTGACGCCAAGCGCGCCCAGTTTGAACACTCGATGCGCTGGATTGAGACAGAAAAGTACTACGGGCGGCTGTCGTTGGAAGAGGAAATTGCCGCCTACAACCGCGTTTTGAAGCGCTATGCCGCCGGTACGGAAGAATACATTGAGATGCAGCGCGAGATTTACCGCGTTAAGCAGGGAATCACACAGCGCGACTTTGAGGCGGCCAAGAAAGCCATCGACGACAAGAAGCGGTACGAGCAAATGTCGCTGGCTGACGAGTACCGCGCGTGGGCGACCTTGCAGAAACAGTACGCCGCCGGTACCGAGCAGCGCATCGAGGCCGAGGAGCGGCTGCGCGACCTCAAACTGGAAATCGCCGCCGAGGTCGACGCCATTCAGCAGCGCTACGCCGACGCCCATCAGGCGCGCGCGCAGCAGATTTTCAACAGCTACGGCCTGTTTGACGAGGTCGAGCTGCCCAAGTACACGTCAGAAGACCGGCTGATTGCCAACGCTGAGGATCAGGTGGCTATGCTGACGATATGGTCGGACAACATAGCCGCGCTGGCCGAGCGGGGCATTGAGGGCGGGATGCTTGATTCGCTGCGCGAGATGGGACCGGCAGCTAACGACGAAATCGCGGCACTGCTGCGCATGACCGACGAGCAGCTGACGCACTACGCCGACCTGTACGCCGAAAAGCAGCGATTGGCCAACAAACAGGCGACCGAGGAGCTCAAAGACCTGCGCGCCGAGACACTCAAGGAAATTGCCGCGCTCGACGTCACCAAGTCGGCCAACAGCATCGGCAAGTCGCTGGCAGACGGTATCGCGGACGGCTTTGACGCCGGAAAACAGAGCATCCTAGACCGCATCAAGGGCACTATTGACGCACTGGTCGACAAGATTGGTGCGTCGTTTGCCGCGACATTCCCCGGCGACATCATGGACGGCGTAGTGGCCAAAATTCCTAAGAGCATACTGGCCGACATCCGCAAAGACCAGGCGGCGACGGTCAGTCCCGCCGCCTACTACGAGCGGCAGCAGGAGAAGCTGGGCGCTGAGTTGGCGCGGCAACGGGTGCTCGACGTCTTTGACGCCGACAAGGCCAGCATTGCGCTCAAGGCCAACGTGGTCAACATCACGACGCCCAAGGTCGAGGTGCACGTACCGGCGCCCGAGGTGACCAACAATCTGACGTTTGGGCGGACGCTGGACGAGCGCACCTTCTTTGAACGACTGGGTGTTGGGCTGCAAAGATACGGCTATTTAGACGGAAAGGCGTAGGAGGGATACAGATGCTAACCATGACACGGGGTGACACCTGTCGGAGGGTGATCAGGGCAATGGACGCGAGCGGCAAGTTTGTGCCGTTTGTGTCCGGCGACGTCGTGCGGGTTACCGTGCGCCGGTCTGCGCTGGATGGCGAAAAGCTGATAAGCAAGGAAATCCGCGACTTTATCGACGGCGCTGCGCTGTTGGTCATCGACCCCGCCGACACCAGCGGCCTTGATTTTGGCGACTACGTCTTTGACATCGAGCTGACACTAGCCAACGGCGACGTCTATACCATCGTCGGGCCGGACGTGTTTCGGCTGGGGGCCGAGGTGACCTATGACTGAGTTGATTGGCCGCATAGAGGGCGGCACATTAACCGGCCGCATTGCCGGTGACGGCGGCCTGAGTGGCCAGACCGGCTTTGCAGGGCCGCCCGGTCCACAGGGGCCGCAAGGTGAAAAGGGCAACACCGGCGACGCGGGGCCGCAGGGTGAACGTGGTGAAGCGGGGCCAGTCGGCCCTAAAGGGGACAAGGGCGATATCGGCCCCATCGGACCGCAAGGCGCTCAAGGCCCACAAGGCGAGGTCGGCCCCGCCGGCCCACAGGGTGAGCGCGGCGAGCGGGGCCCAGTGGGAGCGGATGGGCCGCAAGGCCCACAGGGTGGCAAAGGAGAACCCGGCGCAACTGGTCCCAAAGGCGACACCGGCGCGGACGGCTACACCCCGCAGCGCAATATCGACTATTACACAGACGCAGACCAGCAGGACATGGTTGACGCTGTGTTGGCCGCATTGCCAATGGATGCCAGCTTGCGAGCGCACTTGGACGGGGTGACGACATGAGCGTTGTGGCAATATACAGCGACGACATAACGCGCGCCAACGCCGGGCTCGATGGCATCAAGGCTGCCATCGAGGCGCAGGGTCAGCCGGTGCCGGAGGGCACGCCAGTCGAGGACTACCCCGACAAGATACTGTCCATCGCCAACGGGCCGCACGAGGTGCGGTTTTTTGATATAGACGGCACGGTGCTGTCGAGCAAGTGCTACCACACCGGACAGAGCGCGGCGTATCCCGCCGAAGCGCCCTGCCACGACGAGTGGCTGGAGTTCGCCGGTTGGAATTACACGTTGGAGGAACTGAGCAACCTGCGCTACCGCGAGAGTGAACGGGGACTAACGATACCCGGCCACATCGACGTCGGCGCGACGTACAGAACAGTCGATGACTGCACACACATCTGGTTTAAGGCCGTATCGCAGTACACGCTGGCGTGTTCGCTGTACTTCGCTCGCGAGAGCGATGCGGCAATGGTAGACATCGATTGGGGCGACGGGGTGACGGAGGCTTATACCGTGCCCACAGGCGGCACCAAGGCGCATACTTACAGCGATGAGGGCTTGTATCACATCAAGGTAAAAAGCCGTGACAACGTCCCGTACCGTATGGGAAACGGGACAGCCAGCACGCCAATGGTGGCGTCGACATCGTCGGCGGGGATACTCAAGGTGTACTTTTCCGATTACGTGGTACTGCGCAATTACACCTGTTACAACTTCTACAACTTGCGGTATGTGTCACTACCCGCCAACGGGCAAAACAGCGACATGGTGCAATACTTGACGTATAACAACTATATGCTGCGGCACCTGACCATACCGCGCGGGTACACTACAATTGCAGCGTACTCGTTCAACAGTGCCAAGCAAATGCGGTCTATCTCCATACCTGCCACAGTGCAGACGCTGGAGAAGTATGGGATGTTTTTAACGGCTGCATTGGGGCGCTATGTTTTACCTCGTGGCATCAGCTCGTTACCGGATAACTTCTTTGACAACGGCTCAGCGTCCGAGCAAATCACTGACACAATCCGTGAGGTGGGCATCAACGCCTTCTACTCCTATTACCTGTCACACACGGTCAATCTGGCCTATACGGTGCGGTGCTCGGGTACGGGCATGATGTTGAACACCTACTCGCTGCCACTGCACAACCTGCGCATCATTCTGACCGGTACAGCTGCGACCAATACGGCCAACTGGGTACAGCTACTGCGCGGGACGTTGGAGCTGCTGCCGGAAAACGAAATGCCGCTGCCGGCACTGGCCAACAACAACGGCTTGCAACGGCTGGTTATCGGCGAAAATTTTACGAGCATCACCGGCAGCATCACATCGACCGGCATCACTGAGCTGGTGTTTTTGGCAACCGTGCCTCCGGCGCTGGCCAATGCCAGCTACATCAGCGCGCTCAACAAACTGGGCGCCATCTACGTGCCGGTCGAGTCGGTGGCAGCATACAAGGCGGCGGCCAACTGGTCGACGATGGCCAAGTACATTAAGCCGTTGTCTGAGCTGGAGTTGTCCGGCAATGAAGAGTATCCGTATTTTATCGATATGGCCGCGTAACGGGGAGGGGCACTATGAGTTTAATCAAGCTGGACGGCGTTGGGTACAACGTCGGCGAGGTGGGCGTTATCAAGCGCAGCTTTGACATTCAGATTGACAGCGTCACGGCGGGGCTGTTGATGGACGGTAGCGAGGTGGCCGACGCCATTGCCACGCGCGAGAGCTTTGACGTGACGGTCGAGCCGCGAGGCGGCGACAAAGCGCAATACGACGCCTTTGTCGAGGACTTGACAGCGCCCAAGAGCCCGCGCGTTGTGACGCTGCCTTACGCGCAGGGGGAGATTACCTTTGCCGCTAAGATTACGTCAGTCAGCGACGTCCTGCGCAAGGCGCACAACGGCAATCGCTTCGGCGGCATTCAGTTCACCGTGACGCAGCTGAAACCGCGACGGGTGGTGGGTTAGCATGGCGCTCAAGGTGGTCTATCACGACGTCGCGGTCGGCACACGGGAGTCGGCTTCGGTGACCACGGTTACGCAGAACGCATCGTTTAGCCGATTGACGACGCTGCTGGACGACACGGCCAACGGATGCAAGGAGCAGACCTGTGAACACAACCAGTTTGTGCTCGATGGCAGTTGCGTTGAATTTGATGCGCGTCGGCCGCACGGATTGTGGAGCGCATCACTTTCGGAGGCGGACGGCTCATTTCCGCTTCTGCCCTCGCTACACGTTGCGTTGACAAAGCCTATCTCGTCGATTGGCGTTACGCTGCGGTTTGACCCAGCCAAGAACTGCTTTGCTACAGCGGTGAGCGTGGCGTGGTACCGAGGGGCTGTGCAACTCGTGCGGCGTGACTACTACCCCGACAGAGCTGAATATGTCTGTCTGCAAGAGGTGGACAACTATGACGGGGTCGCCGTTACCTTTCACACACTGAACTACGGACACGCCTTTTTGAAGTTTGAAAAGCTAATCTTTGGTATGCGTCGCGAGTTTGGCCCGGACGAGCTGGAGGTGGGTGGCGTTGTCGTCAACAAGGGCATGGACGGCTCATGCCGCACTGTTTACATTGACAGCGCGAAGGTCAACGTCAACACGGCCGATCAGGTTCCTTTTCGTTTTTCGACCGAGCAAGAGCTGAGTGTGCTATGGAACGATAACGAGGTTGGCCATTTCTACGTGACTGAAGCGGTGGAAGAACTTGGTGTGGCGCACAAAAAGTACGCCATTGACGCCGTCGACGCACTGGGTGTGCTAGACAGCCGACCCGAATTTATGGGCGGAATCTATTTCGGCACCTATGCCCGTGATGTGTTGGCTGACATTGTGGGCGGGCTATTCCACATTGAGGCGACAGACGATATTCTCCACGCGCCGCTGCACGGATGGATTCCTATCTGCAAGCGGCGCGACGCATTGGCGCTGGTGTGCTGTGCGCTGGGCGTTTATCCTGACGCGTCACGCGGCAGCACGGTGAGGATCATACGGCCGTCGCCCGATGCGGCGGCAACTGTCTTGTCCGACCGAACTTATACCGGCGGCAAAAAGTCGCTGCAAAAGCCAAAGGACGGCATTGTCTTTACGCAGCACACATACACCGAGGACGCCGGTGCACAAGAGACACTGTTCAAAGAGCAGTTCGTGGGACAGCGGACTGTCAAATTTGACGGGCCGGTATACAACATCACCGTGTACAACGGCACTATTGTCGAGCAGGGCACCAACTTTGTAACGCTGACCGGCGATCCGGTGCGCGACACAATCATCAACGGCATGAAGTATACGCACTCCGAAAAGGCTATCAGTTGCCCGCCAGACCTTTCTGTCGATGCCGACGTGGAGGAAGTCAAACAGCAGACGCTGGCGAGTGACATTGAGGGGTTAATGGAGCGGCTATACGGATATTATCGAGCGACAGCGTCGTTTGAAGGTGGTTATCTCTACGCGTTTGAAGGCGTGGGGCAGACCACCTCGCTGGGCGGCGCGGTTGGCGTTATGGAGCGCCTGGCCCTACAGTTCGGCACAACAAACATCAGAGCGACGGGGTCCGTAATCGGACGGACGTCTACATAGAAGGAGGAAAAAGAGTATGAAATTTAACAAAAGGGATGTTAAGGACCGCGTGGTTCAGTTTCCAAACCGCTACACCCTGAAAGCACCGGACGGCAGCAACGCTGGGACCTACGACCTCGTGCCGGCACCCGGCACAGTATCGCAGGAAGGCACGAAAATTAACAAGGCCTTCCAGCAACCGATTGAGGACTGGCTGGCTGATACTCCGTCGTCATCCCCCGGCTATGGTGCCATCCCAATTGCGCCCAATAACATGAAGGACATCTCCGACTGGCACGGCGTCACCTTTCGAGCGTCGGGCGCTGTGAGCGCAGGGGCTGCCGTGTACATGGACGGAAATAACGGGGTCAAGATGGCCGAGGTAGCCTATGAAAGCGACGAAACGGTGCCGGTAGCAAAGGCGGCGGGTTCGGCCGCAAGCGGGTTCGCAATGTGCGGCCAGGGCGCATCCGACAACTGCCTGTTTGGCTATAAGGTGTTATCCGGTCCACCGCGACTAGACTTGCGCTCGTTTACCGTAGATGGGCAGACAGGCGTTTTGACGCAGCGCTCGTCGCTGTCGATTGGCATTCCATCGACCTCGCCGGCGTTTGTGTCCGCACACGCGTCGGGCAATCGCGGCTGCCTATTTCTCATCATCAACAACCTGTTGTATTACCGCACGTTTAATATTATTGACAATGTCATGTTTTCCGATGGGACTGGCCTCGTCAGTATGTCGCTGACCAATGTGCAGCGCTACACAGTTGCACGTAGAGCGGTAAATACGGCTGATTTTCTGTTGCAGGTAGTTACAGCTGCCGGTACGTACTTTGTAAAGGTCGACGCGCATGCAACAGGCAGCCCTGTCATCCGATACAGCTCGCTTTACCCATCGAGCACAACATCCTACGATGCCGCCGCGACAGAGACGCCGCCGATTGCGATACTCGACAGCGAATATGCTGTGGCCATTGTCAAGGCGCCCAATGGTACATCCCACGCGGTGCTTATCAACTGGGCGGGCAATACGCTTTCCATCAGCGAGGATGCAACCATGGCGATATCGTACGCCAACCCAATTGTCACAACGGTGGATGGGCGTGTTGTAGTCGCGGAGTTCAGGGGTATGACAGCCTTTACCGTGATCACGGCGGACAGCGGCACGCTTTCGCTGTGGGCGTCAACGAGCCACCCGTCGGCCAAGCCCTACGCTCTGAAGGACTTGCGGCACAGGTATGACACATTTGCCCACTTTGAGGCGGTAAACCTGGACGCGTCGACGGGGACGCTGAGCTGCACAATCTACTCCTTTGATACCTCTGAACAATGGCCAAATGTACTTATTGGCGAGGTCACTACCAACATACTGGACGCCGGAACGTCGGTCAAACTGGTGAGCGTTATGCCAAACAGCCCACCGACAATTTACGTCGCCGGTTCGACGGCTACAACATATCTGTACACCGCCGACACCTCGGCCGTCGAGCCTAAAATTATGGGCGTTGCGCTGGAGGCTTCGGGCAACACACCCACGGGTAATGCCTGTCTAGTTGCTATCGGCCCCATGCGGGTTAAGGCCGTCAACTTGGGGTCGCCAAATGCGGGGAAAAAAGTGTATATGGCGCAGGGCAATAGCTACCAATTCGCGCCTAAGTATCCCGGATCCAAGGCGATTGGCGTGGTTGACTTTGATGGCACGCTTACCTACCTCGGCAATCCGAGATTCGGCGGCGAGGCCTAGTTCATGGAGGCGCTTGTATACGACAGAACGGCGGCGGATGTGGCGGAGGCGCAAGCTTGCCAAGCCAGCGGCGTGAATGCTGCGCAGCGTCTCAAGGGTTGCTATGATCACATTGACCGCAATCGGGTGGGAGGAGCAATCAATGAGTTGTCCGTGGCGCTGAATGCAGCCGGGTACAGCAATAGCGCGTGGGGAAAAGCAGACTGGGAGCAGGGCACGCTCGTCACCCAACAACTCAATGCGCTGACCTTGTCCAGTGTCGCCGAGCTTCGGCGCGTATTTGCGGTGCTGCCAGACACGCCACCGGCGCCCGTGCAGCTCCGCACCTATGAGAACGCCAACGATATCGAGCGGATATTGGCCGCACTGTGGACCTGCTATCAGTGGCTTATGGCGGCTAATGCACGGTATTACAGCGACCTGACCTATTTCCAGTAACACCGCAGGGCGTATTATTTTTGCAGAAAAGGTGATGCGTATGAGCACAGACACATTCATCGCGGTAGGGTTTTCGCTGCTGACAACGGCGGTGTGGGCGGGACTGATCGCCTACATGAAAAAGATGTTCAAGAAGTTGTCAGCCGCACAAAGTGGCATGAAGGCCATTCTGTACGACCGCATTGTGCAGATGTACAACAAGTACGAGGAGCCGATGTGTCTGCCCATCTACGCGCGAAAGACGCTGGATGAGGTCTACAAGGCCTACAAGCAAATGGACGGCAACGGCACGGCTGAGTCTCTCTATAAGAAAATGATGGACTGGCCAACCTCTGAGTCGGAATAGAAAGGAGTACACCATGGAATTAGCCAACGCGGTGCTGGCCGAGGCCAACAAATGGCTCGGCTACCTCGAAAAGAAGCGCACCACCAACCCGTCCGAGGCCTATCTGCTCAACTTCAAGGCCAATGCCGGACGCGACAACTACACCATCTTTGCCAAGTGGTACAAGGACTACTTTGGCTCTACCCTGCAGGGCGAGCCGTGGTGCGCCATGTTCGTCAGCTGCGTTATGCGCCGGGCGCTGGGCACGGCCATCCAGCAGGACATCGCGCCGCACTTTGCCGGTTGCACGACCGGCACGAAGATGTTTAAGAAAAAGGGGATGTGGGTCGACGGCAACCCGCAGCCGGGCGACATCATCATGTTCCGCGACGCTAAGGACAAGAACTTGATTGTCCACACCGGCATCGTCTGCAAGGTCGACGCCAAGAACGTCTACACCATCGAGGGCAACACCAGCGGCGGCAGTGAGGTCATCGCCAACGGCGGCGAGGTGGCCATCAAACGCTACGCGCTGGCTTACTCGCGCATCGCGGGCTACGCACGACCCAACTACGCCAAATATGAAAAGAACGAGGAGGGCTTGACCATGACACAGTATGAGGAATTGAGCGACCGCATCGACGCGCTGGAGCAGAAGGTGAATGCGCCGGTGTACAACACCATTGAGGAACTGCCCGTCTGGGCACAGGAGCCTATCAAGTATCTGGTCGACCACAATCTGCTCGGCGGCGTCGGCGACGGCAAGCTGGCCATCAAAGAGTCGGACCTGCGCGGGCTTGTCGTGCAGGGCCGCATGGCTAAGAAACTCGGGGTGAAGTGATGGACATCAACACGCTCATCAACCCCACCTTTGTGTGGATCACCACGGCGCTGGCTGTGCTGGGCGCTCTCATCAAGCACCATGCGCCGAAAATCAGCAACAAGCTCATCCCGTACATACTCGGCGGCGTCGGCATCCTGCTGGCCGCCATCACGGCGCTGACGACCATGCCGGTAGGCAGCTTGTCCGAGGTCGCGCAGGTGGCGCTCGTCGCCATCAAGCAGGGCGGCGTCTGCGCACTGGTCGCCACCGGCGGGCACCAGTGGGTCAAGCAGGGGATGGAGATGCGGGGCGAGCGGAACAGTGCGCATTGTAATTACTAGCACACGGAATCAATTCCATACATAATTCTACGGGCAGAGGAAGGGGTGTCGTCCTTCCTCTGTCCTATTTTTGGTTTGTAGCGAAAAGATAGACGGAGATTGCTACTCAAAGACTCCAAGCTCAAGTTTGGCTCTGTCCTCGTTGCTGGCAATATCACTGTCGCGGACGAGAATCACGCGTCGGTTTTCTTGCATTGCCCCGGTGTCTACTGTGTCGGAGACGTGCCAAGGGTCAGAAGCCCCCTGTGCGGAGAGTATGAACCGGGATTTAGGAATGCCTAATTCTTCGAAATAACGCAACACGGCATTTACCCTTTTAATAGATAAATGGGGAGTGTTTGTGTCCCTGCTGCGTAGAATATCGCTTACTGAAAGACGTTTTTCAGTTGTGGCGGTACAGCCAATTATCCACCATTTCTCGCCGGGATTGCTTTCGATTTGTTTCGCAACATACTCCAAGTCTTTTAGTGCTTGTGGGCTGTCGGAGTAGTTTGTTGTCTCATAGTGGAAGTACACGCTGGTTGGAGTATTTGAGCGAGACGGGTGCGGGGATGGGGGCGACATTGTTGTTGGCGTCGGTGATTCTTGCGTGGCGGGCAAGCGAACAACGGAAACAGTATAATCTTGCTTTTCATCGCCAGTCTCGACAAGGGGATAAAACTCTACATAGCCGCCGGCTTTTTTAATGAGCGCCTCCCAAATGTCTTTAAGTTTCTCGATTTGGCCGTTGGATAGTTTTTTTTGTGGAGAGGCAACTGCACCTATGCCATACCAAAACACGTCGACCCCATTCAGATCGGGCAATTCATTAGCAGCGCTAAGGCCATTAATTAGTGTGTTAATTTCAGCCTCTGCCAGAGACAAATAGTCTGCATTTACAAAGTTTAACGCCCCGGAGGTGCTAAGCCCAGTGTCGATTATGATTATTATCTTTTTCGGTGTGGTTTTGTCGGATGCATCAGTGTAAATGCTCGAGAAGGCTGCTTCGGACTTCCAAAAAGCCATCAGAGTGTCAAATTCGTCGCAATCTGGGTGCAGTTTTTCAATTTGTAAGTACGCGGTATCGACAAACGGTTTGAGCTGTTGGTCGAGCTGACTGACTGTATAAACATCTCTGTTGAGTTTGAATGCAGCGAATTTATCTTTATCGGGGGCACCGACAGCCTGTCCGCTTTCGTCAAGTGAAACATCAGGAGTACCATCAATCGCAACTACCCGTATCCCACCTAAAGATGAATATGCAGTTGTAAATTGCTGTGTCAACATATCTTTTCGATCAAAAGTCTTGCTGTTGGAGTGAGCGCCCAACAGAACGACCAGTTTTACTGGGGGGCCGGGAGGGGGGACACGGTCGCATCCGCATAATAAGCTTATTGCTGTGGAAAAGAATATAAGAAGCGCAACTGGAAATTTTTTCATATAGCTCGACCTCCAATGTCTGTCATAAAGCTTTGTGATGTGGCGCAGGTTTGCACATACGCCTTCAACTGTGTCTGCAGCAAAGATAGCTCCTCTATTGTATCGTCGTAAGCGACCTTTGCGCCGTACAACTCGAGCTGCTTGTTGTCAGAGTCAGCACTGTACTCCGCTATTAGCCCAACCATCTGATTATTTAGCGACTTTAAAGTATAAAGTTTCTTTGCCAACCGCCGCAGTTCCATTAGCAGAGGGTCGAAGCTTAGGCAGCCAAAGACTAGGTTCATTAGGCTCGTGATAATTGGCAATAAAAACATTACTAGCGCAACGGTAAAGGAGTGGTTCGGTGCGGTTGTGTCCAAGGTGAAAAAACGCAAGAAGAAGTTGGCGACTATACCGAGAAGAGTAGATGAGGCGGAGAAACAGAGAATATAGTTCCGGATAGGCGCCCCAAGATCGTAGCATCTTAGGCAAACAGCGTAACCAATGTATAACGGCGCCACCTCAAACGCAACGCCAAACCCGACAACAATAATTCCCTTTAAAGTAGGCGCAGAGACGATTACTTGATTCGTAATCTGAAAAAAACCGGCTATATCAACGAGTAGCAAAATAAGAAGTACGGGGACGTAAACAGAACTTCGTGTGAACCACATGCCCTTTTCCAAGGAATTTCTTAGTTCAGTGTCTATTGAGTACTTAAATGTACCATTCATCTTAATCTTAAACAGATCAGTCATTGTCGTTATCGCCCCCATCGTCTTCTCTGCCGTTGCAGGCGCTAGAAGTAAATCCGTTTCGCAACTTACTGAGCGGATTGTGGTGTTTGTAAAGTTTCGTAATAAACTGGTACTCGAACTCAGTGTTTTCTATTTCTAGAGCGAGCTGTGCTGAACACTGCGTTGCCTCTGATAAGTCTGCGTATCGACGAATGTAACGTTGCTCAATTTCACTTTGAATGCCTCGGTACTCTTGGTTGACGGATCGCTTTTCGGTGGCAATTAGCTTATCAACATAGCTTTCGAGCAGTACGAGGCAAACGCCGGGATCAACTCCTTTTCTACGCAGATTAGCTGCGTAGCGCTCTACGAGAGCTGTTATTTCGCGTTGTTTTGATTTGCTGAGTTTGTGCATTTTGTGGGCAGGGGCGTTAAATGGTGCGCGAAATTGAAATGCGGACTTTCGCTTGGTAAATGGCCACGTATAGTGCATTGCTAATTGCCTCCTTCGTTTGGCTGAATAAATTGCTTTGAAAAAATTTCCTCCGGGTTGCATAAAACTGGAGAAATGTCAAATACCGGTGGCAGACCAAGCATAGAATTTTCGTCGCCGCGCAAAGCGCCGCGCCAATAAGCTGCAATTCGCGCGTATAAAAGTTCGCGCAGTTGATTGCAACGCAGGATGGTAATCCGCGCCTCTTTGCTTTGAAGGAAATGGCACCGCTCACGAAGGGATTTATAGTTCTCAAAAAGGATTTCTTGGTTTTCAGTTGTATGTATCGGTGAATAATATTGAACGTGCATATGGGCCGCTTCAGGTCTACCCTGCGCTTCGCGGTCGGATGCGTTGTCCTCTTTTTCGAACGCGTCAGCGCAGGCAGTATTTAACAATGGTAATTGCGGATAGGTGGGTGTGTAAAATGCTCGTTCAATTGCTAGGGACAACGTTGTAGCGGACACTTGAGCGTTTGTCGAGACCCTAGCATAAAACTCTTTTTCTGCTTCCATGGCGGCGTTGCACAAACTAGCTTCTTGTGTGATGAATGGAGATGTAAAATAATCCCCGATTTGGCGCAGTATTCCGTTTTGGCAATCTAGTCGCCCTCGACGCACTAGCCGCCATTCGGTAAGCAGTTGCACCCGGCTGCTTCGAATTACATCCCTCATGAGTTGACCGGAAGTGAACGCTCTCTTAATGCTTAGATACTTCATATCCTTAACTCGCTTTCTTTTATAATAATACTGAAGACGATTATATATAAATGTAATGCAATTTCGTGTCGAAAAAAGTCAGTAAATAATCAATTGATTGATTTATTGTCGAGAAAATGGGTAGTTATTGAGAGTTGAAGAATAGGTCAGTATTTAGTGACACGAGCAGTTGGCGGCCCTTGTGCTAGCCCTGACGTCGGGCGCTAAAGCTATGCCAAGATAAATACAAGCAAACACCATGATAAATTACACGAACACTAATAATGATAAAAAGTTGAGAAAAAATTAATGACCGACCGTTTGGTCGGTCATTTTGGAGCTGGTTAGCGGATTCGCACCGATGGCCTGCTGATTGAAGAATTAAGGAAGGAGTCGGATGAATGTAAATCGGTATCTACTGGCCTTATGCGCAGAAGAGACTCGCGTACAAGCGAGTATCGCAATGTTACAATTTGTAAGGATAAACTCGATGCATTTCTCGCGGCGGGTGGAGAGCTTTGGAAACTGAAGGGAGACTCGCTGTTTGACAAACAAAAAGAAATGTAACATCCCGATTGCTTAACAGTTACCTCTGCGGCAAACGTCGCAATGATTGCCTCGGTTCTGAATAAGGCGCTGCGGCGGACAACGCCGCTGCTTGTTGGGTGTATTGACCGCTAGCAAATATTTAGGAAACGGAGGAAGTGCACCTCCAAAACCATGATTTTCGAAAAACGCCGCGAGTGTGCTTGCCATGCTCACGGCGTTTTGGGAAGGCATAACAGTGTATTTAGTTAGCGTTTTAGTTAGCGTTTTAGTGGAAAGTGCTTTACTTATTGCTAACTGACACTGCCGATAACGGCAAAATTGCTCCGAACGCAACAGGCGTGAGTCGTTTGTGCCGCAACGAAAAGACCGCAACACGTCGTGTAGCGGTCTTTTCTCTGTTGGTGCGGACGAGGGGACTTGAACCCCTATGCCTTTCGGCACTGGAACCTAAATCCAGCGTGTCTGCCATTCCACCACGTCCGCATGGTGGATGTTAGTATAGCACAGCGGGTGGCAGCTGTAAAGTGGTGGGATGACCTGATTTGTAAACTGTTTATGTAAACTAAATCGGCGTAGTGTTTTTGCTTTAGTTGCGCTGTAATCTTGTTATGTCATCTTTTTTCTTCGACATCGCCGCGGTTTGACAGGCTCTTCCAATTTATTCCAGTATACTGTCAAGTACGGACAGGCGCTGCCTGTTGCACTTGTGGTGGATTGCTGCGGCGGTGTGCCGCTCGAACGGAAGAGGGGACGACTGTGAAGGATTCTACGGTTCAAAAGCTGGTTGGTGGTGTCGGTGTCGGTGCGCTGAAACGGGTCAAGGCGCTGTCGGCCAAGACGGGTGTGCGCCGTGCGGCCATGGCGGCGCTGTATTTTGGCATTGGCTACAGCCTGGCGCACGGCGTGGTGTTTGACCACAGTGCGCCGTTTGGCGTGGCGTTTGTGGCGGCAGCCGGCGTTGGCATGACGGGCGCCGCCGGCTTTCTCGGCGTGCTGTTGGGCTATTTGCAGATGTGGGAGACGGCCAACGGCATTATCTATGTGGCGGCGGCGGTGCTGACGCTGGTGACGGCCATTGTGTTTGCCAACACGCCGCTGATGAAAAAAAGTTACTTTATGCCGCTCACGGCACTGTTGGCCACGGCGGTGGTGCGGCTTGTCTTTATGGCCAATGCGGCCGGCTCGCAGGAGGTGCTGGTGCTGGTCACCGAGCTGGTGCTGGCGGCCGGGGGCACCTATTTCTATAGCATTGCGTTGCAGGATGGTATTTCGGTGGCCGAGGACAGCCGGCCGTCATCGGTGCTCAAGCGCTCGATTAGCTATATCATCCTATTTGGCACCGTGTTGCTGTCAATTTCGTCGGTGCTGGTTATGGGCGTTTTGTCGCCGGGCCGGACGCTGGCGCTGATGGTGGTTATGTTTATGGCGCTGCGCGGCGGCGCCGGTGCCGGTGCGGCCGGCGGCGTCAGCATTGGGTTGGCCATGGATCTGGCGTGGGGTATGCCCTATTTCAGTATGGCCTACGGCGTCAGCGGCTTAATGGCCGGCATCTTTCGGGAAAACGGGCGGCTGTGGTCGGTCAGCGTCTTTGTTGTCAGCCATGCTGTATCGACGCTGTGGCTGGTCAACAACATGGTGCGCAGTTCGGTGCTGTTAGAGGCCTTTGTCGCCAGTGTGCTGTTTATGCTCATTCCTGACAGTGCTTTGGGTACGCTGAACCGGCGGTTGACGGCGCGCGCTGTGCCGGAGGTCGATACAACGCCCGATTTGCGCCTGCAAAAACGGGCGGCGCAGATGCTGGCCCAGACAGCGACAGCCTATTCGGCGCTGCACAAGGCGTTGGAGGCGGCGTGGCAGGTCGAGGAACGGCCGCAGGTCAGCGACGAGGCGCTGGTAATTGACCGCGTGGCGACGCGACTGTGCCACCAGTGCGCGCTGATGCGCATATGCTGGGAAAAAGAGTTTGCGCGCACCTGCGACGCCATGCAGGGCGCCGCGCTGTCGCTGCGCAAGCACCGCACGGTGCAACGCGAGGACTTTGCCGACTGGTTTCGGGCTCGTTGCCTGTCGTTTAGCCAGTTTATCGATATTGCCAACGAGGAGTCAATTTCGCTGTTTTACCGACGCCGGTACAACAACCGCATGAATGAAAACCGTGGACTGGTCAGCCATCAGTACGCCGAGACGGCGCGGCTGCTTAGGGGTATGTCGGCGCAGCTGGAGCACGGGCAGGAGCGCTATCCCAGCGCCGAACAGCGCGTGCGCGTGTTGCTGGCCGAGCGCAATTCGCCGGCGCGCGCGGTGGTGACGCGTAGCGGCGAACGGGTGACGGTGGAGATTGAGGACAGCAACGTCACGTCGCTGTACCACGATCGCCGCGCCTTGGCCAAGGAGTTGAGCGATGCGCTGGAGGTACCGTTGAATTTGCCCGAGCGGCTGGTGACCGATGACGCCGAGCAGCTACTGTTTACGCAGTGTGAGCCGTTGCGCGTGCAGGTCGGATCGGCGGCGGCCCAAAAGGAGGGCGAGCAGGTCAGCGGCGACAGCGGCACCTATTTTAAGCTGCCCGACGGGCGGTTGATTGCGCTGTTGTCGGATGGCATGGGCAGCGGCGCAAAGGCGGCGCGTGAGTCAGGCTGGGTGGTGCGGCTGCTGGAGCACTTTTTGCGGGTCGGCATCGCGCCGGACACGGCGCTTCGCACGGTGAATTCGGCGCTGCTGGCCAAGGGTGACAATGGCGACGAGTTTGTCACGGTCGATATGTTGGTGCTCGACCTGCTCAATGGTGAGGCCAAATTTTACAAGTACGGTGCGGCGCCGTCCTACATTCGGCGCGGTGAAAAGGTGCATCGCGTGACCTGCTCGGCGTTGCCGGCCGGTGTGGCGGTGCGAGAACGGCAGTCGCTCGACGTAACGACAATGAAGGCGAGTCACGGCAACCTGCTGGTTATCGTCAGCGACGGCATCGCCGATCCGTTGTCGGATCAGTGGCTGCAGCAGATGATTGCCAAAAGCGGCGACGGCGATTGCAAGGACTTGGCCACATCGATTTTGGAGCAGGCCCAGCAGCGCAACGGCAGCCGTGACGACATGTCGGTGCTGGTGCTGCGCGTGCTCAAACGGCTGAAATAACGCTTCACATTGTAGCGATTCGACAAATTATTACAGATGGTAATGGATGCAGCACCGTTCGCAATCATGCGGACGGTGCTGCTTTTTTGCGCGTTATTGTGGTACCAGCTCGACGACGACCTCTTGGTCGCGCACGGCGGCGTGCAGGGTGACGGGGTGGTCGCCGGTGTTTTTGAGCTTGAGGTCCAGCTCGCCGTAGTAGACGGTGGCGTCCTCAATGTCTTGTGCGTAGGGAATGGGTTTGTCGCCGCCGTGCGGGTGGTGCTCGACAGCCTGCCAGCCGGCGGCCAGCGCCGCGTTGTAGAGCGTTGTGGCCACCTGACAGATGCCGCCGCCGTATTCGTCGACCTTTTCGCCGTCGATATAGACCTTGGCCAGCCGGTAGCCGCGCTCGGGTGTGCGCGCACCGACGGTGTCGTTGAAGGACAGCGTCGCGTCCGGCTCAACGACTCGGCCGTCAAGCGCTTGGCAGGCCAACTTTAGGTTGGTGGTGCGCGCCGCGAGATCGTCTACAATGGGCGTGGCAAAGCGGTGACGTTCAGGCGGGGTGTTGGTGGGGCTTGCCGGCGTGTTTGTTGTGGCGGATGGCGTTGAAATGGGTGGTTGCGAGCTTGAATTTGTAATAATTGCCGTTGTGGTGGGGGAGCGTGTGGAGATAGGGCCGTGCGACGCTTGGCAGGCGGTCAACGACAGGACGAGCGTCAACAGCGTTACCGGTCCTGCCGTTGCCCGGCGGGGGCTCATGCCATGGCTGCCTTTTGCAGCAGTTCGTACAGGTAGTGTGTCCAGCGCTTTTGCTTGACAGCGTCGGCGGCGACGATATCGTGCTCGGCCAGCGGCTTGTCACCCAGCACAACCGTGACGCTGCCCAACTTTTGGCCCTGCTCGACCGGCGCCTGCACGTCGGATACGAGATCGACAACAACCTTGACGTCGGACAGCCGGCTTTTTTCCACCAGCACCTTGCTGTCGCCCTTGATGATGGGTTGCACGTTGTCCTGCAATCCTTTCAACACGGGAATGGGTGTCAGCACCTCGCTGGGTTGGGTCGGCACCAGCGCGTAGTTGGCAAAAGCAAAGTCGAGCAGCGTGCGCGCGGTGGCAAAGCGCAGGTCGGAGGTGGGCGCAGCCATGACAACGGCAATATACTCAATGCCGTCGCGCTCGGCGCTGCCGGCCACACAGCATTTGGCCTTGCCGGTGGAGCCGGTTTTCAGGCCGGTGGCGCCGGGGTAGAAGCGCACCAGCTTGTTGGTGTTGTCCAGTCCGAAGGTGCCGTCGCGCAGCGTGTCCTGCCAAATGGTGGTGTAGTTTTTGATGTCGGGGTGGCGGTTGAGCAGCTCGGCACTCATCAGTGCAATGTCGTGGGCACTGGTGACATGGCCGTCGGCGTCAAGACCGCAGCAGTTGACAAAATGGGTGTCCTTCATGCCCAGTTGCTTGGCGCGCTCGTTCATGGCGGCGACAAAGGTGCTCTCGGCGCCGCTGATATGCTCGGCCAGCGCCACCGACGCGTCGTTGCCTGAAGCGATAACCATGCCCTTGAGCAGGTCGTGGACGCTGTACTGCTCGCCCTCGGCCAAAAAAACCTGGCTGCCGCCCATGCTCTGGGCGCTGGCGCTGATGGTGACCATGTCGGTCTTGGCAATGCGGCCGCTGTCGATGGCCTCCATGACCAGCAGCATGGTCATGACCTTGGTAACGCTGGCGGGCGCCAGCTTTTCGTGCGCGTTTTTTTCAAAGAGAATGGTGCCGGTTTCTTTTTCAATCAGGCAAACCGACGGCGCTTCGATGGTCGGCGGTGCCGGCGCCGCCGACGCGGCTACGGCAAACAGGCACAATATGGTCAGAAGGGTTAACAGCCCCTTTTTCATAAACGGTCACTCCTTGCAAATAATCAGATTGTCGGCCTTAGATTAAGCAAAATCCGACAAACGATACGAGGAATAGCGCTCCATTTTGGGCTGTTCATGCCTTTTTTGGCAGAAAAAAGCCGCCTTTCGGCGGCTTTTGATGTTGCTGGCTTTAGGCCTGCTGGAACTGCTTCACCATTTCGTAGAAGCTGTTGGCGTCCTCGTCGGAGCCGCGAACCTCGACCTTAATGGGTTTGGCCAAATCGACGCTGAAAATACCCATAATGCTCTTGGCGTCGATGACGTAGCGGCCGCTGACGATGTCGATGTCGCACGACTGGCTGCAGGCGGCGTTGACAAACTGCTTGACATCGTTGATGGAGGTGAGCAGCACGTTGAATTCTTTCATAGTAAATCTCCTTTCTTGCTCTTGTCAGAGCGCTCTTTTTCCGTTACAATTTGTAGACGTTATCAGTATACGCTGTTTTGCCGCGGCAGGCAAGCGGCGAAATGGATAAATATTGCTACTTTCAGGAGAAAAAAATATGCTTTTTGCCCTTCATTCTATCGGCTGCAAGGCCAATCAGGCCGAAATGGCGACGTTGGCCACAGTTTTGACGGTGCGCGGCCACCGGCAGGTCGACTGGGACATGCCGGCCGACGCCTATGTGCTCAACACCTGCACGGTCACGGCCATAAGCGACGCCAAGTGCCGTCAGGCCATTCGGCGGTTGCGGCGGCTGCGGCCCGGCGCGACGCTGGCGGTCATGGGCTGCCTTTCGCAGGTTGACGCCAATGCCGTGACGGCGCTGGGCGTTGATGTGGTGCTGGGCACAGACAATAAAGAGCAGATGCCCGACAGATTGGAGCTGGCCGTGGGCAAGGCGGTTGACTGTACCGGCGTTGCCGCGACGTCGGCGGCCGGCCGTACGCGCGCATTTTTGAAGGTGCAGGACGGGTGCAGCTTTCATTGCAGCTATTGCATTATCCCGACGGCGCGCGGTCCGGCGCGGTCGCTGCCGCTGGCCGACGTGCTGGCGCAGGTCGAGGCGCTGACCGGTGTGCGTGAAGTGGTGGTGACGGGCATTGAAATATCCTCGTGGGGTGCTGACTTGCCGGGTCGACCGCCGCTGAAAGGGTTGCTGACGGCGTTGTGCCGTGTGCGGCCCGACATTCGATTTCGGCTGGGTTCGCTGGAGCCGCGTGTGGTGACCGACGACTGGGTGGCGGCCATGGCGGCGTTGCCCAATGTGTGCCATCATTTTCATTTGCCGTTGCAGAGCGGCTGCGACGCGACGCTGGCCCGCATGGCGCGGCGCTATAACACGCAGCAATACCAACAGGCGCTGGCGCGGCTGCGCGCCAGCTTTCCCGACGCTGCGGTGACGACTGATTTTATGGTCGGGTTTCCCGGTGAGGATGACGCTGAATGGGCGTCTTCGCTGGACTTTTTTAGCCGCTGCAGCTTTGCTGACGCGCATATCTTTCCCTATTCGCGCCGCGCCGGCACCAAGGCGGCCGAGATGGCGGGTCAGTTAACGCGCGCGGTGAAAAAAGAGCGCGCCGCCCGAGCGGCGGCCGCGGCAGCTGAGGCGTCAAGCCGCTATGCCGCCGGTTGTGTGGGTAGCGTACAGCAGGTGATTTTTGAAGAACGCAAGGCCGGCTGCTGGCAGGGCCATGCCGACAATTACAGTTTGGTCTGCGTCGACGACAACGGCGTTGACCGGCGCGGGCAGTGCCTGCCGGTGCTCATTGAAGGGCACGATGGCGCTGTACTGACGGGTAATATTATCAGCGCCACGGACTAGTCCGTGGCGCTAGCTTCTTACAGCACGACTGTCTGTACCTGCGCGCCGATGTCGGTTTGAAGAAAAAGCGAAGCCAGTGCGGCAAAGCCGGGTGCGCTGTCGCTGACGTAATAGCGGTCGGGCCGCTTGTGGTCGGCCAGCTGCTCGGCGGTTTTGAGCGCCGCCAGTGCTGACAGTGCCGCCTCACGGCCCGAGTCGACAAGCGTGACGTCCGCGCCCATTTCGTCGGCGATGCGTTGAGACAGCAGCGGATAGTGGGTGCAGCCGAGAATCAGCGTGTCAACATGCTGTGCCTTGAGCGGCTCCAGATACTCGCGCACAACGGTTTCCACCACGATGTCGCCGCGGTGCAGCCGGCCGTTTTCAACCAGTGGCACAAGCAGCGGACAGGCGACACTGCTGACCGACAGCGCACCGTTGCGCGCGTGCAGCGCGGTGACGTAGGCGCCGCTGTTGACGGTGGCGGCGGTTCCGATGATGCCGATACGGCCGTTTTGTGTGGCGGCGGCGGCGCGGCCGGCGGCGGCTTCAACAACGCCCAGCCGCGGCACGCCGGGGTGGTCGGTCAGACGCGGCAGCGCCACGGCACTGGCGGTGCCGCAGGCGACGATGATGAATTTGACGTCCTGCGCCTGCAAAAAGGTCAGCGCCTGACGCGTGTAGGTGGTAATGGTGTCGGCCGAGCGGCCGCCGTAGGGCACGCGGCCGGTGTCGCCGAAGTAAACGACGCGCTCAAGCGGCGCCGCCTGTTGCAGTGCGCGCACGGCGGTCAGCCCGCCGAGGCCGGAGTCAAATACGCCGATGGGGCGGTTGTCCATGGGTTCACCCTCTTGCTTTTTTTGTTATTGTACCGTGACGGCGATAGACTGTCAATCGAAAGACGCGATTGTACTTGCTTATCAATGTGTTTGGGTGTATACTAAATGGTATGGTTGATAAAGTGTATTTATTTATAGCATACGGAGGGATTATGTATGGCGAATATTGTCGGAAATGAATTGTACGAAAAGTTGAAAAAGCTGCCGACTGAGAAATTGAATCAAGTAATGCAAAAGCCGGCCGGTTTTACCGAGGAAGGTGTGCGCATGGTCGAGCAGATTTTGCGCGAGCGCGACGGGCTGGCCATTCCCGCGGCGGCCAAGGTGGAGCTGGCCAATGAGGTTGGGCGCCCTGTACAGCCGACCACTCCGGCCGCTGTGTCGACGCCTGTGCCGGTGTTGCCATCGGTACCACTGCAGCAGCCGGTTGCCGAGCCGCAGGAGCCGGTGGGCAACGACCACGGCCGGTCGCGCATTCCCATGCTGAAAACGGGCGTGACGCTCTTTTCAGTGCTCATCCCCGTCTGCATTTTCTATCTGTCGTACTATCTCTATCAGCACGCGCAGACGGCCAACGACGTGCTGCTGGCGGCCAAGGGCACGCCGCGTGAAGACGGGCTGTCACTGGAGATGATTCTCTTTCTCTTTGTGCTGGGCGTCGTTTGCTTTGTCATTGGCATGTTCTTTAATGCCGTTGGGCGCGCCTTTACGCGCGTTTACGTTAACTCGGTTAACAACGCCCGCTGCAATAATGAAATGCTTGCGCTGCTACGCAGCATGGCAGACCACGATTCAAACCGGCAGTGAGTGGTCGCAGCCGGCATAGAAGAAAGGTGTTTTCATGGAGTTGAAGCTGACGGATAAGCAGTTTCGGCGTTTGTTGGATTTGGTGTATATCGGCAACTGGGTGGTTAACTCAACGCGCGGCGATGACCGTATTGTCGAGTTTGACGAGGTTGAATCGTCAGTCTTTGCGCAAGCGGCGGGTCGCGGTATGGCCAGCCTGTCGGAGATTTTACAGGGCGAGCTGGTGCCGTCGCGCTCCTTTGTTGAGGGCGGGATTCACGAGGTTGTGCTCGATTATGAAAATGTCGTCTTTTTCGAGATACTGGCCGAGGAGCTGGCGCGTCGTGATATGCAGCTGGCGGCTCTTGACGAGGGCGACGAGGAGGAGCTCAACGCCCGTATTATGACGTATATCGCCGAATTTGAACGAAACGGAACCGATAATATCATCCTAAACACTGAAAAGTGAAAAAATTGACCCGGTTTTCTACAGAACCGGGTCAATTCTATTTTGTGTGTAGAATTCCTTGTTTTCGGCCACGCGGAGGACGTGCGCTCTGTGGCGATTGAGCAGCCTCACAAGTGGGTAGACGTCGACCCAAATCTCGCTGTTGCACTCCTTCTGGCTCTCGTCAAATACCAGTTGCAGGCCAAAATGGAGATGGCTGGTTTTAATGTTGTTGACGTTTTCGTTGTCGGAGTAACCGGTGCGGCCGACATAGCCGATGACGTCGCCGGCATAGACCAGCGCGTCCTGCATCAGATTGGCGTGAAAGGGTCGATCCTTGCGCAGGTGGGCATAGTAGTAATAGCGCCGGCCGTCCAGGCTGCGGATGCCGACGCGCCAGCCTCCGTACTTGTTCCAGCCCATCACCTCGACGCGGCCGGACTCGACGCAGATGACCGGCGTGCCGGTAGCACACATCATGTCGTGGCCAAGGTGCTTGCGCTTGAAGCCGTAGCTGCGTCCCGCGCCGAAGTCGTCGCAGTGGCTGTAGGGAAACGTAGCGGCTAAGGGCGAATAGGCGCGTAGGCCGTACCGTGTCTGCCACTGGCCGCTGTCGTCCTTTATGCGGTAGTCGCCCAGCAGGCCGCCGAGCACGGCGCCGTAGGCTTCTTGAAAGTAGCTGAAATGCTTGTAGGGCTTGCTCAGTTCAGCCAGCGGACGGCCGTCGGTCAGCTTGTCGGCCCAGGCGTTGAGATCGGCCTGCCGATAGCGCTTGAAATTGCCGCCGTACTGGCAGGCAAGCAGGCTGATTAAATCGACCCACGGCAGGTGCACCGCCTTGTCTTTGCTTTCGATGTCGAGTTTCATGGCGGCTTCCAGCGCTTGGTAGGGCACGTCGAAATCGACCCATTTGATAAGCGCGGCGGCTGGCGGCGCGGTCAGCGCCAGCAGCAGGATAATGGCCAGTGTCAGGGCCGTAAATTTTTTCATGACTGCCTCCGAGATGACGTTTGCCGTTAGTGTGGCGTGTCAGCGCGGTGTCATGCGCGGAAAAAAACGGATGACGCAAGTCATCCGTTGGGGCGCATAGTGTTTTGTAAAAATGTAAATGTTTTCTTGGGCGTGGGCGCAACGCGCTGGTAGCTGTCGTCGTTGGCCGCGGGCTGTGTGACCTTGAAGGGAATGAGGTTGTCGCCGGCGGACTCGGCCTGCGGTGTGCCGGAGAACCAGTAGACCTTGGTCAGCTGAGTCGGGCGCGGCGGCTGCTCGGTTGGTTCGGCGACCGGCATGATGTCGTACAGCGGCAGTTGCTGCACGGGCGCCGGCTCAGCGGCGATGGGCGGCTCGACCGGCTGGTAGACCGGCTCGGCGACCGGTTGGGGCAGGGGCTGCTGTAGCGCGACTTCGGGCACGGCCTGCGTGACGATGTGCTGAATCATTTGCGGCTCCGGCGTCGGCTCGACGTAGACCGGCTCGACAGTTGGCTCGGGTGCCGGCAAATCATGCACCAGTTGCGGCGTGACGCGGCCGCGGCGTTTTTCCGAGGCCAGCAGCTCGGTGCGTAGGCGCTCGTTTTCGGCCATCAGCTCCTCGAGCTGCTCTTGTTTTTCGCTCGTGGCGGTGTCGGACGCCGCTTCGGCGTCCCGCTCGGCTTTTTCGGCGGCGCTGCGATAGGTATACATCAGTGCGTCGTGCAAGATGCCGACGGTTAGCGACAAGCCCATAATGATGGCGAAATGGGCCAAAAAGGTGCCGTCCTCAAAGACCTGATACCACTTGACTGATTCGCTCATGCGGCTCATAAAGCTGAGAAAGGTGGCGAGTACGGCGCCGATAAAGCCGTGGCCGGTGCCAAACAGCGCGGCAACCAGCACAACATAGGCGGTAAAAAAGCCGATGGGACCGTCGTAGGGCACCGGCTTGGGGTTGAACAGCAGCGACAAGACAACGGCCAGTACAAATAACGGGGCATGGATGGGTACAGCGAAGCGCTGCAGTTTAGCCAGCTTTGCCATTGCCTTTTCGCCTCCTTTGCATAGTAAGATAATTTACTGTAACAAGATAAAGTCCTAGTGTCAACGGTATTTGCGGCTTTGAAATATAGATGTAATGTTGTTGGGCATAGGATAAACTACCGGCCGCATAGTTTTTACCGAGCGGGTCGGTGCGGGGTTGCCGCGGCTGGCGATTTGTGCTATACTATTTGCATTGTGCAAATGGGGTGTGTGCTGTGGATGTGTTAGGGTTCCCAACGCAAAATGAGGTGTGGGGCAGCGGCCCCAATCTGCTGTTTTTGCACGGTTGGGGTGCGCCCTACGCCCTCTACCGACCCATGCTCGACCATTTGGCCAAGCGCTATACCGTGGCGGCCTTTAATATGCCGGGGGTGGGCGAAACGCCCGAGCCGCAACGGCCATGGCAGCTGGATGACTATTTGGGCTTTACCCGTGAGGTGCTGGCGCAGCTGGGCTGGCGTGAGGCGGTTATTGTCTGTCACTCGCACGGCGGCCGTGTGGCCGTCGGTCTGCTGGCGGCTGACGATTGCCCGATTGTCTGCCGCAAGCTGGTGGTGCTGGCCGGCGCGTGCCTGCGCAACAAGCGCGGCCTGAAGTATTACCTCAAGGTGTACAGCTTCAAAACTGCCAAGCTGGCGCTCAAGCCCTTTCCCAAGTTGCTGGAAAAGTACCGGCAGTCAAAGGGGTCGGCCGACTACAAGGCGTCGTCGCCGGTGATGCGCGGCACGCTGAGCCGCCTTGTCGCTGTTGACCAGACCAAGCTGCTGCCGCGCGTCAAGGCGTCGACGCTGCTGATTTGGGGCGATAAGGACGATGCCGCGCCGCTGTGGATTGGACAGAAAATGGAAAAACTGATGCCCGACGCCGGACTGGTTACGCTGGCGGGTGCCGGACATTTTGCCGTGCTGGAGCAATGGGGCCGCTGCGGCGCGATACTCGACTCTTTTTTGAACGGCAGGTAGGCTATGATTGTTGCGTTGTATGGCACTTCACTGGTGGCGGCGGCGGTGCTGGCGCTGCGCTTTCTGCACATGCTGCAGTTGAGCAGCTACCAGTGGCCCTCTTATAAAAAATGGATGAAAGAGCACGGTGGCGAAACGCTGCTGCCGGCGGCGATACCGCTGGTGCTGGCGGCGTTGGCCAGCCTGTGGAAAACGGGCGGGTTGTACGTCGCGTGTTTCTCGTTGGCTGTGGCGGCGCTGCTGATGCTGCCGCGGCACAAGGCCAAGAAAAAGCTGGTGATGACGTCGCGCGCGTGGCGCATCTACCTGCTGTGGCTGCTGCTGTTGGCGGCCGTCAACGCCACGATGTTTGCCATTGACGAGCAGCGCACACAGATTGCGCAGGCGGCGCTGTTGCTGCTGTTAACGCCCTACGGGCTGGCGCTGTCCAACTGGCTGCTGACGCCGGTGCAAAAGGCGATTAACAACGGCTATGTGCGGTCGGCCAAAAAGCTGTTGGCCGCCAAACCCGACATGACGATTATCGGCGTGACCGGCAGTTTTGGCAAGACATCGGTCAAGTACATGCTGCACGCTTTTCTCAACACGACCTACAATACGCTGATGACGCCCGAGAGCTACAACACGCCGATGGGTGTTGTAAAAACCATTCGCGGCCAGCTGAGTCCCGCGCACGAGATGTTTATCTGCGAAATGGGCGCGCGGCACGTTGGCGACATTCAGGAGATTTGCGACATTGTGCACCCCAAACACGGCGTGGTGACGGCCATTGGGCCGGCGCATCTGGAGACCTTTGGCAACATGGACAACATTGCCAACACCAAGTTTGAACTGCTGCGCGCGCTGCCGGCCGACGGTTTTTCGTTTGTCAATGCCGACGACGAAACGATTGCCGCGCAGGACATGACGGGGCTGACAGTGGTGCGGTACGGCTTTGGCGACGCCGACTACCGCGCGTCGGAGCTGGCCGTTGACCGCGGCGGGTCGAGTTTTGTGCTGACGCTGCCCGACGGCACAACGCAGGCCATGCGCACGCCGTTGATTGGCCGCCACAATGTATTAAACATTGTCGGCGCCATGGCTGTGGCGCACAAGCTGGGTGTTGCGGTGGGACAGCTGGCGCGCGCGGCGTTGACGCTCAAGGCGGTGCCGCACCGGCTTGAGCTCAAGCAACAGGGCGAGTTCACGATCATCGATGACGCTTTTAACGCCAATCCGACAGGGGCCAAGGCGGCGCTGGACACGCTGGCGCTGGTGGACGGCTATAAGATTTTGGTGACACCGGGCATGGTGGAACTGGGTGAGCGCGAAGAAGAGCTGAACAAGGCCTTTGGTGTGCAGGCGGCGGCGGTGTGCGACTGCGTCATACTGGTTGGCGAGCAGCAGACCAAGCCGATTGCCGAGGGGTTGGCCGAGGCCGGCTACGAGCCGACTAAGCTGATTGTTGTCAAGACCATTCAAGAGGCGTTTGCGCGCTTGCGCGCGCTGGACAGCGGTGGGCAACCCAAGGTGGCGCTGCTGGAAAATGATTTGCCGGATAATTATTAACAGAGGTGTGATGGCGTGAAAATTAAGGTGGGCGTATTTTTCGGCGGCCGCAGCGTCGAGCATGAGGTCAGCGTAATCAGCGCCATGCAGGCGATAGCGGCGATGGATCGCAACCGCTACGAGCCGGTGGCCATTTACATGACCAAGGACGGCCGGTTTCTGACCGGCGAGGGCTTTGATACCATTGACAGCTACCGCGACCTGCCGGCGCTGCTCAAGCGCGGCACTGAGGTGACCTTTGCGCGCGAGGGCAAGGCGGTTGTGATGCTGGTGCATCCGGCGCCCAAGCTGCGCTCGGCGGTGCTGGGCACGCTGGACGTGGCGCTGCCGGTGGTGCATGGCACGCACACCGAGGATGGCACACTGGCCGGCTTTTTGGACACGTTGCAGCTGCCCTACGCCGGCTGTGACGTGATGAGCGGCGCGCTGTGCATGGACAAGGGCAAGGTTAAGCACTGTTTGGCCGCCGTAGGTGTGCCGGTGCTGCCGCATCTGACCTTTCACGGGCAGCGCATCGCCGTCAACGGCGAGGACATTTGCGCCGACATTGAGGCGCAGATTGGTTATCCTGTCATTGTTAAGCCCAACAACTTGGGCTCGAGCGTCGGTATTCAGATTGCGCGCGACCGCACGGCGCTGCGCACGGCGTTGGAGTATGCCGCGCGATTTGCCGAATGGGTGCTGGTCGAGCGGGCGGTGACGGCGATTCGCGAAATCAACTGTGCGGTGCTGGGCGACGCGGTCGAGGCGCAGGCGTCGGTGTGTGAGCAGCCGTCGGGCAGCGACGAGATTTTGAGCTATCAGGACAAGTATTTGTCGGGCAACGGCGGCCAAAAGGGCATGGCGCGCGCGACGCGCCAGATTCCCGCCGACATCCCCGACGCACTGACCAAGACCATTCAGGACATGGCGGTCAAGGCCTTCCAATCGTTGGGTTGCGGCGGCGTGGCGCGCATTGATTTTATTCTCGACGACGCCGACGGCAGCGTCTACGTCAACGAGTTGAACACCGTGCCCGGGTCGCTGGCCTTTTATCTCTTTGAGCCGATGGGCATTTCGTTTACCCAGCTGGTGACAAAGCTGATTGAGCTGGCCTTTAAGCGCAGCCGCGACAACGACGCGCTCAGCTTTACCTTTGAAACCAACCTGTTGGCACAGGCCAATTTGGGTGGCATTAAGAAGTAGCACCCCGCCACAAAATAGTAGCACCGCCGTGATATAAAACGGCGGTGCTTTGTTATACATGTTATCAGGCGTCGGCCAGCGCCAGCTTGAGCTCAAAGCGGGTTTTGCCGTCGACCTGTCCGGCTATGTACTGCCAGCCGCCGTCAAGCGGCGCGGCCAGCAGCTCGACGGTCTCACCCGCCAGCACCTGCGCGGTGTAGTTAATTTGGTAGCCGGCCACGCGCTGCTTGTTGTCGTGCAGCGCCAGCGCGTCGCAGGCAAAGTCGAGGTAGCGCGTGTTGTTGACGTGGTGGTTCATGTCAATGTCGCTGTAGGTGACGGTGTGGCTGCCGATGGCCGACAGCTTGTCCGGCGCGGTCAGCTTGGTCAGCGGCAGTTGCACTGCCTGGTCGGTCAGCAGCGCGACACACGCCTCGGGAATGTCGCGCGGGCGGATGATTTTCTGGTCGCGTGGGTTGGTAATCAGCCACTGGCTGCTGGCGCGGCCGATGGGCGCGCCGTCCTGCGTGATGACAAAGTCGCGCGTAAAATAGGGACCCTGCGGGCCGCGCGGCCAGGTGGTGACGGTGTATTCGGTGCTGTAGAGAATGGGCTTGTCCAGCGCGACAGCCAGCTTGATGATGACCCAAATGCCGCCGGTGCGTTGATAGGTGAATTCACGGGTCAGCCCCAGCTGCTCGGCGTGGGCAAAGGCGCAGTCGAGCAGCGTGCTCTGCAATGCCGACGGGCGCAGCGTGCCGGTGTAGTCGCTTTGGTTGCCGCTGGCGGTGAAGGTGTGGACAAAGGGCTGGTGTGTCATGATTGCATCTGCTTTCTCCGCGATATATTGATAGTGCCGTCCTGCATGGCGTCGATGTACTCCAGGCTTTTGCCGGTACCGTACGCAACGCAGTTGACGGCCTCGTCGGCGACATAGGTGTGGATGCCGGTCTTGGTTTCAATCAGCGTGTCGAAGCCATGCAGCAGGCTGCCGCCGCCGGTCATGACAATGCCGTTGGCGGCAATGTCGGCCACCAGCTCGGGCGGTGTGCGCTCCAGCATGCCGTGAACGGCCTCCAGAATGCGCGTGCTGGCTTCCTCATAGGCCTCAATCATCTCGGACGAAGTGACGGTGAACTCCTTGGGCAGCCCCGTGACCAAGCAGCGGCCGCGAATGGTCAGCGCCACCTCCTCGGGTCGTGGCGACACGCAGCCGATGGTTTTTTTCAGCTCCTCGGCTGTGCGCTCGCCAATGAGTACGTTGTGCTTTTTGCGGATGTATTTGACCGTGGCGTCGTCGAACTGGTCGCCGGCCACCTTGATGGAGTCGCTGTCGACGATGTTAGACAGGCTGATGACCGCGACGTCGGTGGTGCCGCCGCCGATATCAACGACCATGTGGCCGTTGGGCTTGCTAATGTCAATGCCGGCGCCCAACGCGGCGGCCAGCGGTTCCTGCACCATAAACACACGGCGCGCGCCGGCGTTGAGCCCGGCGTCGTAAACGGCGCGCTCCTCAACCTCGGTGATGCCGCTCGGCACGCAGATAATCACGCGCGGCTTGAAAAAACGCCACGATGCCACTTTGCGCAGAAATTCCTTGATCATCAGCTCGGTCATTTCAAAGTCGCTAATCACGCCTTCGCGCAGCGGGCGCAGCGCAATGATGTTGCCGGGCGTGCGGCCCAGCATTTTTTGCGCCTCGGCGCCCACCTTGAGCAGACGCCCGTTGCCCTTGTCAACGGCAACAACGCTCGGCTCGGTGAGCACGATGCCCTTGCCTTTGACAAACAACAGCACCGATGCGGTGCCTAAATCGAGTCCAATATCCTTGCCAAACATAATCGCTCTCCGACCTGCCTTCGTCCGTGATACAGCTATTATGCCAACAAAAGTGGCAGCGCAATCAACAGACGCGACAATTATTTTGCATCGACTGACAGGGCGGTGGCGCAGTAAACGGCCTTGACGCCGGCGGCGTGCAGTGTCCAGCAGCACTCATTCATGGTGGCGCCGGTGGTCCAGACGTCGTCGACGAGCAGCACAGTCTTGTCCTTGACCAGTGCGGAACGGGCGGAAAAGGCGCCCTTGACGTTGGCACGGCGGGCGCGCACGCCTTTGACGCTGCTCTGGCGCGCGGTGGGCGACTGTTTTACCAGTGCGCGCACCAGCGGCAGCTCCAATCGTTGCGCGATGCCCTTGGCCAGCAGGTGACTTTGGCTGTAGCCGCGCTCGCGGTAGCGGCCGACGTGCAGCGGCACCCAGGTAACGCAGTCGATGCTCTGTTCAGTATATGGTGAGAGCGTGTCAACTATGCGGTCGGCCAGCCAGGGCGCGGCCATAAAGTGCCCGTGGAATTTATAGGCGTGCAGCAGCTTGCGGCCGGTGGCGTTGTAGCCAAAAGGGGCGATGCAGACGGCAAAGGGCTGTCCGGCAAAGGAAATGGTGGGGTCGTTGCGGTGGCCCAACGTCCTGCGGCAGCTATCGCACAGCACATCGTCGCCCTTCTGCAGACGACGGCAGGCGAGGCAGCGGTTGGGAAACAGCAGCTTATCTATCCACTTGAGCAGCGGCATGGCGGTCACTCCCAACAAAAAAGCGGACGCTTTCGCGCCCGCTGTCGTTTATCCCTGTGCGCGGTGTTCGGCTATGTAGCCCAGCAGGTCGGTTACAGTGGCCGAGGACGGTACAATCGGCTCACCCACAATATCGCCGCTTTGGTTGTAAAAAAGCAATGTGGGGAAGGCGTTTGCCTTGTCGGTCATGGAAAACATGGTGTGGTTGTTCATCAGAATGGGGTAGAAACCACCGGCCGCCTGTGCCAGCGCCAGCGCCTGCTCCTGCAGCTGGCCCACGTCGTCGACATCGGTGACAACACCGAGCAGCGAAACGCCGTCGGGCAGCTGTGTTTGCAGCTCGGCCAGTGTCGGCAGCAGCGCCACGCTCTCTTGCGCCCAAGTGGCCCACAGCACCACCATGGTCAGGCTATAGTTAGAAAAATAGGTGCTGTCTAAATCCTGTCCGTCAAGTGTGGTGGCGGCAAAGGTGATGGTGCCTTCGGTGGGCTCGGGTCGGTCAAGCATGACCACGCCGTTCTTGATAGCGGGCAGGCTCACCAGCAGCTTGCCCAGCAGCTCTTTTTCGTCCTGCTGCAGGTTGCTCTCGTCGTAGCTGTCGTTGTAGTGAAACGTGTAGGTATAGCCGGCGTGCTCGCCGATGGGTTCCTCGTGGGTAAAGGACTTGCGCGTCTCAATGGCGACGGGGTCGGTGTTGACCTCCTCGGTTTTGACGGTCAGAATGGTGGCCATGCAGAGGGTCAGCGCCCACGCCTGGTCGGCCAGCTTTTGGTACTGGTCATCGGTCAGGTCGGGTGCCATGGCCTGATCCATCAACGCCAAAGCGGCGTCGGGCACATATTCGAGGTCAACGCGCTTGTCGGCGGTGCTGATGCGCAGGTTGGCTGAGGAGCGATAGAGTTGGTCAGTCCAGTCATCGGGCAGCGTCAGCGACAGCCCGTTGTCCTGATATTCAATGGTGTTGGAGCTGTCGTCGTCGGTGGGGGTCGGCGCGGCGGATGGCGCGGTTGATGGCGCCGGGCCGGTGGCGCTGGGCGACGGATCGGCGCCCGAACAGGCCGACAGAAGCAGCACAGGCAGCAATAGCAGCGCCAGCAGTATAGGTTTTAGACGCACGATGCCGCCTCCTTACGGTAAATGTCAATTGTAGCCAGTATACCACAGCCGCCGCCTTTTGCCAACAAGCACAGGCCTTTAATTTTGTCAAAAGGGCGTAAAATTTGCGGCGAGGTAAAGAATGGGCGTATGGGCGCGTCCGTGCGACCGTGGCCAAGCAATTCTGCCGACTATGAAGCGTAAAGTGACTTGTCGCGGCGCGTAGTGTATGGTAAAATTAGGAAAAAGGAGGGTGGTTTTATGAAGATAGTGATTGTGGGCGGTGTGGCCGGTGGTGCCAGTGCCGCGGCGCGGCTGCGTCGACTGGACGAAGACTGCGAAATCATCATGTTTGAACGGGGACCCTTTATCTCCTTCGCCAACTGTGGACTGCCTTACTATGTCGGTGGCGTGATTGCCGAGCAGCAGCAGCTTCAGTTGCAGACGCCGGGTGGGTTTGGCGCGCGGTTTAAGGTTGATGTGCGCGTTAACTGCGCCGTGACGGCCATCGACCGCGACGAGCGCTGCGTGACTTATATCGACAGCGAGACGGGGCAGGAGAAAGAGGAGCGCTTCGACAAGCTGGTTTTAGCGACCGGCGCGGCGCCCGTGGTGCCACCGGTTGACGGCGTCGATTTGCCCGGCGTGTTTACCCTGCGCACCATTCCCAACGCGGCAGCCGTGCTGCAATGGCTGGATAGCGCCAGCGCCAAGCGCGCGCTGGTGGTGGGTGGCGGCTATGTCGGGCTGGAGATGGCCGAGAATTTGGCGCGTCGCGGCTTGCATGTGACGCTGGCCGATGCCGCCGACCAGCTGTTGACGCCGCTGGACGCCGACATGGCGGGCACGGTCAGAACGGCGGTCGAACGCGCCGGCGTAACGGTGCTGACCGGCAGTGCGCTGCAGTCGATTAAGTCAGCGGCGCACGGGTTGAATGTTAAGTTAAAGGGGCATTCGTGCACCACTGATCTTGTGGTGCTGTCGGTTGGTGTACGGCCGGAGTGTCAGATGGCGCTGCAAGCAGATTTGCACTGTAACGAGCGCGGCGCTGTGATTGTCGACGAGCACATGCGAACCAGCGATTTGGATATCTACGCCGTCGGCGATGTTTGCGAGGTCAATGAATTTGTCGGTGGCGGCAAGGCCTTTTTGCCGCTGGCCGGCCCGGCCAACCGGCAGGGGCGTATTGCCGCCGACCACATCTGCGGCTTGCCGTCTAGCTACACCGGCACGCAGGGCACGTCGATTGTCAAGGTGTTTGACACCGTTGTGGCCATGACAGGCCTAAGCGAGAAGGCGGCGTGTGCCCGTCAGCTGCGCTGCGACAAGGTGGTGACCGTGGCGGCACATCATGCCGGCTACTATCCCGGCGCGCAGTCGATGACGCTCAAGCTGCTGTTTGATCCGGCGGACGGACGCGTGCTGGGCGCACAGGCGGTGGGCGGTGACGGTGTTGACAAGCGTATTGACGTGCTGGCAACGGCCATTCGCGGCCGTATGACGGTCGACGATTTGACAACGTTGGAGCTGTGCTACGCGCCGCCGTTTGGCTCGGCTAAGGACCCGGTCAATATGCTGGGCTTTATGGCGCAGAACGTGCGGCAGGGCAAACTGCGTCAGGCGCATTGGCACGATTTGCCGCGGCTGCAAAATGACGGACGCACGCAGCTGGTTGATGTACGTACGCCGCGTGAATTTGAGGCCGGCGCCTTTGCCGGATTTGTCAACATCCCGCTCGACGAGCTGCGCGAGCGGCTGGACGAGTTGGACAAGCAGCGACCGGTGGTTGTAACCTGCCGCATTGGCTATCGCGGCTACTTGGCGGCGCGTATTTTGGAAGCCAATGGGTTCAACGCCTATAATCTGGCCGGCGGTGTGCTGTTTTGCCAGCAGGCCATGGGCTGAAATTACAAAAAAGCTGCTCCGACGAAAGCGTCGGAGCAGCTTTTTTTATGCTGGCCGCTAGGAGATAATGCCGGCGTCGAGCTTGGTTTGCAGGATGCGGCGCACCGACTCGTCAATGCGCTGTTCAGTCAGCTTGCCGTTGTCCACGGCGTCGAGCACTGCGCTCAGGGCGGCGTCAAAGTCCTGTGGCATCAGTAAAATATCAATACCGGCCTGCAAGGCCATGACGGCCGAGCCGCCGACGTCGTAGTTTTCGACGATAGCGCCCATGTCCATGGCGTCGGTGATGATTAGCCCGTCAAAGCCGAGCTGGCCGCGCAGTACCTCGGTGATAAAGTAGGGCGACAACGTGGCCGGCAGTCCGCTGGGGTCAACCGTCATGTCGGTGATGTGGCCGACCAGAATAAAGGGCGTGTTTTCGGCAATAGCGCGCTTAAACGGGACGTATTCGACGCTGTTGAGGTGGTCTTCGTCGTAGGCGATGCTGACAAAGCCGTTGTGTGAGTCGCCCACCGTGCCGCCGTGGCCGGGAAAGTGCTTGGGCGTGTAAAGCACGCCGTTGTCGCGCAAACCCTTGCTATAGAAGGACACCATTTCCGAAACCAGCTGCGGGTCACTGCCAAAGCTGCGGCTGCCGATGACGGTGTTCTTAGGCTCGGTCAGCACATCGGCATCGGGCGCGAAGTCAACGGTAATGCCCAGCTCGGCTAGCGTTGAGCCGATGGTGTCGCCGACGGTGTAGGCTTGCGCCGTGTCGCCCGACGCGCCGATGGTGGCCGCCTTGGGCTGCTGCTTGTAGCCGGGCAGCTTGGCCGAGTACAGCCGGCTGACCAGCCCGCCCTCCTCGTCAATGCCGATAAACGGGGTGATCGCGCTGCCCTGCTTGACAGCGTCGGTCAGCGCACGCGTGCCCTCGCGCGTTGAGATGTTGTGGGGAAACAGAATGTAGCCGCCCGCCTGCGTCTCATCGACAAAGCTCGAAACGGTGTCGCTCGGCTGCGCGTAGGCGGTGGAGCTGCGGTCACCCAGCGTGATGAAGAAGAGTTGGCGCACTTTGGCCTCCAAATCCATGTCGGACAACAGCTCGTCGGCGCGCGATAGTGGCGCGTCGGTGGGATCGGGCAGTGCGGTGGGGTTGTCGTCATGGGGCGGCAATGTCGGCTCGCCATCGGGTGTTTGCGCGGCGGTTGTCGGCGCGACGGTGGCCGTTTCGGTGTCGAACAGGCTGCACGAGGTGAGCAGCAGTACCGCCAGTAGCAGCGGCAACAGTTTTTTCGTCATGCGTCATTCTCCTTTTCGGCAGGGTGGCTGCGCTGCAGTGCCGCGTACAGCCCGTCGGCGGCCATCAGTTGTTGGTGCGTGCCGCGTTCGCGGATGCCCTGCTTGTCAATGTAGATGATTTCGTCGGCGCGTTCGACGGTGGACAAACGGTGCGCGATGACAAAGGTGGTGCGGCCCTTGGCCAGCTGATCGAAGCTGGCCTGAATGCGCCGTTCGGTTACGGTGTCAAGCGCGCTGGTGGCTTCGTCCAGCAGTAGGATGGGCGGGTTTTTGAGGAAAATGCGCGCAATGGCGATGCGCTGCTTTTGGCCGCCCGACAGGCGCATGCCGCGCTCGCCGACGTAGGTGTCGAGGCCGTCGGGCATTTCAAGAATGCTTTCGTAAATCTCGGCGCGCTTGGCGGCGTCGACAATCTCTGACTCGGTGGCGTCGACACGGCCGTAGGCGATGTTTTCGCGCACCGTGCCGGCAAAGAGAAAGACCTCCTGCGACACGATACCGACGTTTTGCCGCAGGCTGCGCAGTGTGACACCACGAATGTCGTGGCCGTCGATGGTAATCGTGCCGCTGGTGCTGTCGTAAAAGCGCGGAATGAGGTGGCAGAGCGTGGTTTTGCCCGCGCCCGACGGGCCGACCAGTGCCAGCATTTTGCCCGGTTCAACGTGCAGCGACAAGTGTTCAAGCACGTTTTGTGATTCATCATAGGCAAAGGTGACGTCGTTGAAGTCGATGCGACCCTGTACGGCGGACAACGTGGTGGCGTCGGACGTGTCGGTGATGTCGGGCTGAATGCGCATCAATTCGAGAAAGCGCGAGAAGCCGGCCATGCCGGTGGCGTACTGCTCGACAAAGGCGGTCAGCCGCCGGATGGGCGACAGGAAGGTGGACACATAGAGGATAAACACGACCAAATCGTTGATGTCCATGCTGCCGCGCATCATAAACCAGCCGCCGACGGCTACGACCAGCACGTTAAAGACGTTGGCCATCAACTCAATGCCGCTGTGAAAGAGCGCCATGGAACTGTAAAAGCCGCCCTTGGCCGTCTTGAATTGCTCGTTGCCGACGGCAAAGCGCTCGATTTCGTAGTCCTCGTTGGTAAAGGCCTTGGCAACGCGCGCGCCGGAGATGGCCGACTCGATGTCGGCGTTGATGGCCGCCATGCGCTCCTTGACCTTGCGCGAGCTGCCCGACATGCGGCGGCGCTGGGAAATGGTGAACAGCAGCGCCAGCGGCACGAGACAGAGCAGCACCAGTGCCAGCTGCCAGTGGATGGTGAACAGCACGGCAAACGACCCGACCAGCGTGATGATGGATAAAAACAAATCCTCGGGGCCGTGGTGCGCCAGCTCGGTGATTTCAAACAAATCGGTGGTCACGCGGCTCATCAGCTGGCCGGTGCGGTGCTTGTCGTAAAAGGTAAAAGGCAGCGATTGCAGGTGTGAGAACAAATCGCGCCGCATATTGGCCTCCATGCGCACGCCCAGCGTGTGACCCCAGTAGGTGACAATGTAGTTGAGCACGCCGCGCAGCAGATACATGGCCAGCAGGCTGCCCATGAGTACAAAAAACGTGCTGTAAATGCTGTTGGGCAGCAGGTTGTTGAGCGCGTAGCGCGACGCCAGCGGAAAGACGAGGTCAATTAGCGCGATGGCGGTCGCGCAGCCCATGTCAAGGGCAAACAGCCGCGCGTGAGGCCGGTAGAAGGCGGTGAAGATGCGCAGCTTGCTGGGTTGTTGGTAGTCGATGGGTTTCATGGCGTCACTCCTGTGTTGTAAAAGGCGCACGGCACGCGACAACGTGCCGTGCGCTCTGGATTATGCGTAGATTAGCCCCAAACGGGGTAGATGTAGGGCACGCTTTTGCCGCGCGCCTCTTGTATGGCCAGCAGCTCGCTGACGGTGACAAAGGTGTAGCCCTGCTCCTTAAACCACGGAATCAGCGTTTCAAAGGCGGCGGCTGTCGTTTCGTACAAGTCGTGCGACAACACGATTGAGCGGTTGGACGACTGCTTTTTAACCTCGCTGATAACGTGCTGGGCGTCGTGGTACTTCCAGTCCTGCGGGTCAACATCCCACAGTATCATGCGCTGGTCGAGGTCGGCGGCCAGCTTTTTCTTCATGGAGCCGTACGGCGGACGCACCAGCTGGGGTCGCACGCCGCTGACCTTTTCAATGGCGTCGGCGGTGCTGTCAATTTCTTCGCGGTTTTTATCCAGCGACAGCGCTGTCATCTGGCGGTGATCCCAGGTGTGGTTGGCCAGCTCGTGTCCCTCGTCGCGAATACGGCAGACCAGCTCGGGAAACTCCTCAATGCGCTCGCCCAGCATGAAAAAGGTGGCTTTCGCGCCGCTGGCCTTGAGGGCATCGAGAATACGCGGCGTGTAGATGCTGGGACCGTCGTCAAACGTGAGGCAGATGTACTTGCCCTCGGGGTCAAGCGTGACGGTGGGCATCGGCGTGGGCATCGGGCCGCTGGGTGTGGCGGTGGCGGTCGGCGACACCTCGGGCGATGGCGTTGGCTCGGGTGACGGCGTGGGTGTTTCTGTCGGTTCGGGTGTCGGTTCCGGCGTCGGTGAAGGCGTCGGACTGGGTGTGGGTTCCGGTGTTGGTGATGGCGTCAGCGTCGGCGTGGCAGTTGCGGTCGGCTTGGCGCTGTTGTCGTCGCCGGTCAGTGTAAGGACGGCATAAACGCCGCCCGCCAGCAACAGTACGGCCAGCGCAATAATCAGCAGCTTAGAGCTTTTTTTGGGGGCTTGTGGCGCAGCGTACATAGTGACACCTCAATTTGGATAGAATTATGTAAAGTGCATGCCGACAGTATAGCATACAAAAAGAAAAGTCGACAGTCTTTTCTGCCGACTTTGCAAAAATCTTGCTTAGATTTTGTCCGTCCAGCCCATATCGTCGGGCAGGCGACCCCATTGAATGCCGGTCAGCGCCTCGTGCAGCCGCGCTGCCAGTGCGCCGATGTTGCCGTCGCCGACAACGTAGTCGGTGTCGGCGTGGTGGAACAGGCCGACGGGGCTGATGACGGCTGCGGTGCCGGTGCCAAAGGATTCGGACAGGGTTCCGGCTCGTTGTGCGGCAAACAGCTCGTCGATGCTGAAGTCGCGCTCGTTGACGGTGTAGCCCCACTTGCGCAGCAGCTGAATGGCCGAATCGCGCGTGATGCCGGGCAGGATGCTGCCGTTGAGTGCCGGCGTGACCACCTCGTCGCCGATGACAAAGAAGATGTTCATGGTGCCGACTTCTTCAATGTACTTGCGCTCAACGCCGTCAAGCCACAGCACCTGTGTGTAGCCCTTGGCCTGCGCGCGGGATTGGGCGCGGATGGTGGCGGCATAGTTGCCGCCGGCCTTGGCCTGACCGGTGCCGCCGCGCACGGCGCGGACGTCCTCGGACTCCAGCACGATTTTGACCGGATTGATGCCTTCGGGATAGTAAGCGCCAACGGGTGACAAGATAACCATGAATTGATAATGGTCGGAGGCGCGCACGCCGATGTGCGCGTCGGTGGCGATGATGAAGGGTCGGATGTACAGGCTGGTGCCCTCGGCGCGCGGCACCCAGTCGGCATCCAGCTCAATCAGCGCCTTAATGGCGTCGAGTGCCAGCTGCTCGTCGATGGGCGCAATGCACAGCCGCTCGCACGAGCGGTTGAGGCGTCGAATGTTTTCCAGCGGACGGAACAGCTGCACGCCGCCGTCGGCGGTGGGGTAGGCCTTCATGCCCTCAAAGACCTCCTGCGCATAGTGCAGCACCATGGCGGCCGGGTCAAGGCTAATGGGCGCGTAGGGCACAATGCGCGGGTCGTACCAGCCCTTGCCGGTGTGGTAGTCGATGATGAGCATATGGTCGGAAAAGTACTTGCCGAAGCCGAGCGTTGCGGCGTCGGGCTTGGCTTTGGGCGTTGTCGTTTTGGTGACGGAAAACTTCATGCTTAATCCTCCAATGTAGCCGGTATGAGCAGGTCGGACGCGTAGGGCAGGCGCTCTATCCACTGGCACAGCGCGTGCCACTCGGTCAGCTTGTGGTTTTTGCGCGAGCGGTAGATGCTGTAGAGATTCTCATAGTTGAGCGAAACGGTGCGCAGCTGGTTATAGCTCGACGGCAACAGCTGTATAATGGTATACCACAGCTCTTTGTCCTTGTTGCTGCCGTTGACATATTGCAAACGCAGCAGCTCCAGTTGCTCGACCAGTGTGGTCATAATCGACATGTGCTCGGTGACAATATGGTCGACGCTGAAATCGTTGAGGGAAAACGGCTTGCTGTGCAGCTTGTGCATGGTTGAAGTCGAGTTGGCAACCGTGCCGACCTTGTAGGTGTCAAACTCCTTCCACCAGTAGAGCGGCGCGACAATGTCAACACTGACGAAAATCTGGCGCATAAACTTGCGGTGGTCGCTGCCGGCACGGCAGAGACGCTTGGCCAAATCAAGGTCGTTGGGGCCCAGCACCCAGTTGCCGTTTTCGTCGGCGCAGCTGTCGCTGCGTTCCCAGCTGTTCATGGGGTTGCGGGCGCCGCGCAGCGCGTTTTGCAGGTTCATGACATCGTGTTGCTTGACCATCAGCACGGAAAGCACCCCTTATTTGTGGTTTTATCCAATATACCACAGGGAATATTCTATGACAAGGTTGAAAATGTCCAACATTCGGCGTATAATAAAATGAAATTAAGGGAGGTTTCACCATGCGCGTGCTGGTCGCGGGCGGCATCAGCTGTGATGTACGGCTCGGCGTGGTTGCCGCGCCGGCGGTGGGTGAGACTGTGCCGGCGGAAACGGTTGGCTTTTTGGCGGGTGGTTCGGGCGTCGGCTTGGCCGTTGCCTGCAGCAAGCTGGCGGCGCAGACGGCCATCGTCGGCTGCGTCGGCGGTGATGAGCACGGGCGCATGCTGTTGCAAACATTGCGCGACGCGCGGGTTGATACGCGCCACCTGCTGGCGTCCAACGCGCCGACTGCCATGACGGTGACAACGCGGGATAGCGACGGGTACACACGCACCGTTGCCTGTGCCGGTGCCAACACCAAGGTGACGCCTGATATGGTGGCGCGCGCACTGGCCAACAGCTGGGACGCGCTGCTGCTGACGACAGAGCTGCCGGACGAAACGGTGGCTGCGTCGGTGGATATGGCGGCGGCCAAGGCCGTTCCTGTGGTGCTGCGCCCGACGCTGCCGGGTCGGCTGGTCAAGCTGCCGGGTGTGTCGGTGCTGGTGGTCGATGAGTTAACGGCGCTGCGTCTGACGGGGTCGAACGAGACCGAAACGGTGATGAATGTGCTGGCCGGCTACGCGCCGACTGTGGTTGTGACGACGGAAAAGCATGGCGCGCTGCTGTGCCGCGACGGGCGGGTGGTGCGCTATCCGATCGCGGCGGTGAGTGGCACCGGCGACGTTTTTGCCGCCGCATTTACGTTGCGGTATGCTCAGCGCCGCGACTGCGGTGAGGCAGCTGCGTTTGCCGGCTGCGCCTGTGCGCTGTGCGTTAGGCCGCCGAACGAACAGCTGCAACTGCCCAAGCTGACTCAGGTGATGGCGCTGTTTGACAGCCAGCGCGTCACAACTACTTTTTAGGAGGCTCATATGGCCATTATTCTACCCTCGATGCTGTGTGCCGACCCGCTGAATTTGGCGCGGGACATGGCCGAAATGGAGCGTGCCGGCATTCAGATGCTGCATATTGATGTCATGGACGGGCACTTTGTGCCTAACCTTGCCATTGGCTTTGCCACGATCGAGGCGATGGCCAAGGCCACGTCGATTCAACTCGACGTGCATTTGATGCTGGACAATCCCGGGCCGTATTTGCCACGGCTCAAGGGCCTGTGCCACGCCATTTCCGTTCACTACGAGGCGGTCAAGTTCCCCATCAAGCTGCTCAATCAGATTAAAGAAATGGGCTGCAAGGCGGGTATTGTCATCGGCCCGGGCACCGATGCCGGCGTGCTGCGCGCGCTGCTTCCGCATGTCGATTTCGTGCTGTGCATGACGGTTGAGCCCGGCTTTGCCGGACAGAAGTTTATCGGATCGGCGCTGGCCAACCTTGATACGCTGGTGGCGCTGCGGGAGCAGATGGGGCTGAATTTTATCATTGAGGTCGACGGCAACGTGGGTGTCGATAACGCCGCGCAGTGCGTGGCGCACGGTGCCGAGTGGCTGGTGGTCGGCGCCAATTTGTTTCCCAAGAACGGCACGATAACAAAGGCTTTTCAAGACCTTTCTTCTGTGATATAATGCCTCAAGATGCGGCGCAATTACATACGACATGCTTTGCGATGACCGGCTTTGCCGAATTGATATAGGGGGAATGTCGAGATGTTTTGTACGAAATGCGGGCGTCCGGTGCCCGACGGGCAGGTTTGCAGCTGCACAGTGGCCGCAGTGGCTCAGCCTGCGACGCCTCCGGCGCAACAGCAGCCGACGCAGCCGATACAGCCGCCTGCCTTTGACGTTAAGCAGGTCAGCGCTCAGATGACCAGCCGTTTTTCCATGAATGTGCTGATTGTCATGGGACTACTGCTGTTGCAGGTGGTGTTTCTGTTCTTACCGTTCAGCGTGTGGTCGTTCCGCGGTGACGGTGAAACCTTCAGCGGCTTTGATACCATGTTCGGTACGACGATTCAGAGGCTATCCTTTGATGCGTCGTTCCGCACGATGCTGGAGCTGTTGGTGCCGCTGCTGCTGTTTATCGGCGTGTTGTTTGGTGCCAAGAATAAGCGGGGGCTGACATTTGGCGCGGCGCTGTTTGCGCTGTACCTCTGCTTTATCAATTTACTGTATCAAGGCAGCCCGTTGGGTCAGTTGTCGTCTCTGATGGATCAGTACGGCGGCTCGTCGATGCCCGACTTCTCGGCCGGTGTGGGCAGCATTTTGTCGCTGATTGTCTGGGTGGCCATAGCTGTATTCTGTTGCTTGGAATGGAAGGTCATAGCGCTGATTAAGCCGAGCGCCAAGGTGCCGATGGTTCAGTGCCCCCGTTGCGGTGGGACGGTTGTAGCGGGTAGTCGGTTCTGTACGCAATGCGGACAGCCGTTTATTCAATAAAAATACATAAGGGGAAATGAAACATGTTTTGTAACAACTGCGGAAAACAGCTCAATCCCGGCGAGGTCTGCACCTGCCAGCAGGGCGCGCAGCCGGCTCAAACGGCGCAGCAGCCCAACCAGTTCCAGCAGCAAATGGCCACGGCGGCCAACGATTTCTACAAAGCGGCCACCGCGCGCTTCAGCATTAATCAGCTGATTGCCATGGGCGCTATGGCTCTCATGGTGATCTTTTACTTCCTGCCCTTTGTCGACTTGGGCTTTGCTTCGAGAAGTGCCTATGGCTTGGTGTTTAACAGCGAACAGTTTGGCAATATTTGGGTTTTAATTGTGCCTGTGCTGGCGCTTGTTGGTTGCACGTTTATGATGAAGGGTGACAGACGTAACCTGGCCTGCTTCATTATAGCGTTTGCCGGCGCCTGTTACCCGATGACATACCTGTTCCACGATGCCGCTGGCGTCGGTGTGTATCTCTGCTTTGTTGCGTGGGCTGTCGCCGCTGCTGCTTACTTTATGGAGATGAAGGGCATTAACCTGTTTAAGAAATAAGCCGTTGGGCAGTCTATGCCTAGATAGAAAGGGGTTTGTTGGATGTTCTGTCGTTATTGTGGCAACAAGGTCGAGGACGGGCAGGTCTGCCCTTGTCAGCAACCCGCACCCGAAGTTGTCGAGCAGCCCGTCGTGGCTGTTGCTGAGGAGCCGGTGACCGAAGTCGAGCCTGTTGAATCGGTTGAGGAAATTATGGCTGAAATGCAGCCGGTTGTCGAAGAACCGCCTGTGGTTGAGCCGGCGATGCCGGTTGAACCGCCCGTGGCCGCCGCTGCGGCCGCTCCGGCCGTCGGCTTCACGCCGATGACGCCCGCCGCCACGGCCACGGCCGTGCAGGAGCCGCCCATTCGCCCCGTTTACAGCGCACAGGCCATGCCGGCGCGTGACTACGTCGCCGCGCAGCCGGCGCAGCCGCCGTTCTACGGCTATCCGGTGCAAAAGCAACCCAGCCGCGTTTCGGCGTTGGCGTGGGTGATCATGGGATTGGCGCTGGCCGTTGTCGGTGGCTATTTCCTGCCGATTAGCGCTGGCGGAAATTTCTTCCGCTTCCTCATTCCCGTTGAATACTTTGACGTGGAATGGGGCAGAGCCGTTAACGGCATTGTGTTCTATCTGTTGCCGGTCGTGCTGATTTTGCTGTTTACGGCGGCGATGAAAGCTAGGGCGCGTGCGTTGTCGACCTTCTGGATCGCCGGTGCCGTGTTCATGCAGCTATTTAGCAATTTCTTGCAGGCAGAGTTTGAAGTTGACGGCTTGGAGTATGGCTTCTATATTGTAACCGCGATTTGGTTTATCATTGCGCTGCTGGCGCTGGTCGATTGCATCACAGTCAAGACGGCGGCCAAAACGGCTGCTGTGCCGGCGTATGCGCAGTCGGCGCGCTGCCCGCGTTGCGCTACAGTCAATGCGCCGGGCTCGGGGCACTGCTCGGCCTGCGGCATGGCGCTGCGCTAAGCTACACACAACTATAAACAAAAGCAGAACGGCCTAGGGCCGTTTTGCTTTAGCAAGAAGGAGTACTGAGTATGCTTTGTCCCTATTGCCAGCGCGAGATCGCCGACGGAACCGTTTGCCCTTGCCGACAGGCGGCCGCACAGCAACCTCGCAGTGACGGCTTCTACATTGATCAAGTGCCGCAGGTGCAGGGCTTTGCGTCGGTCAGCCCCGGCTTTGTGCCGCCGCCGGTGCAGAATGCGTGGAACTACGGCGCACCGGCATCGACGCAGCAGTCGGTGGCCGTGCAGCAGATGACGCACAACGGACTGAAATCGGGCGTGCTCAAGCTGGTGGCGCTGCTGTACACGCTGTCTATTGTCTTTGCCATTATCAGCGCCATTACACCGCACGCGATGCTGCCGCAGTCGCTGCGCGACGACGTTAGCCAATGGCTGACTGAGCTGAACGCCGAACAGGATATGTACGACGACATCATGGAGCTGCTGTTTACCAAATCGGACAGTTTTTCGCCGGTCAACCTCAGTAGTGCGCTGCTGGCCAACATTTTCAGCATTTTGCTCTGCATCGGACTGTGGTCGCTGCTTAGCGCCGCGTCGGCGGCGACCGTGCCGCCTGCGGTCGGTCTGTCGGGACTGCGGCTAATTCGCGGCACGCAGAGGGTCAGCTATATCTTCATGCTGGTTGGGCTTGGGCTAATGATGTTATCCGGCTTATTGTTTGTAGCTACCGGGGCGGGCCATGAGTCTGACGCGGTAGCGGTCGGCGTGATACTGTTTTTCACAATGGCTCTGGCCTTTGTCTTTGTGCTGGTCATGCTCAAGGCGACGATGCGTACCATTGACAGCGTTGGGCAGGGCGTCAGCACGGGGTTTGTGACGCAAAAGCCGTCGACGGCGTTGGCGGTGCTGATGCTGGTGGGGTTGCTGGCCAGTGTTCCCGGCTTGTTTATTGGCGGACTGTGGAGCATTCTGTCTACGCTGTGCACCATCGGCGCCACTGTCGGCTTTGCCTGCTGCATTTTTTCCTACAAAAAGCAATTGCGAGCCATCGGCGCCATTCAGTAACAAGCATATTGACAAAAGACACCGGGCGCGTCCGGTGTCTTTTGTTGTGCGGCGCGGCGCCTTGTGGTATACTGGTGCAAAAGAAACGGGGGTTGTCTATGGCGACGGTTTTGCGAAAGGATTGTAATCAAGCGGCCTGCGATATGTGGCTGGAGGCGCCGGAAATTCAGGGTGGCGCACCGGGTCAATTTGTGATGGTGCGCTGCGAGGGTCACACGCTGGCGCGGCCGCTGGGCATTGCCGAGCGCAATGGCAACGCGCTGCGGCTGGTGTTTGCCGTCAAGGGCGACGGCACGCAATGGCTGGCAGCGCGCGAGGTCAACGACGAGGCGACGGTGCAGGGCCCGCTGGGCAATGGCTTTCCGCTTGTCGACGGGCGCGTGCTGCTGATTGGCGGTGGGCTGGGACTGCCGCCGCTGCACTATGCCGCGACGGCCTACGACTGCGATGCGGCGGTGGGCTTTCGCAACAAGGCGGCGGCGCTGCTGGTGCCCGATCTGGCTTCGAAATGCAAGGCGGTGGCCGTGGCGACTGATGACGGTAGCCTGGGACTGACCGGCAACGCGCTGGCGGCGGCAGAGGTGCTGTGCAACAACAGCTATGCCGCTGTGTTTGCCTGTGGCCCGACGCCGCTGTTACGCGCGACCAAGGCGTGGGCGGCCGAGCGCGGGCTGGCTTGCTATCTGTCGCTGGAGGAGCGCATGGCCTGCGGCGTGGGTGCCTGTTTGGTCTGCGCCTGCGCGTCGGGTGACAGCTTTAAGCGCGTCTGCAAGGACGGGCCGGTATTTAGCGCCGAGGAGGTGGGCTTCGATGGCTGATTTACGCGTCGATTTAGCCGGTGTAGAACTGAACAATCCGGTGGTGCTCAACTCGGGCTGCGTCGGCTTTGGCCGTGAATACGGCGAGTATTTTGATCTCAACCGCATCGGCGCCATTTGCGTCAAGGGCTTGACGCTCAAGCCGCGCGCCGGTAACAAGCCGCCGCGCGTGGCCGAGACGCCGTGCGGCATGCTTAACAGCGTCGGGCTGCAAAATCCCGGTGTCGACGCCTTTTTGCGCGACGATTTGCCGTGGCTCAAGCAGTTTGGCTGCAAGGTCATTGCCAACATCAGCGGCAACCATGAGGATGAGTACGCCGAAATGGCGTGGAAATGCTCGACGGGCGGCGTCGATATGCTGGAGGTCAACATCTCCTGTCCCAACGTCAAGCAGGGTGGCATTGCCTTTGGCACGCAGCCGCAGGCGGCGGCCGAGGTGACACGCGCCGTGGTCAACCACAGTGTCGTGCCGGTCATGGTCAAGCTGTCGCCCAACGTCGCCGACATTGCTGAAATGGCGCGCGCCGTAGACGAGGCGGGCGCTCATGCGATTTCGCTTATTAACACACTGCTGGGTATGCGTATTGACACCACGACGCGGCGGCCGGTGCTGCACAACAACGTCGGCGGGCTGTCGGGTCGGGCGATGCTGCCGGTGGCGGTACGCTGTGTGTGGCAGGTCGCCAACGCCACGCCGCTGCCGCTGTTGGGTATGGGCGGCGTCAGCTGTCTGGACGACGCGTTGCAGCTGCTGATGGCCGGAGCGACGGCGGTGGGCATTGGTACGGCGCTGTTTGCCGACCCGCTGGCGGCCATCAAGCTGGTCGACGCACTGGAGGCTTACTGCGATGCCCACGGCGTGACGCCGTCGGCGCTGAGCGGGACGGTGCAGCCGTGGTAAGCACGGTCTATCTGATCCGCCACTGTGAGGCCGAGGGCAACATTTACCGCCGCGCACACGGCCATTACGACGGCTATCCGACGCCCAACGGCACGGCGCAGTGCCGCGCGCTGGCGGCTCGTATGGCGGCTGTGCCGCTGACGGCTGTCTATGCCAGCGACTTGACACGCGCACGCTATACGGCGCAAGCGGTGGCGCAGCCGCACGGGTTGACGGTGCAGTGTGAGCCCGGGTTTCGTGAGATGGGCTTTGGCGTGTGGGAGGACAAGCCGTGGGGTGAACTGGCACGCGACGACGCGCAGCGCGCGGCGTTGTTTTCGGGCGACATCGAGCGCTTTGGCATTGCGGGTGGCGAGACGCTGCAGCAGGTGCGTCAGCGCTGGCTGGAGGCGCTGGCACGCGTGACGGCGCGACACGAGGGCGCGGTGGCCATTGTCAGCCACGGCATGGCGATGCGTGCGTCGATTGAGGCGCTGCTGGGCGCGAAAGGACTGCCGCACTCGGACAACACGGGCATTACCAAGATTGATTTTGACGATAACGGCGTGCCGACACTCGACTATTACGCCGACAACAGCCATCTGGGCGAGCTTTCGACGCTGGGCAAGCAGCAGTGGTGGCGCACCGACGGGCGCGGCAAGGACATTGAGCTGTGCTTTGACCCGGTGGAGCTGCCGCGCGAGCTGCCGATGGTCGAGCATTACCGCCGCGATGCGTGGCTGGCGGTGTACGGCACGCTGGAGGGCTTTCAACTCGATGCCATTTTGGCCGAGACAACACGCTGCGCGCAGCGCCACCGCCGTGCTGTGGTGGCGGTGCGCAATCAGGGGCTGCCCATAGGGCTGCTGCATCTGGACACCGAATACAAGGCCGCCGACGCGTTGGGGCACATCTCACTGGTTGAGCTCGACGCCGCGCATCGGGGTCTGGGGCTGGGCGGTCAGTTGGTCGGGCACGCGGTCAGCGTCTATCGCGCACTGGGACGCTCGGCGCTGCATTTGCGCGTGGCAGACACCAACACGCGCGCGCAGGGGCTTTATGCACGGCTGGGCTTTGAGCGTGTCGCGGTGGAGGAAGCCGGTCTGCGGCCGCTGTATGTCATGCAGAAATCGCTGCTGCCACCGGTGTGGCACGGCTAAAGGAGGCGCGTCATGTTTTACTTGCGTAACGCCGAGCTGGTTGACGGCACCGGCAAGCCGCCGTTTGTTGGCGGCCTGCTGATGGACGGCGACCGCATTGTCAAGCTGTGCGACACCGCACCTGACGGCTTTGGCGGTGAGGTTGTCGACTGTACCGGCCTGACGGTGACGCCCGGCTTTATCGACGCCCATTCACACAACGATTGGTTTGCGCTGCGTGATGACGCCGAGTGTTTTTTTAAGCCATTTTTACAACAAGGAATTACATCTTTCGTCACCGGCAACTGCGGTTTGTCGACCAGCGGGTTTGCCGCCGGTTCGGTGCACGAGGGCAAAATAGGCGGCGGACTGTTTTCACTGGACGGCAACCGTGGCGTCTATCCGCGCATGGGCGACTGGCTAGCCGCCGTCGACGGCGGTGCGCCCGGCAATGTCGCGGCACTGGCGGGGCACGGTAGCGCGCGCATTGGCGTCAGCGGCATGAGTGCCGAGCCGCTGGATGGCGTCGGCATGGAGGCCATGCTGCGCGTGCTGGAGCAGTCGCTACAAGACGGCGCGTGCGGCGTGTCACTGGGGCTGATGTACGAGCCGGGTATTTACGCGCCGCGTGACGAGCTGGTGGAAGTGGCGCGGCTGGTCAAGCGCTACAACCGCGTGCTGACGGTGCATCCCAAGGCGATGTCGCGGCTGTCGCTGTCCTACGGGTCGATGACCAAGAGCCATTTGATGCTGGCGCTGGAGGAATTGGCCGATATCGTGCGTGAGACGGGTGTCGATTTTCAGTACAGCCATCTGTTGTTTGTCGGCGCGCGGACATGGGGCGACGAGCCCAAGGCCATTAAGGCGCTGGAGGCGCTGGCCGAGACGGGGTCGCGCGTACTGTTCGACATGTATCCGCTCCACTACGGTGCGTCGGTCATCAGCGTTATTTTGCCCGAGTGGTACATGAAGCTGACGCCGGCCCAGCGCCAAAAGCCGTTGACACGCGCCAAGCTGGCGGTGATGATTCAGGCGACTTCGAAGCTGCTTGGCTTTGGCTTTGACGACATCACCATCGCCTACGCCGATGAGGGCAACGAAGATATGCAGGGCAAAACGGTGGCGCAGTTGGCGGTTGAATGGAACATCAGCAAGCTGCAGGCTTACCTGAAAATCTGTGAGGCCAGCGACTTTAAGGCGCGGGTGTTGCAGGGCAAGTATCAAAACCGCGACATTGTCAAGCGGCTGATGCGGCATGACATGTCGCTGTTTATGACCGACGCGTGGGTCGAGTCGTCGGGCGTGCAAAATGGCGGCATCTACGGCGCGTTTCCGCTGTTTTGGCAGCTGGCTGACGAGGCGGGACTGCCGATTGAGACGGCCGTCGCCAAAATGACAGGCCGCACGGCGGCGCGCTTTGGGCTGAAGGATCGCGGCGTGCTGAGAGAGGGCGCGTTTGCCGATGTAACGGTGGTCGACCGCAAGGCGCTGCGGCCGCGCATTGACGAGGCGCTGCCGCCGCTGGGTGTTGAGTATGTCTTTGTCAACGGCCAAGCTGTGGTGCGCAAGGGCGAGTTTATCGCCGGTCAACGTCCGGGGCGGGCGATACGGGCCGAGTGAGCCGAACGCCGGTCTGTAAGCTAAGCTTTTACAACGTGAATTATTGCTGAACAATGAGGTTTTTATGGAGTACGGGGACAATACACAGCCTTCGGCTGCTGATTTTTTGGTCGCCACGCCCGAGGAAATGGCGCGGCGCGGCTGGCAGCAGCCGGATTTTTTGCTGATTACCGGCGACGCCTATGTCGACCACGCCAGCTTTGGCGCGGCGGTGATTGGGCGGCTGTTGGAGAGCATGGGCTATTTGGTGGCCGTGCTGGCGCAGCCCGACTGGCGCAACGCCAAGGTCTTTACCGCCTTTGGTCGGCCGCGCTACGCCGCGTTGGTCACGGGTGGCAACATCGACTCGATGGTGGCGCATTACACGGCGGCGCGGAAAAAGAGAACCTACGATTACTACTCGCCGGGCGGGCGCTTTGGGCTGCGGCCGGATCGGGCGACTACCGTATACAGCCGCGCCGTGCGCGCCGCGTATCCCGACCTGCCCATTGTGTTGGGTGGGCTGGAGGCGTCGCTACGTCGCTTTGCCCACTACGACTATTGGGCGGATAAGGTGCTGCCGTCGCTATTGCAGGACGCGCAGGCCGATTTGCTGGTCTTTGGCATGGGTGAGAGTGCCATGCGCGCCATCGCCCGCACACTAGCCGACGGTAAGCCGGTGGCGGCCTGCCGTAAAATACGCGGTCTGTGCTATCTGACCGACAAAGAACACGACTGGCCGGACGAGGCGCTGGTCTGCCCGACGCTGCAGCAGGTGCGTGCCGACAAGCGCGCCTACGCCCGCGCGGCGCTGGCGCAGCACGATGAACAGGACGCCGTGCGCGGCCTGCCGCTGGTGCAGCAGCAGGACGGCCGCTGGCTGGTGCAAAACAAACCGGCGCCGCTGCCGACGATGGCCGAGCTGGACGCGGTGGCCGAGCTGCCGTATCAGCGCGCGCCGCACCCGATGTATGTCGACGGCGTGCCGGGCATTGAAGAGGTGCGCTTTTCGCTGATTCACAACCGCGGCTGCTTTGGCGGCTGTCATTTTTGTTCGCTGGCGTTCCATCAGGGTCGCGCCATTGCCGTGCGGTCGCACGAATCGCTGCTGCGCGAGGCGGCGGCTATTACCGCGCTGCCCGACTTCAAGGGCTACATTCACGACGTCGGTGGGCCGACGGCCAACTTCCGGCACGCCTCCTGCCGTCAGCAGGCGGACAAGGGGCTGTGCAAGGGTAAAAACTGCCTGACGCCGGTGCCGTGCAAGCACGTTGACGCCGACCACAGCGATTACCTCAATCTGCTGCGAAAGCTGCGCGCGTTGCCCAAGGTCAAAAAGGTCTTTGTGCGCTCGGGCATTCGCTTTGACTATGTGATGCTGGACAAGAGCGACGCCTTTCTCAACGAGCTGGTCAGCCACCACATCAGCGGGCAGCTCAAGGTGGCGCCCGAGCACTGCGTCAACCACGTGCTCGACCATATGGGCAAGCCGCGCGTCGAGCGCTATCTGGCCTTTATGGAACAATACAAGCGCGTCAACGCGCGGCAGGGCAAGCAGCAGTTTGTCGTGCCTTATCTCATTTCGTCGCACCCCGGCAGCCGCCTTGACGACGCCATTGAATTGGCGCTGACGCTCAAGCGCTGGGGTCGCCAGCCCGAGCAGGTGCAGGACTTTTACCCGACGCCGGGCACGCTGTCGACGTGTATGTACTACACCGGCATTGAGCCGCGGTCGGGCAAGCCGATCTATGTGGCGCGGACGGACAAGGAGAAAGCCATGCAGCGCGCACTGCTGCAATGGCAGCGGCCGGAGAAGCGCAAGTGGGTCGAAATGGCACTGCGCGAAGCGGGGCGCGGCGATTTGATCGGCTTTGGCAAGGGTTGTTTGCTTGCGCCGAGCAAGGGGTATGTCAAGAAGCGATAGCGCAAAGTTGACAAAAAAAGACGGGCAGAGTGTTGGCTCTGCCCTTACAGGGTATATATGCGCACCGATTGAATGAAAACAGTCGCACGGCGTTTTTTAATAACAAGGCATAGCCCCTGTCGAAAATCAGTATGTGTCGATGATTGCCGCTTATGACTGGCAATTGTTGGCGGTAAATTCTTCCTTGAGAATGTCCATGTAGACGTCGTCGATAAACACGCCGTTGACATAGAGCGCCTGACGGCGGCGGCCGATTTCTTTGAAGCCGACCTTGCGGTAGCAGGCGATCCCCTGCTCGTTGGTGGCGTAGCAACGGAGCATGACGTTGCGCAGGTTGAGCGTGTTGAAGCCGTAGTCGAGCAGCAGGCGCAGCGCCTCGGTGCCGTAGCCCTTGCCGCGATTCTCGGCCTCGCCGATAAACAGACCACACTCGGCGCGCTGGTTACGCTGGTGCAAATCGCAGAAGCTGATGTTGCCCAGTAGTTGATCGTCCGAGAGGCGCACGATGGCGAAGTTGTAGCCGTTGGCGGCCATGCTTTCAAGCGTCGAGCGCTCGCTGGACAGGCTGTACAGGCTGGCATGCTGGCCGAGGTGCGTTGAGACGGCAGGGTCGTTGACCCATGCGGTGTACTGTTCGCAGTCAGCGGGGTTGACGGGTGAGAGATAGACGGTCTGACCGCAGATTTTCTTGAAATAGCGCATGGCTTGCGCCCCCTTGCAGCATAATTTGGGTTATGATATACTAAAACGTAAGTATTGTCAACGTAAAAGGCGTTGGCGTGAATGGAGTGCAGTTTGTATGGCTTTGTTAAGCATGGGTCTGATGGGCCTGTTGATTATCTGGAATCTCTTTGTGTCGGTGCAAAACGCCAAGTCGGCTGGCCGTATTTGGTCGGAGACCAAGGAAACCGATAAAAAGATGCACCGCTACTGCAAGGCGGTCTTTGTCATGTCGGTGGCCGGGTTTACCATGGTGTATTTCTTGGTCGTCACGGTGCTGTTTTTATTGATTGGCCCGACGCTGCTGAAGATACCCAAAGAGACGATGACTGAAATTATCAGCATTGCGTCCGATTTAGAGTATGTGCTGCTAGTGCTGTCGATGATTCCGAGCGGCTTTATGATGTGGTTCCGCAGCGCCAGCAATTTCTGGCAGAACAAGAACCTGCGCACCGGACTGAATGCAGGCTACAACACCTTTGCCATGGCGCACAACACCATCAGCGCCGCGCGCAATATGCCCAGCGCATTGAGCCGGTTGGCCGCCGTGTTTTTTGGCGGCAAGGGCAAGAAAAAAAGCGACACAGCCGTGGTGGGCGCGGCGATTATCTTGGTGGTGCTGGCGGTGTGCGGCGGCTACTTTACCGCCCATGCCATTATGAAAAAGGCCGACCGCGAGTATGACGCCTTTGCCCAAAACGGCTTTACCCCCAACATGGCGCCGCAACCGGCCGGCTACGCGCCGGTGATGCAGCAGCAACCGGCCGCCAGCAACTGGTCGCAGCCGCAACAGCAGCCGCAGCAGAGCCAAACGATGAACCGCGCCCACGTCGACCCGTGGGATCAGAAAAAGCAGTAGCGCGATGTAACAAATCACAGGCCGGACAAATTTTTGTCCGGCCTGTGTGTTTGTCGTACACTACTCGGCTTGCAGCGGGTGAGCGGCCAGCAGTTGCGCCGTTAGTGCCGCGCCGCACTGCAGCCCAATTTCCATGTAGACATCCTTAGTGACGCTGAGGTAATTGTTCAGCTCGTCGTGCAGGGTGCTGGCATCTTCAAAGCTGGGCAGTGCTGCGCCGACTTTGGCCAGCACCGGCGCGCTGGCGGCGTCGAGCCGCTCCGTTCACTTTGTGGGGTTACTTTCTATTTTAATCGCCTTTGACCGCCGCCCAGTAGGCTTTGGCGGCTTGCTCGACCTTGTTGTCGGCGTAGTCGTAGTATTTGGCGTTTTTCAGCGGCTCGGGCAGGTAGTTTTGCTTGACCCAGTGGTGGGGGTGGTTGTGCGGGTACTGGTAGGTCAGGCCGCGGCCCAGCTTGGCGGCACCGCCGTAGTGGTTGTCCTTTAGGTGAGCGGGCACGTCGCCGCCCTTGCCCTGCTGCACGTCGCGCATGGCGGCAAACAAGGCGCCCGACGCGCTGTTGGATTTGGGTGCGGTGGCCAGCAGCACGCAGGCGACCGACAGCGGGTTGACCGCCTCGGGCATGCCCAGCTGCAAGGCGCTGTCACAGCAGCTTTTGACAATGGCGCTCGCCTGCGGATAGGCCAGCCCGATGTCCTCGTGCGCGGTGACCAGCAGCCGCCGTATGGCGATGGTCATATCGCCGCCCAGCAGCAGGCGCGCCAGATAGTGCAGCGCCGCGTCGGGATCGGAGCCGCGCAGCGATTTTTGAAAGGCCGAGATGATGTCGTAATGGGCGTCACCGTCGCGGTCGTAGCGCAGCGCCGACTTTTGGCAGATTTCAGCCGCCGCCTCGGGCGTCAGCGTCGCCACGCCTTTCTTGACACTGGCAGTGGATACCAGCAGTTCGACGGCGTTGGCCGCTTTGCGCATGTCGCCGCCGCAGCCGTGTGCGACAGTGTCGATGACGTCCTGCGACGCCTCGACGCGGCAGTCGAACAATTCGCCCGCGCGTAAAAACAAGCGCGGCAGTGCCTTGGCGACGTCGGCAGGCTCGACTGGCTTAAACTCAAACACCGTCGAGCGCGACAGGATGGCGGGGTAGACGTAGAAGTAGGGGTTCTCGGTCGTCGAGGCGATGAGCGTAATCTTGCCGTTTTCCATATGCTCCAGCAGCGACTGCTGCTGCTTTTTGTTAAAGTACTGAATCTCGTCGAGGTAGAGCAGCACGCCGTCGGTGGTCAGCAGCGTGTCGAGCTGCGCGACAATGTCCTTGATGTCGCTGAGTCCGGCGGTGGTGGCGTTGAGCTTGTACAGCGTGCGGTTGGTCTGCGCGGCGATGATGTTGGCGACGGTGGTCTTGCCGGTGCCGGGCGGGCCGTAGAAAATCATGCTGGGCAGTCGGCCGGAGGCAATGATTTTTTGAAGCAGACCGCTTTTGCCTAAGATGTGCGATTGCCCGGCCACCTCATCGAAGGTGGCCGGGCGAATTTCATCAGCAAAGGGCTTGAGCAGCTCAGGCATAGAGCGGGTACTGGCCGCACAGCTCGTCAACAGCGGCGACAATTTGCGCCTGCTTGTTGTCAAAGTCGGTTGCAGCGAGGTAAATTTGATCGGCAATGACTTCCATGTCGGCTTCGTTCAAGCCGCGCGTCGTGACGGCGGGCGTGCCGAGCCGGATACCGCTGGTGACGAAGGGCTTTTCGGGGTCGAAGGGACTGGCGTTTTTGTTGGCGGTGATGTGCACGGCGTCCAAGCGGCGCTCCATCTCCTTGCCGGTCAGGCCGAAGGGACGCAGGTCGACGAGCATGAGGTGGTTGTCGGTGCCGCCCGACACAAGGTTAAAGCCCTTGGCCAGCAGCGCCTTGGCCAGCGCCTGCGCGTTGTTGAGAATTTGCTGCTGGTAGGCTTTGAAGTCGGGCTGCAGCGCTTCGCCAAAGGCGACAGCCTTACCGGCGATGACGTGCATCAGCGGGCCGCCCTGTGTGCCGGGGAAGATGGCCTTGTCAAACAGCTTGCCGCTCTCCTCGTCGCCGCTGAGAATCATGCCGCCGCGCGGGCCGCGCAGCGTTTTGTGTGTGGTGGTGGTGGCGACGTAGGCGTGCGGGAAGGGCGAGGGGTGCAGACCGGCGGCCACCAGACCGGCGATGTGCGCCATATCGACAAACAGCGGCACGCCCAGCTCGCGGGCGATGTCGCCGAAGGCTTGAAAGTCAAGGATGCGCGGGTAGGCCGACGCACCGGCGATAATCATCTTGGGCTGCTCGCGCTTGGCGATGGCGCGCACCTCGTCGTAGTCGATGAGGCCGCTGTCCTCGCGCACGCCGTAGGAGACAATGTCGTAGTAGCTGCCACTGATGTTGACCGGACTGCCGTGGGTGAGGTGACCGCCGTGCGCCAGGCTCATGCCCAGCACCTTGTCACCCGGCCTGACCAGCGCGTAGTAGACGGCGGCGTTGGCCGATGCGCCGCTGTGCGGCTGCACATTGGCGGCGCCGCAGCCAAACAGCTGCATGGCGCGGTCGCGCGCAATGTTCTCGGCAATATCGACGCACTGGCAACCACCGTAGTAGCGCTTGGCGGGGTAGCCCTCGGCGTATTTGTTGGTCAGCACCGAGCCGACGGCGGCCAGCACGGCGTCGCTGACAAAGTTTTCGCTGGCAATCAGTTCGATGTGGCTGCGCTGACGGCCCAGCTCAAGGCTGACGGCCTCGGCGACAGCCGGGTCTTTGGCGGCAAGCAGCTGCAATTGGTCGTTGACTAAATTCATCTTACACTCTCCATCAGTAGATTAAAACAATTTGGTCGATTTATTGGCTTTGAGGATTTCGCGCCAAGCCATGTCACCGCGGTCAAGGCCGTGCACCAGCACCTCGGCGGTGGCGACGTTGGTGGCGACGGGAATGTTGTGGGTGTCGCACAGCTGCAACAGCGCCAGATCGGTTTCGTACGGCACATTGCTCAGCGGGTCGCGGAACAGCATGACGAGGTCAATCTCGTCGTAAGCGACACGCGCGGCAATTTGCTGCACGCCGCCCTGCGAGCCGGACAGGTAGGAGGTGATGGTCAGGCCGGTGGCCTCGGAAATCAGCTTGCCGGTGGTGGCCGTCGCGCACAGCGAATGCTTGGAAAACAGGCCGCAGTAGGCAATGCAGAACTGAACCATCAGCTCTTTTTTCTTGTCATGGGCAATAAAGGCAATGTTCATGCAGGGCTACCTCCAACGCATTAGAATAACACTTCCGTTTTTAAGTATAGCACATTGCTGCAAGCGGTGTCAAAGAAAACGCGCGGCTATACACCGGTTTTTTTGCGTGGCTTGATGTCCTCAATACGGCGGCTGTCGGTGTGGACTATGGGCGTCCAAACAACGCGGGATAGCAGCGCCGACAGCGTGATATAGGGCGAAATCAGGTTAAACCATGGGTAGAGCGCCGTGTAGAGAAAGGCCTTGACCTTGGAGGTGTAGATGCGCTTGTGCTCGCGTATCATGACGGCCAGCGCCGTGGCGGTCGCCTCCAGCCAGTTGCCCGCCTGCGTGATCAGCCACAGTTTGAGCGTGTCGTCCCAAACGCTGTAGTGCTCTGGGTTGTTGAGCCCGATAATCAGGCCGCAGACGGGGTAGAGAACGCTGAGGTAGACATTGCAGAGCGCATAGGGGAAATAGTGTGCGAAGATGTCAAAGCAGGTAAAGCAGCCGCTGACCACAGGGTAGCAGCGGTTGGCCAGCCAGTTGACAAAGCGGTTGTCAAAGCGGCGGATGAAAACGCCGTGGCAGCGGTGCAGGTTGGGCTTGAAGATGCCGAGCAGCGGCCGTCCGGCGTGGTGGAAGAAGTTGTGCAGCCGACCCTTGGCCCAGCGCATACGCTGGCGGTAGCCGACCATAAAGCTGAGTGGCTGCTCGTCAAAAAACTCGGCGGTCTCGCAGTAGCCGATGCGTGTGCCCTTGCCGGTCAGGCGCATGGACAGCTCGTCGTCCTCGGTCAGACTGTAATAGTGCCAGCCGTCGGCGATGTGTTGACTGGCGATGAGGTAGCCAGTGCCGGTCAGGTGCGTGCCCAGCCGCAGCATCGAGCGCGGCCGGTGCAGTGTGACCGAGTTGCGGTAAAAGTGGATGCCGTAGGCCGAGCTGACCCAGTTGGCCTCAAAATTTTTGGTGTTGCGGTAGGAGGTCACGCAGCTCTCGCCGGCGGCAAAGGCGTTGTTCATCTCTTCGACAAAGTGGATGTCGAGCAGGTTATCGGCGTCGAAGATAAAGTAGCCGTCAAAGCTGGTAATGCCGTAGTCGCGCTGGATGTTTTCAAACAAAAATTCCATCGCAAAGCCCTTGCGCGCCTTGTGCGGGTCGGTGCGCTCGTAGACAATGCAGCCGGCGTCGCGCGCGATTTGCGCTGTTTTGTCGCAAGCGTCGCAGTTGTCGGCGACGATAAAAATGGTAATCTTCGAGGCGTCGTAGGTCTGTTTATGTATGCTCTCAATCAATTGCCCAATCACGTTTTCCTCGTTGCGTGCCGCGATGGCAAAGGCGTAGTTGAAGCGTTTTTCGGTGGGCAGGTAGCGGCGCGGCTTGCAGACAAAGCCGAGCACCAGATAGGCGACCTTGTAAAATCCAAGCACACCGATGGTAACCAGCAGTACGGTGGCCACGGTGTTGAGAATTTGGCTGAGCGTGCTCCATGTGTTCATGTTGTGGCTCCTGTCTGTTGTAGCATCCTAATTATTGTAGCACAGCGGTGACGATTGTCAAGGAAGATGCGCTGGCAATGGTTGGCCGCTCTTCACGCCACACGGTCGGCCTTCATAGACTGAACCGAGGAGGGATGCTTGATGTCACATCACTTTGCCGTCATTGGCGGCGACGCCAGACAGGTAAAGCTGGCGCAGCTTCTATCGCAGCACAGTCGGCACGTCACGGCGTTCGGCATGGATGAAACGCCGCCGTCGCTGCCGGTTCACTATACACAAAATTTATCCGAGGCGGTCGGGGACGCCGACTGCGTTGTCCTGCCCATTCCACTGTTGCAGCGGGACGGCCAGCTGAATATGCCGCTGATGGCGCGCGCCATCGCGCCGTCGGCGCTGCTGTCGGTGCTGCAAAAAGGGCAGGTTGTCGCGGCAGGGTTGGTGCCCGAGTCGTTTCGGCAGGCTTGCCTGACGTGCGGCGTTGAGGTTGTCGACTACGCCAACCGTGAAGAGCTGGCCATTCGCAACGCCGTGCCGACGGTCGAGGCGGCATTGCAAATCGCCATGGAGAAAATGCCGGTGACGCTGCACGGCAGCCGTGCGCTGGTCATTGGCAACGGGCGCATCGGCAAGCTGCTGGCGCGGGCGCTGCAGGCGCTGGGCGCACAGGTCAGCGTTTCGGCGCGTCGTGTAGTTGATAAAACGTGGGTTGAGGTGCTGGGCGGTCGCTCGCTGGACACGGCGCGGCTGACGGCGTTTTTGCCTGAATTTGACGTCATTTTCAACACGGTGCCGCATGCGGTGTTGGGCGAATCCGAACTGGCGGCCGTGGCGCGGCACTGTCTGCTGATTGATTTGGCCAGTGCGCCGGGTGGCATTGACATTGACGCCGCCAAGCGCAACGGCAACCCGTGCATCTGGGCGCTGGCGCTGCCCGGTAAGCACTCGCCCACCACTGCGGCGGCCAATTTGTGCGCCACCATTTGCGCCGTGATGGCGGAGAGGAGCGAGAACCATGAGTAGAGTCGGGCTGGCACTGTGCGGCTCGTTTTGCACGCTGAAGGCGCTGCTGCCGGTGGCCGAGGCGCTGGTCGAGCAGGGGCATATTGTAACGCCATTGCTGTCGGAGGCGGTGCGCGATACCGATACGCGGTTTATCTCGGCGCGCGGCTTCCGCACGGCCATGGAGGCGATTTGTCACACCAAGGCCATCGACAGCCTCGTCAGCGCCGAGCCGGTCGGGCCGCAGAAGCTGTTTGACGTGCTGGTCGTGGCGCCCTGTACCGGCAACACGCTGGCCAAGCTGGCCAACGGCATTGCCGACGGTACCGTGACGTTGGCCTGCAAGGCGCATTTGCGCAACGAGCGACCGCTGCTGCTTGCCGTGTCGACCAATGACGCGCTGGCCGGCAACGCCGCCAACATCGGCAAGCTGATGGCACGCAAGCACATCTATTTCGTGCCCTTTGGGCAGGACGATGCAGCGCACAAACCGGCGTCGTGCGTGGCCGACTTTGCCATAATCCCCGAGGCCCTAACGGCGGCATTGGAGCAGCGACAACTGCAACCGCTGTTTTTGTAATCGTCAGCAGTAAAAGGCCACGCTTTTCAGCGTGGCCTTTGGAGTGCTGTGTGTATTATCCCTTGACGAACCGAGCCAGCATGGTGGCGACCTCGGCACGGGTGGCCGTGCCGGTGGGGTTGAGCTTGCCGCCGCTGCCGCCGATAATCTTGTTGGCGACCGCCCACTGCAGCGCCTCGACGGCGTAGGACTGAACCTGCTTGTGGTCGGCAAAGCCGGTCAGCGATGCGCGGGCGCTGACATCGCGTCCGGCAA
>JAVBPM010000068.1:0-16694 GCA_031549605.1 Oscillospiraceae bacterium | reverse complement strand
GCGCAGGCAAAGAAACGCTGTCCGTCGGCGTACGATGGTACGCTAGGACAGCGTTTCTGTAGCAAGTTAAAACCATTGCGGTGCAGCGACCTTGTCGATGCGCCGCAAATCATTAGCCAAATATCAAACGCAGCCTTACGTCGCCGTTATCTCTCGTTTCTGACATTGGTTTAACGGTGCGCGCTTTTTTGACAGTCTGCAAAAAAAGACCGCTGCAATCGCAGCGGTCTTTTTTCACGCCAAAATCAGAAACGAAAATCGCGCTGCCCGTCGGCAATGCGGCCGAGCAGGTCTTTGGTTTTGTCGCGCACGGTGTCCTTGCCAATGCGCTCCAACTCCTGTTCAATCAGCTGCTCGCCAATGGCCTTTGTCTCGTCGGAAGCATAGTCACAGAGGTATTCCTTGAGCGTAATCAGCGCGTTCGGTTGACATATATTTTTAATTTGCCCATTTTTTGCCAATTGCATAAAGCGGTCGCCAACGCGACCCTCGCGGTAGCAGGCGGTGCAGAAGCTGGGCACAAACCCGTCCTCGCACAGCCAGCGCAAGATGTCGTCCATGCTGCGCGTGTCCGACACCTCAAACTGCGGCGCCTGCGCCTCGGGCAACGTGTAACCGCCCACGCCCGTCTGCGACCCCGCCGAAATCTGGCTGACGCCCAAGTGCAGCAGCGCGCGGCGCACCTCGGCCTCCTCGCGTGTCGACAAAATCAAGCCGGTGTACGGCAGCGCAATGCGCAGCACGGCCACCAACCGCGCAAACTTGTCGTCATCGACGCCGGTGCAGTCGTTGTCGGCGCCCTCGGCCGGCTTGATGCGCGGCACGCTAACCGTGTGCGGCCCGACACCAAACACCGCCTCCAAATGCAGCGCGTGGTACAGCAGCCCCAGCGCGTCGTAATCGGCGTCATACAGCCCAAACAGCGCACCAATGCCCACGTCGTCAATGCCGGCGCGCATAGCGCGGTCCATCGCCTCGGTGTGGTAATCGTAGTTGCTCTTAGGCCCGGAAATGTGACTGTGCTCGTAAGTGGGACGGTGATAGGTCTCCTGAAACAGAATATAGGTGCCGATGCCCGCCTCCTTGAGCCGCGCATAGTCCTGCTCGGTGGTGGCGGCGACATTGACGTTGACACGCCGAATCGCGCCGTTGCCGCTCAGCGTCTTGTAAATGGTGGCAATACTCTCGACCATGTAGTCAATCGACGCGTGGACGGGATGCTCGCCCACCTCCAGCGCCAACCGTTTGTGCCCCATCGCCTCCAGCGCCTTGACCTCCTCGGCAATTTCGGCCTGCGTCAGCGCGCGTCGCGGGGTTTTATTCGTCACCTTGTAACCGCAGTAGCGGCAGTTGTTGACGCAGTGATCACTCAAATACAGCGGCGCAAAGACAACGACGCGCCGCCCGTAGATGGTCTCCTTAATGCGATTGGCCAGCGCGTATATCGCCTGCGCGTCGTCGTCGTCGCTGACTTTGAGCAGCACCGCCGCCTCAAAGGGCGTGATGCCCTGCATCATGTTGGCCTTGGTCAAAATCGCGCGCACCACATCGCCGCTCTGCGCCGCCGCTTCAGCCGCGCGCAAGTCGCTGACGATAGTATCGTGGTCAATAAACTCACCGGCGTGCGGTGATAACACATCATAAGCCATAGCTACACTCCCTTTTCTTCCGGCGCATAGGTCACCTTAACGGCCACGCCCGACAGCCGTCCCAGCTTGCCCGACAGCGCGGCAATGTCGTTGTTCGCCGCATCCAGCACCACGCTGACCACATACAAATCACGCTTGTGATACGGCAACCCCATGCGCCCGACAATGCTGTCGCCAAAGTCGTGCAGCAGCGCGTTGACACGCGCCGCCTGCTCGCGGTCGCTGATGATAATGGCAATCACTGCCAGCCGATGTTCCATGCTCATCTCTCCCTAAAATCAAACACGGCAGCCCGAAACAGGCTGCCGCACAGTGCGTATTCGTTGACTTCCGGTTGGGCGTTGCCGCACCGTCAGCAGAACCAAAGCAGCCTTCCCGTCAGACAATGCTTTCGGGTCGGTAGCTAGAGTATAGCGCTAAACAGCGTCGCTGTCAACCGCCTTCGCCACGATAATGTCGCCGATTTTCCACACATCCCCGGCACCCATGGTTAAAATCAAATCGCCCGGCTGTGCGTCGCGCAGCAGCGTCGCGGCAATGTCGTCAAAGCCGCTCATAGCGCGCGCATTGGGCAGCTGCTCGGCAATCTTTTGGCTGGTCATGCCGACCTCATTTTTCTCCCGCGCGGCGTAGATATCGGGCAAAATGATATGCTCGGCGCCCGACAGCGCGGCCACAAAGTCGTCAAACAGCGCCGCCGTGCGCGAGTAGGTGTGCGGTTGAAACACCAGATGCACGTTGTTGTAGCCCATGCTGTGCACCGCCTCAATGGTCATGCGCACGGCCGTGGGATGGTGGGCGTAGTCGTCGTAGACATCCACGCCGTTGACCGTGCCCTTGTAGGTCATGCGACGCTCGGCCGAGCGGAAGCTGGCCAGTGCGTCGGCCACGTCACTGCCGGCAATGCCCAGCGTTTTGGCCACACCGGCGGCCGCCAGCGCGTTGAGCATGTTGTACTCACCCGGCACGCTCAGCTTAATGTGGCTGTAAAACTGCCCGTCAATCACGACGTCAAACTCGGCAAAGCCCTTGTGCCATTCCAGCCCGCGCGCCTGCACATCGTCGCTGTCCTCCAGCCCGTAGGTGCGGAAGGGCAAGCCTTCCACCGCCTTGCGGCTGTTTTGGCAGTCGCCCTTGATTAAAATCAAGCCGTCGGACGGCGTGCGCAGGGCAAAGGTGCGGAAGGTGTCCACCAGCTGCTCCAGTGTGGCAAAAAAGTCGGGGTGGTCGTGCTCAATGTTCAAAATCAACGCAATCTTGGGGTAAAACTTGAGAAACGAGTTGTAGTACTCGCACGATTCGGTAATCATGATGTTCGAGCTGCCGATGACAAAGCCCTTTGGCTGCGCCGGTGTGCGCGCGCCGATAAAGGCCGTCGGCGCACGGTCGGCCACCGTGGCAATATGTGTCAGCATCGAGGTCGTCGTCGTCTTGCCGTGCGTACCCGCCACACACACCGAATACTCATAGAAGCTGGTCAACAGCCCCAACAAATCAGCGCGCTCCACCAGCAAAATGCCGCGCTCGCGCGCCAGCAGCACCTCGGCGTTGTCGTCATGAATAGCCGCCGACCGCACCACCGCCGCCGCGCCGTCCATCAAACTGCCGTCGTGGCTCGTCGACACGGCCACGCCCAGCGCCTCGATGTCGCGCAGCCGCTGGCTGTCCTGCATATCCGAGCCGGTCACCTTCAACCCGCGGTCAAACAGCACCTCGGCCAGCTGAATCATCGATACGCCGCCAATTCCTATAAAGTGAATGTGGCTGCCCGGCTTTGTCAAAATCGTCTTGAGGTCCATTCCGCAACTCCTTTTGCCGCAAGCGGCAATACTGCCTTTGACTAACGGCGTCACCGCCGCGTTTCGCCTTAGTTTGCCAGCGCCTCACGCGCCTCGGCCATCATGTAGTGCGAGCCGCAAATCAGCACCAGCCCGTCACCGTGCGACGCTTCCAGCGCCCGCTTCACCGCCTCGGCAACAGACCCGCAAGTCGTTGCTGTGCAATGGCCTGCCGCCATCTTCGCCAGCTCACCGGCCGACAGCGCCCGCGGCGTGTCCGCCGCCGCCGTATACAGCGCTGTCACGCGCGACGCCAGCATCGGCACACACTGCGCCGCCTGCTTGTCGCTGCACATACTCAGCACCGCGACAATGTCGCGTCCGGCATACAATGCGTCCAGCGCCTCGCACAGCGCGCGCATGCCGTCGGGGTTGTGCGCCACGTCCAGCACGACCAGCGGCTGACGTTGCACCACCTGCAAACGCCCCTGCCACTGCGTGGCCGCCAAGCCCTTGACAATCGCCTCGTCGGATACGGCAAAGCCCATGTTCCGCAGTGCCAGCAGACAGTCAACCGCCACAGCGGCGTTGTCGCACTGGTGTGCGCCCGCCAGCGGCACCTGCAATGCCAGCCCGCGATAGGCCATCGTCGAGCCGTCCGGCCCGCTGCTCAGCAGTGACAACGCGGAGGGTTGGGTCAACGTCAGCGGCACATCGGCCGCCGCCGCTTCGGCGACAATGACATCGCGCACCTCGGCCTCACGCGGCGATGCCGCCACCGCCACACTGCCACGCTTGAAGATGCCGCACTTTTCCCGGGCAATCTGCGCCAGCGAGTCGCCGAGATACTCGGTGTGGTCGTAGGAAATCGAGGTAATGGCCGCCACCAACGGCGGCTCAATGACATTGGTCGCGTCCCAGCGTCCGCCGAGTCCGACCTCCATCACGCAAAAATCCAGCTTGTGAGCGGCAAAGCAGCGCAACGTCAGCGCCACAACAACCTCAAACTCGGTCGGCTGCTCGTGCCCGTCGGCCAGCAACAACTCACAGGCCGCTTTCACCGCCGCCATATGCTGTGCCAGCTCGTCGCGGCTCACCATCTCGCCATCAAGGCGGATGCGCTCACGAAAATCGAGCATGTAGGGCGACGTACACAGCCCCACGCGATAGCCCTGCTCGCGCAGCACGGCGTCCAACATCGCCGACGTGCTGCCCTTGCCGTTGGTACCGGCCACATGCAAGCAGCGCAGCCCGCGCTGCGGGTTGCCCAAATAGTCCAACAGCACCGCCACGCGCGTCAGGCCCGGCTTTGAGCCAAAACGTGTCAGCGCATGGACATACGCTAGCGCCTGTTCATAGGTCATCCGCGCAGACTCTCCAGTCCCTCGTCAATTTTAGTCAGCTTGGCTTCCAGCGCCGCCTCGCGCTCGCGTTCGGCAGCCACCACGTGCGCCGGTGCCTTGGCGGTAAAGCCCTCATTGGCCAGCCGTCCGCGCAGCGGCAGCAGCTCTTTCTCAATCTTGCCGCGCTCGGCTGTCAGCCGCGCCAACTCGGCCTGTCGGTCAACCAAATCGTCTACCGGCAGCAAAATCAGCGCCTCAGCTGTCATAATCTGAATGTAGCCGCTGATGTCAGTCGGCTTGCTGTCCAGCAGCTCGACCGCCGTGCCACCCGCCATCCGGCACAGCAGCGCCTGCCCGTCGGCATAGGCGACCTTGGCGTCGGTGACAATGGCAATAACCGTCTTGCGGCTGGGCGGAATGTTCATCTCTGCACGCTTGGCGCGAATGGCCTTGATGGCCTCCATCACGCGCTCCATCGCCGCCGCGTCGGCGGCCAAATCGCCGCCGCCGATATCCGTCGGCCAGCTGGCCTTGACCAGCAGGTCACAGCCGCGACCCTGACGCGGCAACGCCTGCCAAATCTCCTCGGTAATAAACGGCGCATAGGGGTGCAGCAAAATCAACGTCTGCGTCAGCACATACGCCAGCACGCGCTGCACGTCGGTGTCGTGATCAAAAATCCGAGGCTTGCTCAGCTCAATGTACCAGTCGCAGAAATCGTCCCAGACAAAGTCAAGCAGCATCTGCGCCGCCATGCCCAAGTCGTAGCGGTCAATGGCCGCCGTCACCTCGGGCACCAACTGCTGCAGCTTGTGCAAAATCCACTTATCCTCCTGCCGCAGCGCGTCGGGCAGCGTCCAATCCTGTAGCTCAAGGTTCATCAGCACAAACCGCGCGGCATTCCACAGCTTGTTGGCAAAGTTGCGCATCGATTCACAGCGCTCGTCGCTAAACCGCAAGTCGTTGCCGTTGCCAACGCCAACCAGCAGCGACAGCCGAAGCGCGTCGGCGCCGTACTTGTCAATCATATCGACCGGGTCAACGCCGTTGCCCAGCGACTTGGACATCTTGCGCCCCTGGTCGTCGCGCACCATGCCGTGAATAAACGCCGTCTCAAAGGGAATGTCGCCGACAAACTCCAGCCCCGAAAAAATCATGCGCGCCACCCAGAAGGGAATAATCTCGTAGCCGGGCGTCACGACGTTGGTCGGGTAGAAGTAGTCAAGCTCAGGCGTCTTGTCCGGCCAGCCAAAGACCTCAAACGGCCACAGCGCCGACGAAAACCAGGTGTCAAGCACGTCGGGATCCTGCGCCCAGTCGGTTTCGCCGCACTTTTCGCAGCCGCCCGGCAGCTCGCGAGCCACCACCAAATGACCGCAACCGTTACAAGTATATGCCGGAATACGATGTCCCCACCACAACTGGCGCGAAATACACCAATCATGGATGTTTTCCATCCAGTGCAGATAAATCTTGCCAAAGCGCTCCGGCTCAAACTTGAGCTTGCCCGAGCGCACCACCTCCATGGCCGGCTGCGCCAGCGGCGCCATCTTGACAAACCACTGGTCGCTGGTCATCGGCTCGACGGTGTTGTGGCAGCGGTAGCAAGTGCCGACGGCATGGCTGTGCTTTTCAATCTTAACCAACAGACCCGCCGCTTCCAAATCGGCGACAATGGCCTTGCGCGCGGCGTAGCGATCCAGTCCGCAGTACTGGCCGCCGTTTTCGTTAATCACGGCATGGCCGTCCATGACCAGTACCTGCGGCAGGTTGTGCCGCAGCCCCACCTCAAAGTCGTTGGGGTCGTGCGACGGCGTAATTTTCACGCAGCCGGTGCCGAACTCCTTGTCAACATACTCGTCGGCGATAATGGGAATTTCGCGCCCAACCAGCGGCAACACAATGGTTTTGCCCACCAACGCCGCATAGCGCTCGTCGTCGGGATTAACCGCCACCGCCGTATCGCCCAGCATCGTCTCAGGCCGCGTGGTGGCAATGGTCAAGCACTCATCCGAGCCCTTGACGGGATACTTAATGTACCAAAAATGACCGTCGCGGTCCTCGTGCTCGACCTCGGCATCCGACAGCGCCGTGACGCAGTCGGGACACCAGTTAATGATGCGGTGACCCTTATAAATCAAGCCCTTTTCATAGTAGCGCACAAAGGCCTCATTGACCGCGCGCGAGCAGCCCTCGTCAAAGGTAAAGCGCTGGCGATCCCAGTCGCACGAGCTGCCCAGCAGCTTGAGCTGTTCGATAATGCGGTCGCCGTACTTGTTCTTCCACGCCCAAACGCGCTCAAGAAAGGCCTCGCGCCCCAAATCGTGTCGGCTGAGCCCCTCCTCTTTTTGCAGCATCTCCTCGACCTTAACCTGCGTGGCAATACCGGCGTGGTCAACGCCCGGCACCCAGCAGGCCTCATAGCCCTGCAAGCGCTTGGTGCGCGTAATCACGTCTTGCAGCGCGTTGTCATAGGCGTGACCCAAATGCAGCTGGCTGGTCACGTTGGGCGGCGGAATAACCAGCGAAAACGGCTTTTTATCGGCATTCACGCTGGCGGCAAAGGCCTTGGCCTCCAGCCACATCTGGTAAATGCGACCCTCGGCCTCGGCCGGATTGTATGTCTTATTCATTTCCATAGCATCACCTACTATTAAACGTCAATTTTAATATTATAGCACGCCGTAGACATCTTGGCAATGCTTAGCCGTCTTGCTGGTCGGGCAGCTGCTGCTGACCCGTCAGCTCGGACGGCGGCGCCTCAGCGTCGGGCATGAAGTTGGCCTTGGAAAACACCGGCACCTCGCGCGACGCAGCAAACTGGTAGAACAGCTGCAAAATAACGGCCATAAACGGCGCGCCCAGCAGCATGCCCGGCACACCAAAGAACCCGCCGCCCAGCGTCACGCCGAATATAACGGCCAGCGGCCTGATTTTCAGCGCACCGCCGACAATTCTGGGGTTGATGATATTGCCGTCAATCTGTTGCAGCACAATCATAATGCCCAGCATAATGAGCGTCTTAACCCAGCCGGCGCCAATCAGCGTAAACAGCGCCACCAGACCCGTGCCGATAAACGAGCCGAAGAAGGGCACCAGACAGCAAATGCCGAAAATCAGCGCCAGCACATGGGCGTTGGGGATATTCAAAATCGTAAGCACAATAAAGCACATCAGCCCGACAATAAACGAATCGAGCGACTGGCCGTACAAAAAGCGGTAAATAGTCTTTCCCACCAGCGCAAAGGTGTCAAACAGCCGTTCCACCTTGGGCTTGTGAATCAGCGCGCACAGCGCATTGTACAACCCCTTGCGCAGCCGCGAGCGGTCGATGAGAATGTAAATGGCGGCAATCAGCCCAATGACAAAGTTGGCCAGCCCCGAGATAAATGCGGAAAGATACGTCGTCACGTCCTTGACATCGGTCAAGCCCAAAAAGGCCACCAGCTTGGACAAATTGATGCTCCTAATCAAATGATCCCAGTCCAGCAGGTTCTTAAAGCTCTCTTTTTCAGACAAATCGGTGATGACATTCTTAACCGTATTTTCAAAAGAAGGCACCATACCGAGAAAATCAGTGATGTTTCTAATCAGCATCGGCATAAACAAGAACAAAATCAGCGCAATGACGCCCAAGAACCCCAACACCGTCAGCAGCACGGCAATGGTGCGCGCATTGCGATCCAAAAACTTCGACTTGGTCTTGCCCAGCAGGTTTTCCAGCTTGCTGGCCGGCAAAAACAGCAGATAGGCGATGATGCCGCCAATGACAAAGGGCGTGATGATGTGCATAAAGCTGCCGAAAAAGCCCATGATGTCATTCATGCCGTCAATGATTTTGTAGGCGATAATCACCAGTACGACAAAGACAAAGGCCTTTATCCACGTTTTGCGGTCAATATTCATAGCCTCAACTCCCCTAACAGTTCTCGCGCAGACGATCCAGCAGCGTGGCGTCGGCGTCGGCGATGATGGTGGTAAACTGCTCGTAAATAACCATGCCCGGCTTGCCGCGCGCCAGCTTCTTAACGTGGCGCACCTGCGTGGTGTCAACGGGCACCTTGACGCCATTTTTAGCCGCACTCAGCGTCACGGCAATGGTCGCCGCCTCGGAAAAGGTCTGCGGACTGGGCTTTTGGCCGTTGGTCTCAATAATCACGTGCGCACCGGCCATCTTCTGCACATGCAGCCACCAGTCGTTTTTACCCGCCGTGTGCAGCGTCAACTGCTCGTTTTGCACATTGTTGCGCCCCGCCCAGATGCGCAGACCCTCCGTCGAGCGGAACAAGTGCGGCTTCGACTGCGGCTGTTGCTTTTTACCCTTCTTATGTTCAATGCGCGGACTAACCTCGGCGCGTATGTCGGCCAGCTCGCGCTCGGATGTGCAGCGCTCAATGGCCTCCTGCACCGACTGCCAGTAAACCAAGTCGGCCTCTCCCAGTGCCATCTGCTGTTGCAGCACCGCCTCGGCGTTCTTGGCCTTGGTGTAGTTTTTAAAGGCTTTGGCCGCGTTCTGTTGCGGTGTCAACAGCGGTTCAAGCGCAATCGTCAGCGGCGGACAACCCTCGCTGTAATAGTCCTCCACCGTCACGCTGTCGGCGCCCTTTTCAATGCGATGCAGGTTCGACTTAATCAGCTCGCCGCGCTTCAGCAGCTCCTCGCGTCGCTGAGATTGTACCCATTCCTGCTGCTGGGCAATCAGCTTGCGCTTAATGCGTTCGCAATTGTTTTTGGCCAGCTTGGTCAATCCCGACGCCTTGCGCTTCATCGACTCGTCGGCGTCGCGCCGCCCGTAGTAGCTGTCCAGTAAGGCACCAAAACTGTCAAGCTCTTTTACCTGCCAGGCACCCTGATACTGCTGAACGTCGACACAGCTAAAGTCCTTGGGCTGGCCGTCCTCTGACAGCAGCACCGGCGCAAACTCGGCCTGCGAAAAGAATGCGTAACAACCGCACGCCAGCGCTTCGACGTTGCCGGAGTTGACCTCGGCATCGACCGCGCCACAGCTGCGGTAGACGGCCTCGCGCGCCAGCAGTGGCGAAAAGCCACAACAGCCATCCAGCAGCGCCCTGTCCGCCCGACCCTGCGCCGAGCGCCACAGCGCACGCCAGTCCTCCAGCGTCAGCGCCGTCGCGGCCGGCTTATCTAGCGGCACCGGCGGCCGAAACACCATGCCCGGCAAATTGGGCCGCAACGCCGTTATATCGGCGCGCGACGGGCGCAGTGCCGCTAAAATGCGCTGTTCGGCGTCCAAAAAGTAGAGATTGGCCGACCGCGCCATCAGCTCGGCACACAGCCGCCGCTCCACCGGCACGCCCAGCTCGTCAAACCCCGAAAAGGTCAGTGTAACCACGCGCTCGTTGTCCAGCTGCTCCATCGACAGCAACCGCGCGCCGCTCAAGTGCTTGCGCAGCAGCATACAAAACATCGGCGCAACCGCCGGATTTTCCTTGGCAATGGCCGTCAAGTGCAGCCGCGCGATGTTGGGATTGACATTAATCAGCAGCCGCACATTGCCGCGCGACAGCGTGCGCAGCTGCAGCACAATCGAGTCATGTTCCGGCTGCGTTACCTTGTCGACCTTGGCGTTAAGCGCAATATCGCGCAGCTCGGCGACAACCGCCGACAGGCAAATGGCGTCTAACGGCATGACTTACAGCACCGCGTAAGGCAGCGCCATGGACTGCGCCACAACCACATCAAGCGCCGGAAACCGCGCCGCCAAATAGTCGCGCACCGGCTGGCAAATCAGCGCCTCGGTCTCGTAATGACCGGCGTCAATCAGGTTGATGCCGCGCTCCTTGGCCTCCAGCCACAGGTGATAGCGCACATCGCCGGTGACAAAGGTGTCGCATCCGGCGGCCACCACCTTGTCGTAGTCACTCGTCGAATTGCCGCTCCCCACCGCCACGCGACACACGGGTCGGCCACCGTCACAGAAGCGCAACGCCTTGCAGCCCAGTACCTCGGCCACCTTCTGCGCATAGGCGGACGCCGTCAGTGCACCGGCCACAGTGCCCACACGCGTCAGCTGCGTCTCATCCAGCGGCTGGACGTCAACCAACCGGCAGGCGTGCGCCAGCCGTTCATTGATGCCGCCGTCGCAGGCGTCGAGGTTGGTGTGCATCGAAATGCAAGCCACATTGGCGTTGAGCAGATGCAGCACACGGCTGCCGTCGTAGCTGTCGCCGTTGATGGCGTTCAAGCCGCGCAGTATGGGGTGATGCACCACCAACAGCTGCGCGCCGCAGCGCATCGCCTCGTCAATGACCGCCTGCGACGCGTCCAGCGCCACCAGCACACGCGTGACCACGGCGTCAGCGTCACCGGCCAGCAACCCGATATTGTCACCCGCCAGTGCCAGCTCGCGCGGCGCAAAATCATCCATCGCACCCAGTACGTCGCGTACCGTCGTCATTGTGCATTCCCCCTGTTACATTCAAAGATACAGTAACGGCGCCCGTTGTCCTCGACGCAGTGTTCACTGACGTCAAGACCCGCGCCGTGTAAGTAAGCCAGCAGCCGCTCAGGTCGGCTCATCGGTTGCAGCAGTAAGTGTTTTCCGTGCGACCACGGCGTTGTTTGCAAAATGTCGGCAATCGTCTCACCGCCCATACCGGCGACAACCACGGTGTCGATATCGTCCTCGCTTAACGCTTTCAAGCCATCTGACTTGACAAGCACCAGCGCGTCTGACAAATCAACACGGTCGGCCAGCGCCCGCGCGCGAGCCAGCGGCCCGTCGGCAATGTCGGCGGCAATAACAGACTGCGTCACGTTGCGCTGCAACAGCCACAGCGGCAACCGCGCGTGGTCTGTGCCAATGTCGGCCACCCGCGCGCCCTGCGGCACGCGCGCCGCCAGCGCCGCCAACCGCGGCCGAAGCGTAATCATCGCATGGACCCCCTACAAAAGCCAAAACGGGCGGGCATTTACCTGCCCGCCCGTTGGTGTAAAAAATTCTTTAGTTGCCCGCCATGTGGGCGTTAATCTGCGCCAGCAGCGCGTCGGCGTCTACGCCGTGCACCTGACAAGCCTGCTCCAGCGTCTCGCCGCGCGAGGAGGGGCAGCCCAGACAGTGCATACCAATAGCGAAGAAATACTGCGCCGTCGTCTGGTCCATATCCAGAATGTCACCAATAATGGTGTCTTTGGTCACTTGAGCCATAGCGTGTGTCTCCTTTTCGTCGTAATAAGCCTAGCTTGTGCAGTGTTATGCGGCTTATTCCTCGGTGTCGCCGACCTCGGTCACGCCGTCGCCGTCCTCAACGGTGATGTCGGCGTCCTCATGCACGGCAGCGGTATCGGCCACATCTTCCTCGGCCGAGTCAAGCACCTGAACCGGCGCATCGGCGCTGGCCACGACCTCGTCCTCGCCCTGCGCGACCTCCTGCGGGTTACGCTCCAGCGTCGCTTTAATCGACAGCGACACCTTGTGCTTCTCGTCGTCGATGTTGATGATACGCGCGCCGACAACCTGACCCTCGGTCAGCACATCGGCCAGGCGCGCCACATGCTCGTAGGCCACCTCGCTGATGTGAATAAGGCCATCCACACCCGGAACAATCTCGGCAAAAGCGCCGAAGGGCATAAACTTAGCAATCTTAACCTGCGCCACATCGCCGACCTTGAACTCGGAGACAAACTTGTTCCACGGGTTCTGCGACGGATCCTTGGCCGACAGGCTGATTTTTTTCTTTTCGGGGTCAAGCTTAATCACGCGCACCTTGAGCGCGTCGCCAATCTTGACCACATCCTCGGGCTTGTTGACGCGGCCCCAGGACAGCTCGCTGATGTGCACCATGCCATCGACACCACCGATGTCGACAAACGCGCCGTAAGTAGTCATCGACTTGACGATACCGTCAAAGCTGTCGCCAACGGCCAGCGTCTCCCAGATCTTGGCCGAGGCGGCGCGACGGCTGTCGCCCGACGCGGCGCGGATGGAGCCGACAATGCGGCGGCGGCCACGGTTGAACTCGGTAATATACAGCTTAACCTTCTGCTTGAGAATGGTGGAAAGCGGAGTTTCACGCGGCACACCCGTCTGGCTGGCCGGCACAAAGACGCGCACGCCCTTGACGCTGACCACGACGCCGCCCTTGTTTTCCTCGGTCACAATGCCTTCAACCATGACATTGTCGTCAACCATTTTCTCCAGCTCGTCGTAGTGCTTGATAGCGTCAATCTTCTTCTTGCTGCACATAACAACGCCGTCCTGATCGTTGACGCGCACGACAAAGACCTCAACCTCGCCGCCCACTTTGACAATGTCCTCGGGCTTGAGGCTGGGGTCGTCGGTCAGCTCGTCGACAGGAATGTAGCCAGCGTGCTTTGTGCCCAAATCAAGCTGGATTTCGGTCGGTGTAATCGCCACAACATAGGCGTTCACCCGGTCACCTGTATTCAGTGTCTTGAACGACTGTTCAAGCAGGGACTCAAAGCTCTCGTCCCCTGTCATCGTAGTCTGTTTGATTTCTTCAGTCATTGCTGCGATTACCTCCTCGATTTGCCATGACGGCGTTGACGCACCCGCTGTCAGGCCAATTCTCTTAGCGTTCTTCACGCAACCCCGCGGCCATTGGGCTGCATTCTCAACCCAAACCACGGCATCACATGACATGCGGCACAGCTTCACCAGCTTTTCGGTGTTGGCGCTGGCTCTGTCGCCGACCACGACCATCGCGTCGCAGCTTGTTGCCAATGCTGCGGCTTCCGACTGTCGTGCGTCCGTCGCTCTACATATTGTATCAAAGACTTTACTGTTTGTACAGTGGTTTTTCAAGGTTTTTTCGCAGGCCTGCCATTTTTTTCTAATTGTCGTCGTCTGCACCATCATGCCGATCGGCGTATCGGGCGCCAGCTGCTGTAGCCGCTCGGCCAGCTCGCGCTCGTCCTCAACCACGATAGAACCCTTGCACCAACCGGCCAATCCCTTGACCTCGGTGTGTTTTTTGCTGCCGACAATAATCAGCAGCCGGCCCTCCTGCTCGCACTGCTCCGCCAAGCGATGCATCGATGCCACGCAGGGACAGGTGGCGTCAACGGTCTTGGCGTCGCGGGCAGATAACGCTTGCCAATCGTCGCGCGGCAGCCCGTGGCTGGGAATAATCAGCGTTTCCTCGGGCGCATCGCGCCAGTCGGCAATGCTGCCAACGCCCTGCCGTTGCAGCGACTCGGCCACCGCCTTGTTGTGCACAATCGGCCCGATGGTCAGACAGGCACCGCAAGCGCCCTCGGCGACCGCCATGTCGACCGCGCGCTTGACGCCAAAGCAAAAGCCGGCCGATTTAGCCACCACGATCTCAGCCATGCTTTACCTCGCCCAGCGCATAAACACGGCGCATCATCTCGTCGGCCTCACGCGCGTAATCCTCCTGCGTTGGCTTGCGGCCGTCCAACTCAATCTTGTACGGCTTACCAAAAATCACCTTAATGGGCCGGAAGGGAATCTTGTGGCCTTTGGTGATAAATATCGGCTGCACATAGGCATCGGTTTTCATGGCAAACAGCGCCGCGCCGTGCTTGGCGCTTGACTCGGTCGGGTCATCGGTGCGCGTGCCCTCGGGGAAAATAATCAGCTTTTCACCGCGCCGCAGCACGTCCAGCGCCGTCTTGATGGCGCGCAAATCGGCCTGTCCGCGGTCAACGGGAAAGACCTTTGCCCAGCGCAGAATAGCGCCAAACCACTTGTGCTTGAACAGCTCTTTCTTGGCAATGGTATGGGGCAGCTGGCCCGGCTTAAAAGCGGCCATGACAAACAGCGGGTCAAACAGCGCCGTGTGGTTGCCACACAGCACCGCCGCGCCCTCGGGGATGTTCTCGCGCCCCTCATAGCGCACAAAATACAGCAGCTTCAGCAGCAGCTTCAGCAACCAATGAACAATGTTTAAGCCCATAAATCCAGTTTCTCCCGAATGGTTTGTTCCAGCAGCGCGCGGCTCTGCTCCAGCGTGTTGCCGGTCGTGTCAAGCAAAACAGCGTCGTCGGCCGCCTTGAGCGGCGCGGCGGCGCGCTCGCTGTCCTGTTTGTCGCGCTGCACCACAGCCGCCAGCACATCTTCATAGCGCGTATCGGGCGCCTTGCTCATCAGCTCCTCAAAGCGGCGGCGCGCGCGGTCGGCGACGTCAGCGGTCAGAAAAATCTTGACATCGGCGTCGGGCAGCACCACCGTGCCGATATCGCGGCCGTCCATCACCACATTATACCGCTCGGCCATGTCGCGCTGCATTTGTAGCAAAAACGAGCGCACGCAGGGCAGCGCCGAGCAATGCGAAGCCGCCATCGACACCTCGGGCGTGCGAATCAGCGCGCTGATGTTTCGTCCGTTCAGCAGCACCTGCTGCTCGCCGTCGACATGCACCAGCTCAATCTTCAACGACGGCAATAGCGCCTCGACGGCAGCGGCATTGGTGCCGTCCAAGCCGTCGTGCAGCACGGCCCAACCAACGGTGCGGTAAATGGCGCCGGTGTCGACATAGATAAAGCCCAGCGCCTCCGCCGCTTTGCGCGCCAGCGTGCTCTTCCCCGCGCCGCTCGGTCCGTCAATGGCAACCTTAATCATTTTTACCTCCCAGCGCGCGGTGACCCAACCCCACGGCTATTTCATTGAGATGCACCAGCCCGACGGCAAAAAAAGCCGCCACACTGATGTGGTCGTCGCCACGCGCAACGGCAATCTTGCCGCCGACGTTTAGCCCGACCGCCTTGGGCATGATTTGACTGATGGCCTCGCGCGCGGCACCGGCCACAGCGCCCTCCTCGGCATGACACTCGCCAATCAGCCGCTCGCGCTTGGCGGCGACAATGGCGTGCTCGATAATGCGGTTGATGCTGCCGATAAAGTCGCCGCCAAAATCGACGGCCGCGACCGCCAGCCCTTGTTCGCGCAGCTTGAGCTTAACGGCCGACTCGCTGTCGCGGTCGGGCGTCACCGCCACGGTCAGCGCCGCCGCCGCCACTTCCTTGCTTCCCATCCAACGTCCTCCTACGCATGGCAACCGGCGGCATAGCCGGTGCTCCACGCAATTTGTAAATTGTAGCCACCGGTGTAGCCGTCGACATCCAGCAGCTCGCCGACAACGTATAGCCCCGACAGCAGCTTGGACTGCATCGTTTTCGGGTCTATCTCTTTAACGGCAACGCCTCCGGCGGTGATTACCGCCTCGTCGACCGGCCGCAGCCCCGTCACTGTAAAGCAAAAGTCCTGTACACAAGCAGCCACCGCTTGTCGTTGCACCTTGGTAATGACACTGGCCGAGCGGTCGGACGCAAGGCCTGTCCGTTCCAACACAACGGGTATGCACGACGCGTGCAGCAGCAGCGTCAGCAGGTTGTACGCGTTTTTGTTGGGGTGTGCGGCCATATCGCGCAGCAGCCGCGCATCCAGCTGCTCGGGCGTCAGCGCCGGCTTCATGTTAATATGCGCCGTATAGCGCCCCGGCCATTCGCGCATATGCGCGCTGGCGGCCAGCACCAAGGGGCCCGACAGCCCAAAGTGGGTAAACAGCAATTCGCCCATCTCATCAAACAGCACGCGCTTGTGCTCGTCGGTAACGGTCAGCACCACGTTTTTCAGGCTCAAGCCCTGCATGGCAGCGCAGCCGTCGGCCACCAACGGCACCAGCGACGCGCGCGGCGGCACGATGGTGTGGCCGCAGGCGTGCGCCATGTCATAGCCGTCGCCGGTCGAGCCGGTCTTGGGATACGACAAGCCGCCCGTCGCCAAAATCACCGAGTCGGCGTCCAGCACGCCGTCGGCCAAGCGCACACCGGTCACAGCGCCGTCGGCGGCAAGCACCTCCAGCACGCGGCTGTGCCGCACCGTCACGCCGCAATCGACCACCCAGCGCCGCAGCGCCTGCACAATATCGGCAGCGCGGTCGCTTTGGGGAAAGACGCGCCGCCCGCGCTCCACCTTGAGC
>JAVBPM010000076.1:0-34436 GCA_031549605.1 Oscillospiraceae bacterium | reverse complement strand
GTCACGCCGTCTCAAGCATATTTCTGCATTACGAAGAGGGCGGGTGCTTGGCCTTTGTGGTTGCCCGTCGCCTACTTGAGGTGGCGCCATTTCACGCCGTCAAGTGTCTCGACCGCGCTGACGCCGGGCGTACCAACGACTGTAGCGGGATCTTGAACCCAGTTGTTAAACACGGCCGCATCGGGCAAAAGCGTGCCCGCGGCGTGGGCAGTCTGCGGCGAAATCAAGCCGACAGGCGCCACGAACCCGACGAGCATCAAGATGCCGACAGTCAGTGCGATGAACCTTTTGTGCGTTTTGCTGGGATGTTTCATGATTGACCCTCCTACTGTTGCCTCTAAGCATTCGTATGTAGCCGTTTTGCCTGCCGCTCTATGTCGAGCCGCACCCCCACTTTTTCATGCGCGTAAACGCCCAATAAAGCACCGCACAAGCAAAATCCGGCAGTATATTTTGATACTAACAGAGATAGGCGATACTGTCAACATCCCCACAACGACTTGTACGTCTCAACGCCATTTTGTCGCATTTGCACAATCGACCTCACATAACGCGCGCATTTTACATACCCACCATTTTCCGTGTACATTTTGTCCAAAAACGCTAGCTCATCCGCCGTTATTTCGACAGTAAAAGGCAGAAACTTCCAGCATAATTTATCCACATCACCCTGCGCTCCTTCTTGCTAAATTGAGCCTTTTCTGTGCCGCTGCTCTATGATATACTGGGTTAACACGACAATATAAGGAGGTGACGCGCTTGACTGTTCTGGTCACCGATTGCCAGTATCGCACCACGCCCGCCATCATTCGCGAGTTGGGTTGTAACGGCCATGCCGTCATGGCCGTTACAACGGCGGGCCGCATGCCCATCGGCAGCGCATCGCGCTACGTCGCGCAGCGTCACACGCTGCCGGCGAGCACCGACGCGCTGCAAACGGCGCAGGCGCTGGCTGCGCTGTGTGCCGAACAGGCCGAGCGACCGGTTCTGCTGCCGGTCGGCCGCGACACGCTCAACGCCGTGGCGCAGCATCGCCAGCTGTTCGCCAACGTCGCCGACCTGCTGGTTGCCGACCCTGACACATTGGAACAACTCAACGACAAGATTGCCGTCAAGGCCTTGGCCGACAAACTGCATATCGCGACGCCGGCCACACTTGACCCGGCTGACTACCGGCAATTCGCCTACCCCGTCATTCTCAAATATACCTTCGGCGAGGGCCTCGGGCTGCACGCCGGTCAGCGCTACGCCATCGCCCACAATGCCGATCAGTTTCAGCAGCATTACGACAAGATGAAAAGCCATCCCCTGTTGGTGTCCGAGTTTATCGAGGGCGACGGCTGGGGCGTTTCGGTCGTCATGGACGCGCAATCCCGACCGGTCAGTCTGTTCTGCCACCGCCGTCTGCGCCAGTACCCGCTGACAGGCGGCCCGTCGACGCTCTGCCGCAGCGAATGGCACGACGGCATGGTCAAACAGGCCGTTGCGTTACTGCAAGCCGTGCAGTTTACCGGCATCGCCATGGTCGAGTTCAAGGGCAGCGCCGACAACTGGCGGCTGCTCGAGATCAATCCGCGCGTCTGGGGCAGCGCGCCGCTGGCCGTTGTCGCCGGCGCCGGCTTTTTCTCCGCCTACGCCGCCGCCTGTACCCAAACGCTGCCGCAAGCCGACAGCTGCGCCTACACCCAAGGCGTCGCCATGCAATACCTCGTCGGCGATACGCAAGCGGCGCTGGCACAGCTTAAACGCGGCCGGCTCGCCGCGCCGTTTACGCTGCTGGCCACGTTGCTGTCGCGTTCAACCAAGGGCGGCGTCTACGACCGGCATGACCGCAAACCGGCGTTGGCCTACTTCAAGTCGCTATTAAAGCGGGTGAAGTCATGAAGCTCGACCTGCACATTCACACCGCGGCCTCGGTCGACGGCACGCTGTCGCCGCAACGGCTGCTCGACGCCGCGCTGGCCGCCGGTCTGAGCGGTCTCGCCGTGACCGACCACAACAACGGCGCCTATTGTGCCGCCGTCCGCGCCGCCGCGCCCGCCGACTTTACCGTCATCGACGGCATGGAGGTTTCAACCGACGGCGGCCACATGCTGGCGCTGTTTGTGCGCGCCGACACGCTGGACAAGCTGTCTAAAACCAACGGGCGCTATCCCTTGCCGCTCGTGGCACAGGCGGTGCGCGAGCAGGACGGCCTGCTGATAGCCGCCCACCCCTTCGCCTACCCCGACCCGTTGCCCGACGCCGTGCTGGTGTTGATTGACGGCATTGAGACGACCAACAGCCGCGACATGGCGCGCAACCCGGGTAACAGAGACGCCGCCATTGCCGCCGCGCAACGGCACGGCAAATTTGCCACCGGCGGTAGCGACGCGCACATCGCACGCGAGGTCGGCCGCTGCTATACCGTTATCCCCGACGGCGCCGACGTCAAAACGGCGCTGCGTCAAGGCCAGAGCCAGCCCGACGGCAACCCCGGCCACGCGTGGTGGCAGGCGCTCAACAAGCTCAAGCGCGTGCCCTGGCACAAAAAACCGCGCCAGCTGGTCAAGCTATTTTACTTTATGATGAAATACAGGTGATGGTATGAACATTCCACTCTACGGACTGCTGCGCAGCATCAACCACAAGCGCAAGGCGATGGTCAAGGAGCGCGCCGGCCGCATTTTGTCGGCCAGCCGCCGCATTGAATTTGTCTATCCGCCCACCCAGCGCGTCTGCGCCATGACCTTTGACGACGGCCCCAGCAAACTGCCCTGCCAGCCACCGGTCAACGGCGACGCCGGCCTGACCGCTCACCTGCTAGACACGCTCAAGCAATACGACGCCGTTGGCACCTTTGACGTCATTGGCTCGACAGCCGAAAACTACCCCGACACCGCCGGAGAGGTCGGCTCACAGTACGTCTTTGGCCATGGCTACGACCACTACCCCTGCTTTGACATGGACAGCTTGGCCGGCGCCGCCGCCTGCCCCGAGCTGATACAGCGCATGGTTGCCGAGGGCCACGAAATCGCCAACCACACCTACCGCCACATCATCTACGGCAAAAACCGCACCGTCTACCGCAACCGCAAGCCGTTGCAGCGGCTCGACGAGGTCGTCGCCGACCTGCGCCGCCTGCATGACCTTGTGTTTGAGCTGACCGGCCAGCATATCAAACTGGCGCGCCCGCCCCATTACATTGACCGCATCCCCGATGGGCATACTTCTTATGACGCTTACGCCGCGATGAACTATCACTATATGGCGGCCTCCTTCGACGGCGGCGGCTGGCTGCCCACCTGTGGCGACTACCGCGCCGACGTCGACGCCATGGTCGCGCCGCTTGAACGCGCATTGGCGCAGAACCCCGACGCGCTCAACGGCCAGATTATCTTTCAAAAGGACGGCCTCAATATGTCCAAGCAGTCGCCCGTCGCCGACGCGCTGCCGCGTCAGCTGGCGCTGCTGGCACGTCACGGCTACCGCGTGGTCACCGTCAGCCAGCTGCTGGCGCTGTCACCCTTCGAGGATGTCGCGCCTGACGACCCGGCGCTGCCCGCCGCTCAAGCGCTGGAGCGCGCCGGCTACGTCACCGGCTACCGCAACAACCGTTTTTACCCCGACCGCATCGTTACCCTGCGCCAGCTGCACGCACTGACCGGCCGCAGCGCCGACGACTGGCGACATCTCGACGACAGCCCCGTTACCGTCGACGAGGTTAAGGCGCGCGCCGAAACCGTATGGGGCCGTGCCGACGGCAGCCCCTCCTCACTGACGCGCCGCGACGTCGCTGTCTATCTGGCATCACAACTCTAACACAGTTTGACCTCCGTTCGGCTTCAAAACCGTCGTTTTTACCCATTGCAAAGGCTGTCGGTTTTTGATAAGCTACCATTGTTTGAAGAAAAAGGGAGGAAAATAGAATGCTGGGACACTATCTGCTGTTCGACGGCCAGTGCGCAGAAGCACTGGGGCACTATGAAAAAGCGCTTGACGCCACCATCACCGAGCTGCGCAAATACAGTGACATGCCACCCAACCCGGCCTTTCCCGTGCCAGAGGAAAAGAAGCATCTGGTACTGCACGCCCGCCTTACACTGCTGGGGCAAGAAATCATGTGTGCCGACGCCAGCGAGCGCGCCACCGCCGGCGACAACATGTATCTGACCATTACAACAGCCGACGAGGCCTATGTCAAAAACGCGTGGGCACTGCTCAGTGACGGCGGCACTGTCTATATGGAGCTGACGCCCTCCTTCTTCGCCGCGCTGCACGGCTCGCTGCGCGACAAATACGGCGTCAACTGGATGTTTACCGTCACGAAATGAACATTTTTGAAATTTTAATGTTGCTGTGCTTTGGTGCGGCTTGGCCTTTTTCTATCGCCAAGTCGCTCAAAACACGGGATACGGCCGGCAAAAGCCCCATCTTTTTAGGTGTTCTCTTTGCCGGCTATATCTTTGGCATTCTCTACAAGTTCAGCGCCAACCCCGACATCGTGCTGGCGCTCTACATCCTCAATTTTATCATGGTGGGCACCGAACTGCTTCTCTACGTCAGAAACTCGCGCGCCGCCACCGCCGCTTAACTTAAGAGTACGGAGAGTTTGCGATGGATTTATCACTCTTTCTGCAAGACATGATTGCCAATCCGGCGCTGCTTGTCATGACAGTGCTGGTGCTGGGCGTCATATTTGTCAACGGCTGGACCGACGCACCCAACGCCATTGCCACCTGCGTTTCAACCCGCGCCATGGGGCCGCGCGCCGCCGTGCTGATGGCCGCCGTATTCAACTTCTTCGGCGTGCTGGTCATGACGCTCATCAACAAAAAAGTTGCTTTCACCATCGCCAACATGGTTGACTTTGGTAAGGTATCGACCGGCAACAGCAACCCGGCGCTGATTGCGCTGTGCGCCGCACTGTTTGCCATCGTCATCTGGGCGACCGCCGCGTGGGTGTTCGGCATCCCAACCAGCGAAAGCCACGCACTTATTGCCGGTCTGTCCGGCTCGGCCATCGCCATGGGCGGCTTCTCCGGCATCAACGGCGCCGAGTGGATGAAGGTCATCTACGGTCTCGGACTGTCGACGCTGCTCGGCTTTGCCGCCGGCTATGGCGTAGTCAAGCTGGTCGAGGTCATCTTCCGACCCATGAGCCGCAAGACCTCCAACGGTTTCTTTACCAAAGCGCAAATCTTTGGCGGCGCCGGCATGGCCTTTATGCACGGCGCGCAGGACGGCCAAAAGTTCCTCGGCGTCTTTATTCTCGGCACGTTTATTGCCAAGGGTCAGGGCGATGTCGGCATGGAACAGTTCAACAACATCTCCATGTGGATGATTGTTATGGTATCGCTGGTCATGGGCATCGGCACCTCCATCGGCGGCTACCGCATCATTAAGGCCGTCGGCATGGACATGGTCAAGCTGCGCAAGTACCAAGGGTTTTCCGCCGACTTGGCCGCCAGCGGCTGCTTGCTGCTGTCGTCGCTGACCGGCATTCCCGTCAGCACAACCCACACCAAAACCACCGCCATCATGGGCGTCGGCTTTGCCAAAAGCAGGCGGGCCGTGAAGTGGGCTGTCGTCAAAGACATGGTGCTGACCTGGGTGCTCACCTTCCCCGGCTGCGGATTCATCGCCTATGTGGTTACACTGATTGCCGACAAGGTCTTTTAGGAGGTTACTATGGGAAAGAAAGATTTCAACTACTTTGACGCGTTTGCCAGCATGGCCGACACCGCCGTCGACGTAGCCAAGCTCATGCGCACGGCGCTTGACGACCTAAGCACCATCGAGCAGGCCGGCCAGCAGGTACACAAACTGGAGAATCAGGCCGACAGCGTGTTCCACGACATTGTCACCGCGCTGCACAAGGCCTTTATCACGCCCATCGAGCGCGACGACATCAAGCAACTGGCCGGCAGCATCGACGATGTGATTGACGCCATCGACGCGCTGACCAAGGACTTCTACCTTTACAATGTCAAAACCGCCTACCCCGAAGCCATTGAATTTGCCGACCTGATTATTGAGGGCTGCGAGGCCATGCGCGGCGCGGCGCAGCAGTTTGTCAACTACAAGAAGCCGTCCGAGCTGCACAAGCACATTGTCGCCATGAACGACATTGAGGACCGCGGCGACGTCATCTATGCGCGTGCCATCCACCGCCTGTTCCGTTCCGAAACCGACGCGGTGGAGGTGCTGAAGTGGCGCCGCATCTTTGAAGTCATGGAGCGCTGCTGTGACGAGGTTGAAAACGTCGCCGACGTCATGGACGGCGTTATTTTGAAAAATACCTAACGAAACGAGGGACTGCATTGGACGCAATACTCAAGATGTTTGAGCCGCTCAAGGACGGCTTGACGTTTGGCAATCTGGCCGGCCATATCGGTATGCTGCTCATCGGCGGCATCCTGATTTATCTGGCCATCGCCAAGGACTACGAACCTATGCTGCTGCTGCCCATGGGCTTCGGCGCCATTCTGGTCAACCTGCCGCTAACCACTGTGCTGGAATTTGAAGGCCAGCGCGGCGTCATGCAAATCTTCTACGACACCGGCATTTTGACTGAAATTTTCCCCATTCTCATCTTCGTCGCCGTCGGCGCGATGATTGACTTCTCGCCGCTACTGAAGAACCCCAAAATGATTTTCTTCGGCGCCGCGGCGCAATTCGGCATTTTCTTCACCATTATCGCCACGCTGCTGCTGGGCAAGGTTTTCCCCGGTCTCGGCATCGACCTGAAAATTGCGTCGTCCATTGGCATCATCGGCGCTGCCGACGGCCCAACCTCGATTTTTGTCGCTTCGCAGTTCGCCGAGAAGCTGCTCGGCCCCATCACCATCTGCGCTTACTCCTACATGGCGCTGGTGCCCATCATTCAGCCGCCGGTCATCAAGATGGTCACCTCCCGCAAGGAGCGCATGATCCGCATGAAGTACAACGAAGCCAAGGTCTCGCGGCTGGCACTTATCATGTTCCCCATCACCATCACCATCATCGCCGGCATCATCGCACCCATCAGCGTGCCGCTCATCGGCTTCCTGATGTTCGGCAACCTCATTCGCGCCTGCGGCGTGCTTGAGCGTCTGTCGCAGTCGGCGCAAAACGAGCTGGCCAATCTGGTAACGCTGCTACTGGGCATCACCATCGGCGCCAAGATGCACCACGCCGAGTTTTTGCAGCCCATGACGCTGCTGATTATGGGTCTGGGTCTCGTCGCCTTTGTCTTTGACACCATCGGCGGCGTCATGTTCGCCAAGTTCCTCAACCTGTTTACCAAAAACAAGGTCAACCCCATGATTGGCGCGGCCGGTATCTCGGCCTTCCCCATGTCATCGCGCGTCATTCAGCGGTTGGCCAAGGCCGAGGATCCGCAGAACTTCATCCTCATGCAGGCCACCAGCGCCAACGTCGCCGGTCAGCTGGGTTCGGTCGTCGCCGGCGGCATCATACTGGCCATGGTTCCGTTCCTGGTCGGCAAGCTGTAAGGAGGTAGGCACATGGATAAGAACATAGTCGCCGCCCTTGAGCTGACCCTTTGGGGACTGCTGGTTGTTTTCGGCGCGTTGACGCTCTTTTACCTCACCATCGTGCTGTTGGGCAAACTGCCCGACCGCAAGCCCAAGAATGCTGATGACCACCAGCCGGCCGCACCCGCGCCCGTCGCCGCCCCGGCCACTGTCGAACTGATTGGACTTGACGAGCCGACCGCCGCCATGGTCATCGCCATTGTGGCCGAAAAAACGGGCGTCTCGCCCGACCAGCTGCCCCTACTCTCGATAAAGAAGGTGTAACCATGAAATATTTAGTCACACTCAACGGCACGCAATACGAGGTCGATCTGGCCGACGGCCACGCCTCCATTGGCGGCAGCCAGCCCGCCGCCGTGTCGGCTCAGCCGGTCAGCGCCGCGCCGGCGGCCGCGACCGTTCCGGCACCCGGCGGCGGCCAGCCGGTCAACGCGCCCATGCCCGGCACCATACTCAGTGTCGCGGTACAGACGGGCAGCGCTGTCAAAGCCGGCCAACTGCTCTGCACGCTTGAGGCCATGAAAATGGAAAACGAGATTGTGTCGCCCTGCGACGGCATTGTGACGCAAGTCAACGTCGCCCGCGGCCAAAACGTCGAGTCGGGCGCACTGCTGATGACCATCGCGTAACTGCTCCAAACAAAAAAACAGACCGGAATCCCGGTCTGTTTTTCTGTTTGCAATAGGCTATACGTTGACGCGCAGGCAGTTCTTGCCCTCCTCTTTGGCGCGATAAAGCGCCACATCGGCCTTTTTGACCGACTTGATGTACTCCTCCGACCGGTTGAGTTGCGACAACCCGGCCGAAACCGTGACGTAAAAGGTCTTGGACGACCCCTCAATCTCAATGGGCGTCTGCGAAATGGTGCTCAGCACCGCCTCAACCTTGGCCGCCGCCGCGTGGCAGTCGGGCTCGTCGAGCATCAGCAGAAACTCCTCGCCACCCCAGCGCGCCGTCGTCTTTTCGCCGCTCTCCAGCGCTTGAATAGTGTTGGCCACCATAACCAGCACCTGATCACCGACGTCGTGACCATAGCGGTCGTTGACCAGCTTGAAGTCATCAATGTCAAACATAACCAGATAGGTCTGCTCGGCACCGGCCAGCTGCTCGCACTTGGCCAGCAGCCGCTCGCTCATAGCGCGGCGGTTGAGCAGCGTCGACAGAAAATCAGTGGCCGCCACCTGTTTAAGCGACTCGATTTTTTCGACCTCTTCGGTCACGTCGACAACGTAAATAACAAACTCGGTTTTGCTGATACGGTGGAAATAGCGACGGAAGTAGTAGTTTAACCCATCCTCGCCCACCAGTTTTTCAATGCGCACAACGCAAGGCTCGTTGCTGCACGACAAATGGATCATGTCCTGATACACCTGCTCGCCAAAGTCATAGCCCAGCCGCTTCGACGCCTCCTCAAAGGTGCGGTAGTCGCAGTCGGCCGACAACCCCATGCGTTCGGCAAAGGGAAATTTGCCCTTGCTGGTGTAGCACTGCGTTTTTAGATTGCCGTAGACAATGTCAATGTTGCGCTGCCCGGCAATCACCTTGCGCAAGTTGGCCTCGTCGCTGCGATAGCGCACCAGCTTGTACACTGCCATGCCAATCAGTGCCAGCACAATCAAACCCAGCAGCGCCAGACTGACTTGCAGTCCCGTCAACCCGCCGCTGTCGGAAGCTGCGCGAACCGAATGCTTTTCGCGCGCAGAAAAGCCAAAAACAGACAATTTTCCCAAAAAACTACCAAATAACGACATCCATCCAGTCATTCGCACACCTCCTTTTGCGTTAGTATATACACCATCGTGCCAAGATGCAAGCCTTATTTATTTCATCGTGATAATGGTCACGCCATCCTCGCCTTCGCCGTAGCGACCCAGCCTGAACGATTTAACCTGCCGATGCGACTTCAAGTGCTTCTGCACGGCGCTGCGCAAAACACCCGTGCCCTTGCCGTGGATAATGCGCACCGTTTCCAGCTTGGCCGCTGCCGCACTGTCGATGTAGGCGTCGATTTCAGGCAATGCCTCCTCAACGGCCTGCCCGCGCACATCGATCTCCATCGGCGCACTGCGCATTTGCAGACCCGTGGCGCTCGGCTTGTGCTGCCGCTCCACCGTCGCGCGCGCCTGCTCCAGCAGCCGCAACTCGCCAACGTGCGCCTTGACCTTGAGAATGCCCGCTTGCAACTCCACGCGTCCGTCCTTGTCGGGCAGCGACACCACCGTGCCCTGCCCGCCCAGTCGCAGCATTTCCACCGTGTCTCCGATGACCAGCGGCCGCTGCTGCTCCTTGGGCTTGGCGATGTGCGCCGACACGCCGACCTCTTTTTCAGCTTGGTTGAGCTGGCGCTTCATGGCCAGCCGCGCCTCCTGCATCTGCGAGTAGTCACCCTTCTCGGCCTTGCGACGCAGCTTAGTCACTTCTTCATACACAACGTCGGCCGCCGCGCGCGCCTCGTCCAAAATCGCCAACGCCTCGGCCTTTGCGCGCTCCACGGCGCGGTTGCGCTCGGCTTCAATGTCCTGCTTCATTTGGGCAATCAGCTCGTGCTTTGAGCTGGCCTGTCGCGCCGCGTCCTCGGCCTGCGCGCGGGCGCTCTCCATCTGCTGCCGCTGCTTTTCCAGTTCCGACAGCACATCCTCCAGCGCTGCGTCACCGGCTTCAATGTGCCGTCCCGCGTCTTCAATAACACGCTCATCCAGCCCCAACCGCCGCGAAATGGCAAAGGCGTTGGACTTACCCGGTACGCCAATCAGCAGCCGGTAGGTCGGCTTGAGCGTTTCAACGTCAAACTCACAGGCGGCGTTCTCCACGCCCTCGGTTGTCAGCGCATACACCTTCAGCTCGGCATAGTGCGTTGTCGCGGCAATCTGCGCGCCCAACGCGCGCGCGTTGGCAATGATGCTCTGCGCCAGCGCCGCGCCCTCAACGGGATCGGTGCCGGCACCCAACTCGTCAAACAGCACCAGTGTCTGCGGCCCTGCCAGCTTGAGAATGGCGACAATATTGGTCATGTGGGCGCTAAAGGTTGACAGCGACTGCTCAATGCTCTGCTCGTCGCCAATGTCAGCCAGCACCGCGCGATACACGGGGATCTGGCTGCCGTCGTCAGCGGGAATGTGCAGCCCGCACGCCGCCATCAGCGACAGCAGCCCGATGGTTTTCAGCGCCACTGTCTTGCCTCCGGTGTTGGGGCCGGTGATAATCAGCGTGTCAAAGCCGTCGCCCAGCGACAGCGAGATGGGCACCGCCGTTTTGCGGTCGAGCAGCGGGTGCCGCGCGCGCTTGAGCCGCAGCACCGGCCGCTCGCTGATGGTCGGCCGCGCCGCGTGCATCTGATACGACAGCTTGGCGCGCGCAAAAATGCAGTCGAGACTAAGCAGTGCGTCGTGGTTGTCTAAAATCGGCTGGCCGTGTGCCGCCACATCGGCGGTCAACGCCGCGAGAATGCGCTCAATCTCCGCCTGCTCAGCCGCCTCCCACTCGTGGATTTCGTTGTTGAGGTTAACGACCTCAACCGGCTCGACGAAAAAAGTCGCACCACTCGAGCTGACGTCATGCACCAGCCCGTTGATGTCATTTTTATGCTCGCTCTTGACCGGCACGACATAGCGGCCGTTGCGCTGCGTAATAATCGCGTCCTGCAACGCCTTGGAGCGCGACGCCACAATGCGCTGCAGCACCTCCTTGACCTTGCTCGACGCCGCGCGCATCTTGCGCCGGATGTCGGCCAGCGCCGGACTGGCGTGGTCGGACAGCTCGTCCTCGCTGAGTATCGCCGTTACAATGGCATTTTCCAGCGACTTGACCGGCATAAGCAGCTGAAAATGCACGTCAAGACAACCGCGCTCGCGCTTGGGCTCACCGGCGTAGTCGGCCAAACTGCGCGCACAGCGCAGCAGCGACGCCACCTGCAGCAGCTCGCGCATCGACAGCGTGCCGCCGCGACCGGCGCGGCTGACAATGTCCTGCATCGGTCGCAGCCCCGAAAAAGACGGCCCGCCCTGCCGACCGATACACTGCGCCGCCTCGGTCGTCTCGTCCTGTAGCCGCTCGACATCATAAACCTCGTGCTCCGGTGTAAGTTCCAGCGCCCACGCCTTGGCCTCCTCGCTCTCAGCGCAGGCGGCCAGCATGGTCAGCACACGCGGCAATTCCAGCGTGCGCAGCGTTTTTTGCTGTAAAAACTGTTCCATATCTACCTCTAATCGGCAAATTGCCGGTAATATTCCAGACTGTCAAACCCGTGCATCAGCTGCGTTTGCAGATAGACCTCCGCCGCCTCGCGCCAGTTGTGATCGTCTGCGCTAAACGAGTATACGCGCTCCAGCGGGCTGTCCATGACATGGCGCAGCGCCAAATAGCCGCCCTGCCGCAACGGCAGCACGCCGCTATTGATTTGCCCCGCACAGGCGGCACAGCAGATATGGCCTTCCTCCACGGCAATCACAGCGTCGACCGGCGGCTGGTGACACACCGCGCACTGCTCCAAAGTGGGACGATACCCCGCCAGCGCGGCGGCCCGCCACTCAAAGACAGCCTTGATGTGCGACGCCTCCTGCTCGCCTTTGCACAGTCGATGCAGCGCCGCCAGCAGCAGCTGGAGCAGCTGCCCGTCGTGGCAGTCGCCGTCGGCCAGCCGGTCGGCCACCTCGGCCAGATACAGCCCCAGTGCCAATAGGCGCACGTTTGACCGCAGCGGCATAAAAAAACTGTGCGCCTCGGCCTCATTAACCGTCAGCCTGCCTCGATACTCAAACAACGAAAAGCGCGCGTAGACCAACGGCTCAACAAGCGCCAGCAGCGGCGAACCCTTGCGACGCGCGCCGCGCACCCGCAGCACGAGTTTGCCCCGGTCGGGCGTCAGCACCAGCAGATGCACGCTGCTGTCGCCATAGGGCGTGGCCTTAAGCACCAGCCCGTCAACGGAGGTAAACGACTGGCTCATTCCTCGCTAAAGCCGTAGCTGCGAATGTGCTGCTCCGAGTCGCGCCAATTGCTCTTGACCTTGACCCATGTCTCCAAAAAGACCTTGCAGCCAAAAAACTTCTCCAACTCGGCGCGCGCCTGTTCGCCGACTTTCTTTAACACAGCGCCGTGCTTGCCAATGACAATAGCCTTGTGGCTGTCGCGCTCGCAAATTACCGACACACCGATGTGCAGCAGCTCAGGCGTTTCCTTCCACTGCTCGCACAGGCAGGCAATGCCGTGCGGAATTTCCTCGTTCAGTGCCCACAGCAGCTTTTCACGCACAATTTCACAGGCGTAGACCTGGTCGGGCTGGTCGGTGACCATGTCGTCGGGAAACAGCTGCGGCCCTTCGGGCATCAGCTTGGCCAGCTCCTTGCCCAGCAGCGCCACGCCATTGCCGTTGCGCGCGCACAGCGGCACCACGGCGGTAAAGTCGAGCTGCTCGCTGTACAATTGCAGCACCGGCAGCAGCGCCGTATGCGCCACGGTGTCAATCTTATTGACAGCCAGCAGGCAGGGCGCGCCCGACGCCTTGATGCGTTCCAGCAAAATGGCCTCCGGCTTGCCGATACGCGCCACCGGCTCGACAATCAGCACAACGGCGTCGACGTCGAGCAGGCTGTCCTTGACCACGCGCTGCATATACTCACCCAGCTTGTTGTGCGGCTTGTGAAAGCCGGGCGTGTCCATCAGCACCAGCTGCGCGCCGTCGATATTGGCCACCGCGCAGATGCGGTTGCGCGTCGTCTGCGGCTTGTTGCTGACAATGGCCACCTTTTCGCCACACAGCGCGTTGGTCAGCGTCGACTTGCCCGCATTGGGACGGCCGACAATGGCAATCATTCCACTTCTCATTACGTTCCTCATTTCATCGCCGTAGCGATACAAATCATAAATACAATCACCGACCCGATGGCCGTCCAAAGTACGGCGCCCGCCGCAATGTCCTTAATGGCGCCAATCCGCGCGTCTTGCTCGGGTTGCACGACATCACACAGCCGTTCAATGGCGGTGTTGAGCAACTCCAACGCAATGACCGCCGCACAACAAAGCACGCAAGCCACCCACTGCCACGCAGCAAAGCCCAGCCACAGCCCGACCGCCACCACAACAGCGACCGCCAGCACCTGCCACAGCAGATTACCTCCGGTGGCAAATCCGCGCAGCAGGCCGCGCGCCGCATTCCCAAACGAATTGACCAGCCTTTTCATAAGTCACCCAGCGTCGCCAGTATCGCCTTTTCGCGGGCGCGCATCGCCTGTTTCTGCTCGGCCTCGTCGATGTGGTCGTAGCCCAGCAGGTGCAGCGTCGAATGCACCGTCATGTAACTAATCTCACGTTCAGCGCTCTGCTGCAGCTGCTTTGCCTGCGCCAGCACAACCGGCAGGCAGATGGCCACATCGCCCAAATCCAGCCTGCCCGTTTCGGGGTCTCGCGCGTTCTCGCGCTGACCGTCGGCGCGGTCATCCCAGCAGTCGAGGTTGGGAAAGGACAGCACATCGGTCGTACCCGACTTGCCGCGCATCCGCTGGTTTAGCTGCGCGATGGTCATTTCGCCCACCACCGTCACATTGACAACCACCGGCTCGTCCACGCCCTCGCAGCGCAGCACACGCCGTGCCGCGCGGCGAATGGCCAGCCGCCACGCGCGCGACAGCGGCCCAACGCCCGGCTCAGTATATACATGAATGACGTGCCGCATCGCTCTCAACTCCTATGTGCCGTTTTCCTGCCGTGCGACGGCTTTTGCGCCGGTTTCTGCGCCGCCTCGTACGCCTTGATAATGCGCTGCACCATCACGTGACGCACCACGTCCTTGTGACTCAACTTACAGATGGCAATGCCCTCAACACCGTCGAGAATACGCATCGCCTCAATCAGTCCCGACTGCTTGTCGCCCGGCAGGTCGATTTGCGTCACGTCGCCGGTGACGACAATTTTACTGTTCTGCCCCAGTCGCGTTAAAAACATCTTCATCTGCTCACGCGAGGTGTTTTGCGCCTCGTCCAGAATGATAAAGGCGTCGTCCAGCGTGCGGCCACGCATGTAGGCCAGCGGTGCCACCTCAATGGAGCCGCGCTCCAAATGCTTTTGGTAGTTCTCGGCGCCCAGCATGTCAAACATCGCGTCATACAGCGGGCGCAGATAGGGGTCGACCTTGTTTTGCAAGTCGCCGGGCAAAAAACCCAGCTTCTCGCCCGCCTCAACCGCCGGTCGCGTCAGAATAATGCGGCTGACGGCGCGGTCACGAAACGCCGTCACGGCGGCGGCGACCGCCAAATAGGTCTTGCCCGTGCCCGCCGGACCAATGCCCATGGTCACGGTGTGCTTGGCCATGGCGTCAATGTACTGCTGCTGGCCCGGCGTTTTTGCCTTAATCGGCTTGCCCTTGGCCGTGACGCAGACAACGCCCTTGCCCAGACTTTGCAGCTGGTGTTCCTGCCCTTCCTCAATCATCTGCAGCACCAGATTGACCTTTTGGTCGTCAATGGTCTCGCCCTTGGCAATCAGCGCCAGCAAGCTCTGCACCGCGCGCGCTGCTAGCGCCACCTGCTCGGGATCACCGCTGATTTTCAGTTCATCACTGCGGCTGATAACGCGCACGCCATAGGCCGTTTCAATCAAGCGTACGTTGTGGTCAAAGCTGCCAAACAGCGCAATCAACTCTTCCATGCGGTCGACTTGTATGGTCTGTTCCATGTCCCCACCCTTTCTCGTTCACTATTCACCGATTATTGACAATCCATTCATAGACTTGTCACATCTGTCGGGTAGACTAACGGCAACAGAAAGGAGTGATGCCTATGAAGCACCTCATCGACCCGACCCACACATAGCCGGTGCAACCGCACCGACATCGTAAACATCTCTTTTTGAATACGCGCCATTCTCCGAATGGATTTTACAAAGCCCAAGGCAGTCAGCCTTGGGCTTTGACCACTCTACAGTTGACCATACTGATACAAAACCGCCGTCAACGCCGCGACTGGCGCCGTCTCACAGCGCAAAATGCGCGGTCCCAGCGTCACACACGTCAGCATCGACGCTGCCAATTGCGCCTCGTCGGCGTCGAAGCCGCCCTCCGGCCCACACACCACCGACACCGTGCGCGGTGTCGCGCGCTCCAGCGCGCGCTTCAGCGGCACGCCTACCGGCAGCTCGTAGCAAAACAATCCCACATCAGCCTCTGCCGCCTCGCGGCACGCCGTCTGAAAATCAACGGCCGCCGTCACTTCGGGCACAGTGCCGCGACCCGACTGACTCGCCGCCTGCTCGGCAATTTTTTGCCACCGCAGCCGCTTGACACCGTCGCCTTTGGCCACGCAGCGCTTGGACACAAACGGCACCAACCGCGCCGCGCCGAGTTCCACAGCCTTCTGAATGGCATAGTCCATGCGGTCGCCCTTGGCCACGCCGATGTACACTGTCACAAGCACTGTTGGCTCGGCAACGCAGTCGCGCCACGCGCCAACCTCAAGCAGCACCTCACCCGTCGTCACCTCAGCCACAACGGCGTCGGCCTCGCGGCCGGCACCGTCGCAGACAGCGACCGTCTCACCGCGCCGCAACCGCAACACGCGCGCCGCGTGGTGCGCCTGCTCGCCGGTCAGCCGGCCGTCAAAATCAGCCTCGACAAAGAACCGTGCGCTCACGCTTCCTCCTCGGGTGCGTTAAACTGTTGGCTGACAATGTACAACGGACGGCCCTTGGTCTCATCGTAAATACGGCCGATGTACTGTCCGATGATGCCCAGCATAATCAACACAATGCCGTTGAAAAAGAGCATAATGGCCGCCAGCGACGCCCAACCGTCGACAAGCCCCTTGTCGATAAGCCCGCGCACCAGTACATAAATCAAAAAGACAAAGCTGCCAAACGACAAAAAGCAGCCGATATAAGTAGAAATCTTGAGCGGCTTAAGAGAAAACGAGGTAATGGCATTGGACGCCAGCCCCAACATTTTTTTGAGCGGGTACTTAGTCTCTCCGGCAAAGCGCTCCTCGCGCACATACTCGACCGCCGCCTGCTTATAGCCCACCCACGCGACAATGCCGCGTACATAGCGGTTGCGCTCGGGCATTTGCTTCATCGTTTCGATTACCTTGCGGTCGAGCAGCCGGAAATCGCCGACGTCGACCGGCAGCTCAACGTCGGTCAGCGCGTTGAGCGTGCGGTAAAACACCTTGGCCGTCAGCTTCTTAAAAACCGTCTCACCCTTACGCACCGTGCGTTTGCCGTAGACAACCTCGTTGCCCTGTTGCCACATTTCAATCATGGGCAGCATGACCTCGGGCGGATCCTGCAAGTCGGCATCAATGACAATCACGGCGTCGCCGCGCGCGTAGTCCATGCCCGCCGTGATGGCCGGCTGGTGTCCGAAGTTGCGCGAAAAAGACAGCACGCGCAGCCGTTTGTCGGCCTCAGCCAGCTCAAACGCAATGTCCAGCGTCTTGTCGCGGCTGCCATCGTTGATAAAAATCAACTCGTAGCTGTCACCGCACCGCTCCATAACCTCAGTCAAGCGGCGATAACTCTCGCGTATTACATCTTCTTCATTATACAAGGGCACAACAACCGAATAACGCGGCTTAGCCATACCTTTTATCCTCCAGTACATGTGTATCGCCTTATTATACGCCCATCGCCATTATTACACAAGAGCAAAAAAATCAAGCCATCTTGTTTTTGTCGACCGTAACCCCTTTTATTTGCCGACGCAATGTGCTATAATATGTCAACTAACTTGACCATTGGGTGAAAAAGGGGTGTGTCACATGACCGAACTTGACCCGACAACACAGCCGGGACGCGACGACGCTGTCGTCACCGAGCAGCTTGAGGGTCGGCACGCCATCACCGAAGCGCTGCGCGCCAACCGTTCGCTCGATAAGCTATACTTTGCCAAGGGCGCTGACGGCCTGCGCCAGCTGTTGGAGTTGGCTCGCAGTGCCGGCGTTGTCACCGTTGAGCGCGACCGCGCCCAGCTCGATCTCATGAGTCAAACCAAGCGCCACCAAGGCGTCATTGCCACCGTGGCCGCCCGCCGCTACGCCGAGGTCGACGAGCTGCTGGCCGCCGCTGCCGCGTCAGGCCGCCCGCCGCTGCTTGTCGTCTGCGACGGTGTGGAGGACGGTCGCAACCTCGGCGCTATCTGCCGCACCGCCGAAGCCGCCGGCGCCCACGGCATTATCATCCCCAAGCGGCGCAGCGCCAGCCTGTCGGCGTGGACTGACCGCGCCGCCGCCGGTGCGCTCGCCTTTCTGCCCGTCGCGCGCGTCAGCAACCTGACCGCCACACTCAAAGAGCTGAAAGACAAGGGCCTGTGGGTTTACGGCGCCGACGCCGGCGGTGACAGCGATGTCTTTGCCACCGACCTGTCCGGCCCGACCGTGCTGGTACTCGGCTCCGAGCAAGACGGCCTGTCGCGCTTGGTGCGCGAGCAGTGCGACTTTATCCTGTCCATCCCCATGTACGGCCAAATCAACTCACTCAACGTCTCGGCGGCCGCAGCCGTGCTGCTCTATGCCGCCGTTAACTCCCGCAACAAAAAGCAAGGGGGTGCAGTATGAACGACGGCAACAAGCCGACCAACCCCAATTCGCAGGACACGCTGCGCAACCTGCAACTGCAAGCGGAGAGCCTTGACCACGACGAACAACCCACCATCGCCGACATTATCGCCGAGGAGCACTACCAGCGCTCCACCGATTTCACGCGCAAGCCCAAAATCGAGGAGGGACTGTCACAGGCCACCGCCAGCCTAAAAAACCTGAGCGAGGAGCTCAAGCTGCTGCAAATCAGCAAGGAAAAGGCCCATTTTATTGAAAACAACACGACGTCGCTCAAGCCGGTCGACATTGCCGTGGGCGACAAAGAAACCTTCGAGGCGGCATTCCGACCCTCGCGCGACTTTGTGCGTGGCGATACCGAGCCGGTTGCCGAGCCGGAGGAGGCGCCGCACGTCGTGCGCAAGCCGTCGTTGTGGGCGCGTTGGCGCCGCAACGTCAGCATTGAAACGCAGTTTGCCTCCGACGCCGACCCACTGCAGGTGGCGCGTTCGGTCGGCCGTTCGCTCAAGCTGATGAAGCTGCGCTGCTTCCTCGCCTTTATCGTGTTGCTGCCACTGCTCTACATCACACTGGCGCAGGAGCTGCCGCTGCCCATGGCCGACGCCTTTAGTCTCATTTTGCACACCTACCGCTTCTTCGGCATTATTGCCGGTATGCAGCTATTGATTATGCTGATTGCACTCGACATTATCGCTGAAGGGCTGCGCCAGCTGTTCACGCTACGCCCGTCGCGCTCCTTTGCCGTGACCATCTCCAATTTTGCCTCGCTGCTGTTTGTTGCCTGTGTGCTGCTGTTTCCAAACAGCGGCTATGCCTATATACCGCTTAGTGCCGTGTGCGCGACCACGCTTGTTTTTGCGCTGTGGGCCAAGTACTGGGACACCGCCGCCTATTTCCGCACCTTCAAAACCGCCGGCAGCATGGAGCAGCCCACCATCATCTATCGTCAGGAAAACGGCTACGACCTGCACGGCACCTTTGGCCGGCTGGAGGGCGACACCGAAAACTTTGTACGCCAGACGCTGCAAAAGGATCAGTCGAGCAAAATGGATCAGCGGCTCATCCCCATTTTGTCGGTCGCCGCACTTGTTTTCTCGCTGCTGACCAGCGTCGGCATGGGCCGACCCGGCCAGTTCCCGTGGTGCTACTCGGTGCTGACCATCGCCGTCGCACCCATCAGCATTGGGCTGACCTTCTCGTTGCCGTGGTTTTTCACCAGCCGCTACCTGTCGCGCTTCCGTGCCTGCATCGCCGGCTGGACGGCCGCCAGTTCCTTTTCCAACGACGGTCTGGCCGTACTGACCGACGGCGACATCTTTCCGCGCGGCCGCGTCACCCTCGACGGTATGGCCATGTTCAACGACCACTCGGCCAGTCGCGTGCTGATGCAGACGGCCAGCGTACTCAAGGCCAGCGGCAGCAACCTGTCGCTACTGCTCGACGATGTGCTGCGCGAAATGAAGCTGACCGAGCGACTGCACCCCGTCTCCAACTTTGAATTCTACGAAGAGGGCGGCTTTTCGGCCGAAATTAACCACGACCGTGTGCTGGTCGGCAGCGGCGCCTTTATGCTGCGTATGGGCGTCTCACTGCCCAAAAAGCTGCCCGCCAAAACAGCCATCTTCTCGGCCGTTAACATGAGTCTAGCCTGCATCTTCCCATTGCAATACGTCGCCGATCGCAGCGTTAAGCAGGCAGTGCTCAAGCTGTTCCGCAACCGCATTCCGCCCATTTTCGCCTGCCGCGACTTCAACATCACGCCCAAGCTGCTTAACGAGGTCATGGCCACCGCCAGCGACCACATCGAAATACCCAACGTCGAGCAGCGGCTCAGCCTGTCGTCTCCCGCCAACCCCGTCTCAATCAAGCCGGCAGCACTGATGGAACGCAACGATCTGGTCACCTACACCGAGTGCATCATCTCTTCTATTAAGCTCAAGAACGCCACACGGCTCAACCTGTTTTTCCACACGCTCTGCACCGTCGGCGGTCTGCTGCTGTTCTTTTACCTCACCTACATGAACGCCGCCGGCTCGCTGCTGCCGCACAACATCCTGCTCTTCCTCGGCGTATTTCTGCTGCCGATTTTCCTTGTATCGGCATTTGTCAACTGGCACTGATTGTCGTATCGCAGCAGTGCTTTTGGCTTTGCCGGCAGTGTGGCGGCGCGTTTTCACTGCACGACGGAGCGTGCAGCGAGTGTGGCAACACAGAGCGTACGTGAACGCATTAACCCATCGATACACAAGTTAAAAGGGCGAAGGAACTCTTCAGTTCTTTCGCCCTTTGTATGTCAGCCCACAGCATGACCACCACCTACGACTTATCGCGGCTCTTGGCCAGCAGCGCGCAGACAAAGCCAAAGACTATGGCCGCCGCCACACCGGCTGCCGTCGCCGTCAGCCCACCCGTAAAGATGCCAAAAAAGCCGTCCTTGTCCACCGCCGCCTTAACGCCCTCGGCCAACGCGTAGCCAAAGCCGGTCAGCGGCACCGTCGCGCCGGCGCCCGCCCAGTCGACCAGCGGACCGTAGACGCCCACCGCCGTCAGCAATACGCCGCTGACGACGTAAATCACAAGTAGCCGTGCCGGTGTCAGCCGCGTCTTGTCAATGACAATTTGCCCAATGGCACACAGCGCGCCGCCCACCACGAAAGCTTTTATCAAATCCATGACTGTCATGGCTATGCCCCCAGTTCTATGCAAACGGCATGGCAGATGCCGGGAATGCTCTCACCCTGCATACTGCTGACCGGCGACAGCAGCGCGCCGGTGCCGCAAAACAAAATGCGCTTAAGCACCTGCGCGCGCATCCTCTCCAGCAGGTGCCCGCACAGCACGACAGCGCCACACCCACAGCCCGAACCGCCGGCATGGACGTCCTGACTGTTGGCGTCGAAAATCATTAACCCACAGTCGTTGTAACGCTTGCTGAGTTCAATGCCATCGGCCTTAAACAAGTCCTCAACCACCGCCTTGCCCACAGCTCCCAAATCGCCGGTGGCAATCAAATCAAAATCACTCGGCTTCATGCCGGTGTCCTGCCAAAAAGCACGTATCGTCTCATAGGCTGCCGGTGCCATCGCGCCGCCCATATGCGCCGCGTCGGTCACACCGCAGTCAACGATTTTACCCACCGTCGCGTGGGTAATGCGCGGCAAATTAGGCGCTGTTTCGTTGCTGACCAAGCAGGCGCCGGCGCCCGTCACCGTCCACTGCGCCGTCGGCGCGCGCTGGCCGCCATACTCCAACGGCATACGGTACTGCCGCTCGGCACTGCAATAGTGCGACGAGGTCATGGCCACGGCATGCTGGGCATACTTGCCGTCGACAGCCATGGCACACACCAGCAGCGACTCGGCCATGGTCGAGCAGGCGCCGTACAACCCCAAACAGGGCAGCTGACTCTCGCGCACGCCAAAGCTGGTGCCAATGCACTGGTTCAGCAAGTCGCCGGCGCACAGCAAATCAATGCTGTCCAGCGGCACCTTGGCCTTGTTGGACAGCAGTCCCAGCGTATCCTTTTGCATCCGCGACTCGGCCTTCTCCCACGTTTTTTCGCCAAAGGTCGTGTCGTTGGTGGTGTAGTCAAAGGTCTTGCCCAGTGGGCCCTCGCTCTCGCGCTTGCCCGCGACGCAGGCGCTGGCCAAAATGGTCGGCCGACTGTCAAACCGCAACGTCTGTCGACCCATTCTTTTTGCCGCATTCAAATGCCTCACCCCAAGGCTATTGTGGCTAGTCGCTATGTAAATATGCAAGAACGCAACCTCAACAATGAGGCTGCGTTCAAAAATTTCAACCCGGTCGGTCACAACGCTGCGGCTGCGCCGGTCAGCGTGTGCATTCACTATTCCGGCCGATTCAATCCGGTCAGCGTTGCACCGGCAAGACGATTCCTGGCCGCCTCCACCGCCTTATTGCGGAGCACATAGCCGGGAATCTTGTGCCACACGGCATACAGCGTGACGGCAGCATCATTCGAATACGTACTGCCGACGCGATAGGCGACCGCGCCACTGGACGTCGACGCCCAACCGCGGAACACATAGCCGGTACGGGTCGGCTTCTGCAACGGCAACGTCAACGCGGTGCCCTGCTTCTTATACTGTATCGCCGGCTCGTCCGAGCCGCCGTTGGCGTTATAGCTGACAGTGTAATAGACGCTGTTGTCAATCGGCCCCATCACATTGCTGTACTGCGTCGTCGCGGCAACGTCTCCGCCCCCGCTAATGACGGCCATACAGCGGACGTAACAGCCCAGGCTCAAACTGCCAATCCTCCATGTGCTGCCCGTCGCGCCGCTCACATTCGCCCACGGGCCGTTGGCCGCCGTGGAAGTCTGCCACTGATAGCTAATCATCGGCTGAACCGGCTTGTAGGAATATGTCGGTGTCACAGACACATCGTACCCAATGCTGGTTGCGCCCGTCATTTCCACACCGGCAAGCGTAATGGCCTGCCTATGCGCGTAAAAGACGCGACTGTTGCCGGTGCTAAACTTGAGCGTCAACACCTTGTGGACATCGCCGGTCTGGAGATAGGAGCTCAAGAACGTGACGGTATTGCCCGACACGGTATAGTCTCTGCCTTCATACAGCAGTGTGCTGCCACACTTGATGGAGGTCAGCGCGTTGCCGTTCAACGTCATAGTCGTCGAAAGACTCGAGCTGGCCGACACGCCAAAATTGGGTGCAATCTCCGACTGTTTGACCGTTTTGACCGGCTTGGCCAAAATGGCGCGAATGCAGTAGTTCATCGACGTCTGTTCGGTAAACACATCGGTGTGCGCCACAAAGCTCTCGCCGGCATTGACCACAGCAACCTGTGAGCCCGGGTACGACTCTTCGGTGCCGTAAATACTCCAGTCGCCGGGCGCCGCTGTACTTTGCACGACGACAGCATACTTGCCGGCACTGACCGTCATCGGTTTCGGCAGCTTGACCGTCGTATAGCCGTAGTAGGCGGCGGTGCCGGAATACACTGGCGTGCCCAATTTCGACACGCGCGGCATAGCACCGCTGAGCTTAACGATATAAATTTTGTATTGCGCGCCGACATTGCAGTTTAAGAACATAACCTCTTCAATGCGGCTGTACGTCGCTGCCGTCGCGGCATCAACGGTAAAGACGTTGGCAAAGTACAACGTTCTGTACATGCTAAGGCGCAGCGTGGTATTGCCCAGCTGGTCGTGCTGCAGCATTTTGTAGTCGGTCGAAGCGTCTCTGACCGACTTGACGACTGAGTAATCAGCCTCTTCGTCATCATCGGCATTGTCAACAACCTTCAACACCTGGTCCTCATAGGACACCCAGAAATAGCCGCCATCACCAAAGTCGGTACCCCAGCTGTTTCGAACCAGCCAAGCACCGTTGGACGTCGGCCGGTAAGCGGCGTTAAACTTATCACGACTGAAGTTGTCGTCCCAACCGACAATGGCAACGGCGTGGTTGCTACCGAGATTGACCGGCTGGTAAAAGGCATAATTGGTCGTGTTGTAGTATGTAAGCAACGAATTGGCGGTGAGTCCATCTCCGGCCCACATCGAAGTTTCAACGGCACCATAGTCCATGACGGCACGTTTGATTGAGACCTTGTCGGTGGGAACATACATATACTCGGTGACATATTTGACCGGTGCAGTGTCCATGTTGGCTGGCCAAGGCTGATAGCTGGACGTGCGGTAGGGCACGGTTGCGTTCAGCACAGCACCCGTCCAATTCGTCAGATAGCCCGACGACATCCAGGAGTGGCCACCACCATCAGGCGTACGCGTGTAATAGCCCTTGCCCTGCGACTTGACATGATTATCCGAGCTCAGCATAAAACGCATATGCTCTTCCGAGATAATCACGTTGCGGCCCGTTGACACCTTTAGCATCGTCTCCATAGCGGCCGAGGTGGCAAAGGCCCAGCAGGTGCCGTTGCTGCCCTGGTCCTTGATCGGCACAGTCAGCCCCAGCGGACGCGGGTTGTAGGACAACGGCAGTTGTGCCGGCGCTTGTAACCCTTCTTCCCGCATCTTGGGCGGATTAATCTTGTAGGGTGGCGGAATATACCCGCCATATTTGGCTGTGTCGCCGTTCTCCAGATCAATCAGATACTGCTGGTATTCGGCGCTGAACGGCATCAACTGATCATCGGTCGCTGCCGGTTCGGCCACAGCAACACCGAGGCCATAAAAGGGCGCGCATAGCAGCGCAGCGACCAGCAACAGGCTCAAAAGCACTCTTTTCATCGTTAGGTTTCCTCCACAGCAACAATGGGCAACAGTAATAGACTAAGGACACCTCATTGTATCACACAAAAGTATAAATTAAAAGCTTTTCTGGCGTCAATTATTTGCCAATGCGCCTTCGGCTGCATAACAGCACCACCAGCCCGTTGGCGGCAAAACCGGCCGCCACGCCCAGCGTGTGGCCGTGCAGCAACAACGTCACCACGGCACCGGCCGCCATGGCCACATACAGCGCCGCCGCACGGGGCGGTCGACCGGCCAGCGCCGCCAGCAACGGCGCCAGCACCACCGGCGCCCAGAACTGATAGGAGAACAGCAACAGCTGGAAAACGCCCAACCCGCTCAAGGCAATACCCGTGGCCAGCACACCGGTCACGACGTTGATGCCGCGCGTTAAGCGCAGCTGTGCCTTAGCGCTGAGTTTGACCGACGGCAGAATAGCGTCGTTGGCCAGCCCGACCGTGGCCGAGGTCAAAATCGTGTCGGCCGACGACATGACAATGGCCAGCATCGCGGCAATCACCACGCCGCGCAACACCATCGGCATGACACGCAGTATCAGCGCCGGCATGGCCATCGACGCGACAATTTCGCTATCCAACGCAAAAGCCAGCAGCCCCACAGCGCCCGTCAGCACGAAAAACGGCACCGACAGCGCCGCGGTCGCCAGCGTCGCGCGGCGCAGCGTGTCGCGCTCACGTCCGACAAACATACGCTGCACATACGACGGCACCAGCGCCTCGCCCACCATCAGCGACACAAACAGCCCGACAAAGCCGCTCCAGTCGCCGTCGGGCACCACCTGCCTATGCCCTTCCGGAACCGCCGCCAGCAGCGGCCCGACACCGCCCACCGCCGCCAACCCAAAGGCCACCAACAGCGGAATACCCACCATCAGCACGACAAACTGAATGCGGTCAATGGCAATAATCGACGCGATGCCGCCCGTGGTCGAGTAGAGCAGCACAATCGAAACCCCCAACACGATGCCCAACGCATAGGGCACACCCAGCAGCTGGCGAAAGATGTGCCCGATGGCGGCAATTTGCACCGCCAGCACGCCGACCGAAAAGAAAAAGGCACACAGCCCCGTGACCAGCCGCGCCGGCGCACCGTAGGCACGCGCCATAATGTCGCCCGGCGATGTGCAACGGCCCAAATCGCGCACACGCGGCAGCAGCAGTGCGCCAATCAGCAGCTGCCCCAGCGAAAACCCAAGCAGCGCTACGGTGTTGCCAATCCCTTCGGAAAAGACCTCGGCGGCGTTTCCATTGGAAAAGCCGCCGCCGATAAACGACGACGACAGCGTCGCCACCATGGTAAACAGGCCATAAGTCTTGCCCGCCACATTAAAATCGCGAACACTTTTTACGTGCCGCCCCGTCCACAGCCCCACCACCAAAATCATGGCCATGTAACCGGCCACCACCACCATATCCAACCCCTGCAATGCGCTCACCCCGTACAACCTATGCGTCACCCGCCGACGATAGCACCGGCGCGGCAGCCGGCATACGATGAGTAGGGTGAAACGTATGCTGTCATTGCTTACATTGGCATTCTTTTCGGCGTTTGATGCTTTTTTCGTTGGCTTTTCCTATGGCCTTAACGCCGTGGCCATTCGCGGCAAACGGCTGTGGCAAACCGCCGCGTGGGGCTTTGCCATCAGCGCGCTGGCCGTCGTGCTGGCCAAAACGGTGCGTGGTACTGTGCCGCTGCGCGCCGCCGAAGCGCTGGGCGGCTGCCTGCTCATTCTCGCCGGTCTCATCAGTCTGAAAGAGTCGCGCTCCGACGGCGACGAGCGCGACGAGGCCCACCACCGGCCGCTGTCCTCCCGCGAGGCCAATCTGCTGGGGCTGGGCATGGCGCTGGACAACGCGTTGCTGGCCTTCAGCATCGGCCTGTCCCACGACCTGCCGTGGATCGCGCCACCGCTGTTTGTCGGCAGCCACCTGCTGCTGCTCACCGGTGGAAACCTGTTGGGACGCAAGGGCTGCCGTCTGTCCAACCGGCCTATTTTCAGATACCTGCCCGCCCTTTTCATTTTAGGTATGGGCGCTTTCAAGCTGCTTGCCTAGCCGCATTGGAATGACAAAAAAACCTGTTGACACGCCTGCGCGCCGGTGCTATACTGCCGTTGACTGACCAGGACAGTCAACGGCAGTATAGCTTGCATACAAGGAGGTGCGCCATGTACGAAACCTTTCACGCGCTGCCCGAGGCCAAGCGGCAGCAGATACTCGACGCCGGCCTGCGGGTATTTGCCGCCAAGGGCTACACCAGCGCGTCGACCGACGAGGTGGTAAAGGAAGCCGGCATTTCCAAGGGCGCGTTGTTCCACTACTTCGGCAACAAAGAGACTTTTTTCACCTATCTCTACGACTATGTGATGGAGGCGCTGATGCGCGACTTCTACAATCGCGTTGACAACACCAACCGCGACATGATTGCCCGCTGGCGCAACATGATGGCGCTCAAACTGGAGCTGACGGGCAAGCACCCCAGCCTTTTTGACTTCGCCTACACCGCCCACACCGACGACAGTCCCGTTTGCCGCACGCTGGCGCAGACGCACGGTGCCAAACTGATAGCGGCCGGCTACGCCGTCGTGCTTGACAATGTCGACACCAGCCTTTTTCGGCCCGACATCGATCCGAATGTCGCCATTCGCTCGATTTACTACACCATCAGCGGCTATTCCCAGACCGAGCTTGACCGACAGAAGCGCGCGGGGCTGCGTTGGCACGATGTCGACTATCCCGCGTTGCAGCGCGACGTCAACACCCTGCTTGATTTATTAAAGACCTGCTATTATCGAAAGGATGAAAGCCATGAAAGCCATTGAAGTCAACAACCTAACCAAGAGCTACGGCAAAGCGCGCGGTGTCATTGACGTCAGCTTCGGCGTCGAGGAGGGCGAGATTTTTGGCTTTATCGGCCCCAATGGCGCCGGCAAGTCGACCACCATCCGCACGCTGTTGGGACTCATCAAGCCGACGGCGGGCAGCACGGCCATTCTCGGCCACGACAGCCAGCTCGACGGCGTCGCGGCGCGCAGCGAGGTCGGCTACCTGCCCAGCGAGGTCTTTTACTACGACAATCTCAAGGTCATTGACCTGCTGCGCTATTCGGCGCAGTTCTACGGCAAAAACTGCGACACGCGCATCAAAGAGCTGGCCGAAATCATGGATCTCGACCTGACGCGTAAAATCGACGACCTGTCCTACGGCAACAAAAAGAAGGTCGGCATTGTGCAGGGCCTGCTGCACCAGCCGCGCGTCATTATTCTCGACGAGCCGACCGGGGGCCTTGACCCGCTGATGCAGCAGACCTTTTTCCGGCTGCTGGAAAGCGAAAGCCAACGCGGCGCAACCATTCTTTTTTCGTCGCACGTACTCAGCGAGGTGCAGCGCATGTGCCACCGCGTCGCGATTATCAAAGAGGGGCGTCTGATTACCACCGAGACGCTGAAGAACCTCAAGGCCAACGCCTATAAGTATTTTACTATCGAGACGCAGGGCGCGCCCGCGCTCGACGCCTTTGTCGCGCTGGGCGCGAAAAACGGTCATGTCGAAGGCAACACCATCACCTTCCTCTACCGCGGCGACCTCAAGCCGGTGTTGCAGCAAATAGCCGCACTCGACATTGTCGACTTCACGGCGCGCGAACCCGAGCTGGAGGAAATTTTCCTGCACTACTACCAGAAAGAGGCGTGACCTATGTTTGCCTTTGAAATCAAAGCGGCGCGCAAGGTGACGCTGGGCTGGGTCATCACGCTGATTACCGTCACGCTGATGCTGATGGCGCTCTACCCCACCTTCAAGGACGCCATGGACAACAGCGGCATCATGGACTCGCTGGGCGACGCCTTTAAGCTGCTGGGGCTGCACGCCGACATGTTTGGCACGCCGGCCGGCTATTTTGCCGGATTGGTGTTTCTCTACATCAGCGTCTGCGCCTCCATTCAAGCCATCATGCTGGGCATGCGCGTCATGCACAAGGAGTGGCGCGACAAGACCTGCGACTTTCTCTTTTCCAAGCCCAAGACGCGCCTGTCCATTTATGCCGCCAAGCTGTCGGCGACCGGCCTATTGCTGTTGTGCACCACCGGCGTCTACTTTATCGTCACGGTGCCCATGACCATGCTGATTGCCGACACCACCGACATTTCCATTGGCGCTTTCGGACGGCTGGCGATTGTCATGCTGCTATTGCAGCTGGTGTTTTGGGCCATCGGCGTGCTCGCCGGCGTCGTCTTTCACCGCGTCAAGGCGGTGCTGCCCGTCAGTTTGGGCATAGTCTTTGCCTTCTTCGCGCTGCGCATGATTGAGTCGTCGGGCGGCGAGACCACCTTTATCAGCTACCTGACGCCCTTCTGCTACTTCAACACCTTTGACATCACCTTTAAGGGCAGCTTTGACGCGACCTTTGTCGCGCTTTCGCTGGTCATCGCCGCCGCCTGTCTGGCCGCCGGCGCTGTTATCTACCGGCGCAAAGACATCCCCACCGTTTAGGAGGTGCATCTGTGACCATTTTTAATCGTGAATGCCGCGCCCGCCTCAAGGGCACGCTCATTTGGTCGGCGATTTCCGTGCTGCTCGTCTACCTCAGCATGTGGAAGTTTGGCAACATCTCAAGCGGTGGCCCTGACATGACCGCCATGTTCGATAAAATGCCGCGCATTCTGCAGGCTTTCTTTGGCATGGTCGGGCTGAGTCTGACCGACCCGCGCGAATACTACGGCATCATCCACGTCTTTCTACTGGCGACCGGCGGCATCTTTGCCGCCATGGCCGGTGCCGGCACGCTGTCCAACGAGGAGAGCGACAAAACCGCCGATTTTTTGCTGACCCGCCCCGTTACGCGCACCAGCGTGCTGACCCAAAAGCTACTGGTCGTAGTGCTGCAATGCCTTGTCTTTTGCGCCTTTACCGCGCTCGGCTCGCTGCTCTCCTTTGCCAGCGCCGGCATTAATGCGCCCTATCCCGCCGAAATGACCGTCGCCATGCTGGCGTTCATGCTCTTTTTTGCCGCGCTGGGGCTACTGACCGCCGCCGGCTGCCGACGACCCAAGCGCGCGCCGTCGCTGGCCTCCATGGCGCTGCTCGGCTTCTACCTCATCAGCGTGCTGTGCCAGAGCAGCGAGCAGTTGTCCTTTCTCAAGTACTTGACGCCGTTTGAATACGTTTCGGCGCTGCGCCTGCTTGAGCACGGCCTGTGGACGCCCTTCACGGCGCTGACACTGGTGATTGCCGCCGTCATGCTGGCCGTTGCCTACCTGCTGTACCCCAAGCGCGATATCAACACATAACGCAAAAAGGCGGGCCCCCGGCCCGCCTTTTCTCTACTGCACGCAGAAACGCGTGCGCTTACTCTCGAGCAAATATTGCTTATACACCGCCGGCGCATCGACGGCAAAGGTCTTGCTGTCAAAGTGATGGGTGGTATACGGCGTTATCGAAACGCGGATGCCCTCGAACGTTCTCTCGCGCTCATCACCCATGCCGCGCTTAATCGCCAACTCGGTGTCTTTTAATTCGTTCTCCAGCAGCCTAATCTGCTTTTTCAGTGTCAGATACTGCTTTGCCAGCGCCAACAGTTGCGCGTCATTCATACGTTCACTCTCCCTTTTTAGCCATTCTATGCGTCGTCGCGCACCAATAGAACCGAAAGAGAGCCGCCATGGATATTCAAACGATTATCATCACCCTGCTGTTAACGCTCAACCTCATCGCCTTCTGCCTCTACGCCCGCGACAAGCGCGCCGCGCGCACGGCCAAACCCCGCACACGCGAGTCTACCCTGCTCTGGTGGTCGCTGCCCGGGCCGTTTGGCGCGCTGCTGGCGATGCAGCTGCTGCGGCACAAGACCCAACACAAAAAATTCACGTTGCTGGTACCCGCCTTCTGCTTTTTGCAGCTGGCGGCGCTGGGCTGGTACATTGTCAGCCGCTAGGGCGAGGCGTTCGGCGGCGGCGTTGGCGTCGGAATGGTCAGCGGGTCAAAGGTCTGCTCTTGGGCAATCTGCTCGCGGCACTCGGCCGTCAACCGGCCGTACAGCACGCCGTTTTCCTGCCGCCATGTGATGTTCTTGTCCAGCACCTCAGCCTGCTCACTGCGCTGCGACAGCTGCGCCTGCAGGTTTTTCATCAGCGCCGCCTTTGCCACCTCGAGACTCATGGTGTACGGCTGCGCCACATACTCGATGTACTCCTCGGTCACCATAGTCAACGGCAGTGTCACGCCCGGCGGCAGCTTGAGCTTCCGCCGGCTTTCTTTTTTGTCAAAGGCGGCAAAGCCGCCCGTACCGCCCAGCGTCGGCGCGCTTGCGCCGGTGCCCAACAGCAGCGTGTAGGTCTTGCTGGCGCGACCGGTATACTGCTTGCCCGACGCCGTCAGCGGCACACAGCCCTCGATGTCGTACCACGTCCGCGCGTACACCTCACCCATGGCGTGTACCATGCGCAGCGTGCCGTTGGGACTCTCCATCGCGCCACTGGCCAGTATATCACCGGCATTGACCGTCGCGCCAAGCGTCACCTTGTACTGTCCCTGCCGCGCCTCCAGCGCCACAATAACGCCCGGCTTGCGCGCCACCAGATGGCAGGGCACCGACTCGTCAACGCGCGGCTCGCCCAAGTCGCGCTCACGCACCTCAACGGTCGCGCGGCTGCCCTTGACATTGACGGCCAGCCAGCTCAGCTCGTTGATTTGCAGCAGCATCGACTCCTTGATGTCGCGCGACACAATGCTGCCCACCGGTGTACCGATGCCAACGCCCAGTTCCTGCAGGTGCAGCAGTATCTTTTCGGTCGGGATGGTCACATTGCCCACCACCTCAATGTCCCAGACAAAGCGAGACATAATGCCAATCATGGCGGCAAACAGCCCCAACCCAATGACAAGACCCAGCCGCTTGCGCAGCTGACGCCAAAAAACCGGCACGCCCTGCTCTCCCTCGCGCCGCACGGTAAAGCCGGCCTGCTTGGCCAGCGCCGCCACCTTGCGGCGCTGCGGCCAGCTGACGTTGACCTGCAACGATGTTTTGCCCAGCCGCTTAACCTGCCAAAAGGCAATGTCATGCTCGGCACACAGGTTGAGAAAGCGCTCGGGAAAAGGCCCCTCAACGCTCAGGCACAGGCTGCCGCGCCCCAAATTGATGATTTTTTGCATACCGCCACCTCAGTAGACAAATTCAACCGATTGCAGCTGGCCCTCGACCAACAGCGAACCGGCGTCCATGGCGCGAATGACCAGCCCGCTGCCGTGCAATTTAATGGCGGCGCGACCGCCGTTGACTGAAATCAAGTCGTCCTCATACACCAGCAACCCCTTGTGTTGGCTGACATAGCACTGCCGCAAGCCGATAATCTCCACGCGCGGCAGCCCCGCCACGGTGTCGGCCGGCAAGTCCATAATGGCCGCCGCACGCTCAAGCAGCGTCGGCTTTTGGTCTTTAACATCTTTGGGCATACGCATCCCTCCCGTCCTGTTATACATATGCGCGCCGCGCGGCAAAAAACACGTTCTGTCTGCCAAGCTTTTGCTCATAAGATACCCTGAGGTGAGGTCATGCCAAATCAAGCCAAGAGCCGGTGGACAGACTGGGCGGCAACGGTTGCCGTTTTGCTCTGCCTGGCCGGTCTGCTGCTGCGCCCCGAACAGGCCACCCAGTCGGCGCGCGACGGCCTGACGCTTTGCTTCAACATCATCATTCCATCGCTCTTTCCCTTTTTCGTGCTGTCGACGCTGCTGGTGCAGCTGGGCGTCGCGCAGGCGCTGGGACGGCTGCTTGAGCCAATCATGCGGCCGCTGTTTCGCGTCAACGGCGCCTGCGGCACGGCGCTGGCCATGGGCTTTATCGGCGGCTACCCCGTCGGGGCGCGCACGGCGCTGTCGCTTTACGAAAATAAGCTGTGCGGCAAGGAGGAGGCCGAGCGCATGCTCGCCTTTTGCAACAACTCCGGCCCCGCCTTTATCTTCGGCGTCGTCGGCGTCGGCGTATTTGCCAGCTCGCGCGTCGGGCTGCTGCTCTACCTCGCGCATGTCGCCGCTTCGGTGACGGTCGGGCTGGTTTTTCGCTTTTACAAACGCTCGGCGCGGCCGATGCCGGCGCACACGATGTCGCGCCCACCGCTCGGACTGACCACCGCCTTCACCCAATCGGTGACGACCTCATTCCAATCGGTGCTCAACATCTGCGCCTTTGTCGTCTTTTTCACTGTGGCCATCCGTATGCTCTTTCAGTTCGGCCTATTGCCCGCCGTCGGCGAAAGCTTGGGCACGCTGCTGGAGCCGATCGGCTTTGACAGCGAGCAGGCCAATCATCTGCTGACCGGTCTGATTGAGCTGACCAGCGGTCTGTGGTCGCTGCAAAGCGCCGGTGTCAGTATGAACGCCAGTTTGTCAATGGCCGCCTTTATGCTGGGCTGGGCGGGCATCAGCGTCCACGCGCAGGTGCTCAGCTTTTTATCCAAAAGCGGGCTGCGCAGCTGGACATATATCGCCGGCAAACTGCTGCACGGTATGATCAGCGCCGTCTACGCCTACCTGCTGTCGCTGTTGTTTTTCAAGGACATCAGCGCCGTGCTGGTACAGCAAATCGCCCAACTGGCCGGCATGCGCTTTGAGGGCACGCTGCTCATCACGCTGCGCGTGTCGCTCATTTTGTCGGCCGTTATTGTCGGCGGCTGGTTGCTTATGCGGCTTAAGCGTATGCATCGTCGTAAATATATCATTTAGAATTATTTGCACTTTGCCCATCAATTCAGCCGTGCCCGCCGCGCTACTGTTCATGACTCCAAAATCGAAAAAATAGCGGAACGCGCGGCAAATTCTGCCGTCATGTGTAGTAGAGACAACGCGCGCCATACTATAAGCGACAAAATCTCACTGACAGAGGAAACATATGAGGCTTAGCAAAAAGGGCTTTACGCTGGTTGAGCTCATCGTTGTGTTAATCATCATCGCCATACTGGCCGCCATCGCGGTGCCCAGCCTGCTGCGCTATATCGACCAGACGAGGGTAAGCGCCTGCAAGGTCACGCAGCGCAGCGTGCTGACCGGCTACACCGCCTATCATTTGCAGCACCGTGACACCACGCTGGAGAGCTTTTTGTCCGACCCACACAAATACGGCCAGTATTGTGAGGAAATCGACTGCCAATACGGCGGCACCTACTCAGCGCTCAACAACGAGCTGGTGTGCAGCGAGCACTCGGTCAATGGCTACCGCAACAAGCCCGGCGCGTTGAACCTGTTCCGCACGGCGCTCGGCGGCGACCCGGCCGCCAGCAACGTCTATCATAACAACACCGCCTACGGCGCGGCCAACGCCTTTGACAGCGCCGTTGATTCACGCTGGGCGACCACCGACTCGATCGTCACCTCAACGCTGACCATTCCGCTGAAAGAGAACTGCCGCATCAACGAGCTGACCGCCATGCAGTACGGCGACCGCATCGCCTCGTACAAAATCGAGTACCTCAAGCCGGGCACAACCGACCAGTGGGTCACACTGACGACCGGCACCACCATGCAGGCCGGCCCCGACCTGCCGTCCAAGGCGCGAAACGCCACCGACAGCAGCAAGGAGCGCATCCAGTTTGACAGCATCGTAACCTCGTCGCTGCGCTTCACCTTCAACAAAAAGACGGCGGCACCCACCAACGGTGTCAGCATCTGGGACATCGAGGCCTTCTACCGCGCATAATCAACAGGGCGCCCTGCCGATTAGCAGAGCGCCCTGTTATTTTTTTGTCTAGCCGCCGTTGCGTTTGGCCGAGTAACGCTCGACCGTCAGCTTCAGCACCGCCACGGCGTCAAGCACCGGCTGCGGAAAGGCAAAGTCGCGACCCGGCGCCACATGCGCCATCAGCAGCGCCAGCCCCTTGCGCTTCTGCTCGTCATCGGTCACCAGCTCGATGTGCCCCTCGCCCATCACGCACGTATAGGCGGCGGTAAACCGCTCGGCCTGTGTATCCTCGACCACGCGTCCGCCGTCGTCCATTTCAAAGCAGCAGACACCGTTCTGGGCAACCATGTCCAGCTTGCGGCCCTCGCGTGCACCATGCAACCACAGCGTCAGCGCCTCGCCCTGCCACTCACAACCAAAGTTAAGCGGCACGATATAGGGCTGCCCGTCACA
>JAVBPM010000027.1:0-68928 GCA_031549605.1 Oscillospiraceae bacterium | reverse complement strand
ATCCATAGCGAATAGGTGACCTCCTGACCGGTTGTTGTGTGGTAACTCAACCTTATCACTTGGTTCGCCTATTCGCTACCTTTTTATTCCTCCTGTAACACTTCTATTGTAATCCTACACTTTCGAAAAAAGATGCGAGCTTTTGTGTAGGTGGCCAAAATCTTCACAAACGCCGCGATGAAAACGGCTTGCACACGCGCTGAGTGGTGCCGACACACCGTGCGCCAACGGAAAACAGCACACAAATGCTAACGCACCACACTTACGAATAAATGTGGTGCATAAGCGATGGCGGAGAGAGAGGGATTCGAACCCCCGGCCCTTTCGGGTCACTGGTTTTCAAGACCAGCTCCATAAACCGCTCGGACATCTCTCCAGATTGCGATTAGCATACCATAGCTGCTGCCGCGCTGTCAACGGCGGACAACTCGTCCGCTTGTCGCATGGCTGCGAAATACGTCGTTAAAAAAAGCTATACAAATCAGTTGACATATGATAGGATACTGCTATTGAGTGACTGTGAGGGCGGCCGTGCACTGCCCTTAACATAGAAAACCAAATGCCAACCGTGCGCAATGATGGCGGCACGGCGGTTGCCTTTTGCGTGGAAACACGCGGACAGCCGCCGGTCGTGTTGCGTGCGGGCAAAACCATTTCAGAACAGGAGAGAATAAAACCAACATGGCAGAAAAACTGAAAATTATCCCGCTGGGCGGGCTCAATGAGGTCGGTAAAAACATGACGGTCATCGAGTATGGCAATGACATGATTTTAATCGACTGCGGCCTTGCGTTTCCCGACGATGAACTGCTGGGGATTGACTTGGTCATTCCCGACATCACCTATCTGGTCAAGCATCGCAATCGCTTGCGCGCTATTTTCCTCACGCACGGCCACGAGGACCACATTGGCGCTATCCCCTACCTGCTGCCGCAGCTGCAGGCCCCCGTTTACTGCACGCGCCTGACGGCCGGTCTGCTGGAAATCAAGCTGGAGGAGTCGGGCTACCTGAAAAAGGCCAAGCTGCACCGCGTTGAGGCCGGCACGGTCGTGCAGTGCGGCACGTTCAAAATTGAGTTGATAGCCGTCAACCACAGTATCGCCGACGCCGTCAGTCTGGCCGTCCACACGCCGATGGGCGTTATTGTCCACACCGGCGACTTCAAAATTGACTCGACACCGGTCGAGGGCAAAATGATTGATCTCGCGCGTTTCGGCGCGTTGGGCAAAAAGGGCGTTCTCTGCCTGTTGAGCGACAGCACCAACGCCGAGCGGCCGGGCTACACTATGAGCGAGCGCAAGGTGGGCGACACCTTCGACGCGCTGTTCAAGGGCTGCGATCATCGCATTATCGTCGCCACCTTCGCGTCCAACGTCCACCGCATACAGCAGATTATCGATGCCGCCGCTAAGGTCAACCGCAAGGTGGCCATCACCGGCCGCAGTATGGAAAATATTATGCGCGTCGCCACCGAGTTGGGCTATATCAAGCTGCCGCCCAACACCGTTATTGACATCAACCAAATCAAGGGTGTGCCGCGCCACAAGCTGGTGGTCATCACCACCGGCAGTCAGGGCGAGCCGATGTCGGCGCTCTCTCGAATGGCAATCTCCGGCCACAAATATGTCGAAATTGCGCCCGGTGATAAGGTGCTCATTTCGGCCTCGGCCATTCCCGGCAATGAAAAAACCGTGGGACGTGTCATCAACGAGCTGATGCGCAAGGGCGCTGATGTCGTCTACGAAAAGCTGGCCGATATCCATGTGTCTGGTCACGCCTGCCAGGAGGAGCTTAAGCTGATGCTGGCCATGACCAAGCCCAAGTACTTTATGCCCATGCACGGCGAGTATCGCCATATGCGCGCCCACGCCAATCTGGCCAAACAGATGGGCATGGATGCCAAGCACGTCTTCATCGGCGACATCGGCCGCGTTTTTGAAATTACGCAGAACGGTGCCAAGCTGACAACCACTGTGCCGTCGGGCCGTGTGCTCATTGACGGCAACAGCGTCGGCGACATCGGCGGCGTAATTCTGCGCGAGCGCAAGCATATGTCCGAGGACGGTCTTGTCGTCGTCTGCGTGTCGCTGGACAGCGACGGCAATGTCGTTTCGGGACCCGACATCGTGACGCGCGGCTTTATGTTTAGCCGTGAGCCAGACTCACTCAACAAGGATATGCAAAACGTCGTGCGCAATGCGCTGGAGCGCTCGCGTAACACCGGTGCCGCCGATTGGTCGACCATGAAAAACGCCATCAAGGGTGAGCTGACCGCCTACCTGAGCAAAAAGGCCAAGCGTAACCCCATGGTGCTGCCGATTTTTATGGAGGTCTAACGGCACAATTGCCATACAACGCAAAAGACAGGAGCCGCAGCTCCTGTCTTTTTAATTGCGAGTTGTAAATAGTGCTATAAAAATTACTTTTCGTTGATTAAATCGCGCAGCTCGTCGACAAAGTCGGACACGTCGGTGAACTGACGATAGACCGAGGCAAAGCGCACGTAGGCAACCTGATCGCGCTGCTTGAGCTGCTCCATGACCATGGCGCCAATGGCGCGCGACGGCACCTCGCGGGCCAAATCGTTTTGCAGCTTTTGCTCGATTTGGTCAACCATTTGCTCCTGCTCCTGCAGCGAGATGGTGCGTTTGTCGCAGGCGCGCAACAGCGAGGTCAGCACCTTGTTGCGGTCAAAGGTCTGGCGCGAGCCGTCCTTTTTGATGACCAGCAACGGGATGCGCTCGATGGTCTCGTAGGTAGTAAACCGGCGCATACAAGACAGGCACTCGCGGCGGCGGCGTATGATTTCATTTTCCTCGTTGGGTCGCGTGTCAATGACCTTGCTCTCGCCAAAGTTGCAGTAGGGGCATCTCATCGGCTATTCCTCCGAAATAATGCCGTACCCGCCGTTTTTACGGCTGTACACGACCGAGAAGGCCTGGCTGTTGTCGATGTCGCGGAAAACGTAGAAGGTGTGCGACAGCAGGTTCATCTGCAGAATGGCCTCATCGCTCGTCATCGGCTTGAGGTTAAAGGCCTTGCGGCGCAGCAGCGTAAAATCGCTGTCGTCGGACGGCGTGGGATCGTAGTCGGGCGTCGGGTCAAAGGCTTTGGCGTGCAGGCGCTTCTCCAGCTTGGTGCGGTACTTGTGGATTTGACGCTCAATCGAGGCGATGCAGGCGTCAATCGAGGCGTACATATCGTTGGTCACCACCGAGGCGCGGAAGAAGGTGCCCTCGGAGTGCAGCGTGATTTCGCAGTTGTGCCGTTCGTGCTCGATGCGCATCATGACGCGTATCTCGGGTTCCTTCTTGAAGTAGCGGTCGAGCTTTTTCAGCTTTTTTTCTGCGTAAGCGCGCAGCATGTCCGAGCCGGTAATGTTTTTCTCGTTAAAATCGATTTTCATGGGAATTCTCCTTTCCAATCGTGACACTGAGCCTAGCTACAGTATACCAAAGCTACGACCGTTTTTCAATAAACTTTCTATTAAGTTTTGGACAGGCAGGATTTTTGCTGCGGCGTGTCGTATAAAAGGACAGGGGGGTGGGCGCATGATCGACCGCGAGAGCCAGCAGCGCACAGAGCGGCAAACGCTGTCGCGCGTTGGATTGCCCAGCCAACAGGGCGATGTACGGGCTCGCCCCGAGACGCCCTGTCCCACCCGTACCGCCTTTCAGCGCGACATCGACCGCATTACACACAGCAAGTCGTTTCGGCGACTGATGCATAAGACGCAGGTCTTTCTCAAGCCGGAGGGTGACCACTACCGCACGCGGCTGACACATACGCTGGAGGTGTCGCGCATTGCGCGCACCATGGCGCGCGCGCTGTCGCTCAACGAGGATTTGTGCGAGGCCATTGCCATGGGTCACGATTTGGGGCACACGCCCTTTGGCCACACCGGCGAGGCGACGCTGGCCTCTTTGATGGCCGACTGCGGCGGCTTTAAGCACAATGAGCAGAGCCTGCGCGTTGTCGACCGGCTAGAGAAAAACGGCGCCGGGCTTAACCTGACGCAAGCGGTGCGCAACGGCATCCTCTGCCACACCGGGCCCATCAAGGCCGACACACTGGAAGGTCGGCTGGTGCACAAAGCCGACCGCATTGCCTACATCAACCACGACATCGACGACGCGCTGCGCGCCGAGTTGATTGCGCCGTCCGACCTGCCGCGCGACTGCATTGCCGTGCTGGGCGACAGCCACGGCAAGCGCATTGACCGCATGATTTGCGACGTGATTGCCACCAGTGACGGACAGCCTGACATCGCCATGTCGGCCGAGGTCGAGCAGGCCATGATGGCGCTGCGGCGCTATCTGTTTGACAACATCTACTTTGGCTCGATTGCCAAGGTCGAGGAGAAAAAGGCGCAAGAGCTTGTGGCGCAGCTGTTTCACTACTACACAAACCACCAGAGCGAGCTGCCGCAAGAGTATGTCGCGCTTGAGCCCGATGTGCGGCGCGCTGCCTGCGACTACATTGCCGGCATGACAGACCGCTTCGCCGTCAACAAATATATCGAGCTTTTTGTGCCGCAAGGCTGGACAAACGTCTGATTTTCGACGTTTCCGTATATAAATAGTTGGAATGGTAATATTATCAAGGTGGTGAGCCGATGCTGCCCACGTCTTTTATAGACGAGGTGATTCTGAAAACAGATATTCTCGACCTAATCGGCAGCTACTCGACGTTGCAGCACAAGGGCGGCAGTTGGGTTGGACTGTGTCCCTTCCATCGCGAAAAAACGCCCTCTTTCCACGTGACGCCGGAAAAGCAGATGTACTATTGCTTTGGCTGCGGAGCCGGCGGCGGCGCTGTGCAGTTTGTCAAGGCGGCCGAAAACCTCAGCTTTATTGAGGCCATCGAGTTTCTTGCCACGCGCGCCGGCATGACCATGCCCGAGGACTCCAACGACGTGCGCCAGAAGCAGACCGACCAGCTGATTACCATCATGCGCGACGCCGCGCGCTGGTTTCACGCACAGCTTTCGGGGCCGGGCAGTCACACGGCGGTCGCCTACTTGCAAAAGCGAGGCCTGTCGCCGACTATGGTCAAGCGGTTTGGCGTCGGCTTTGCGCCGTCCGGCTGGGATGGTCTGCTGCGCGCCATGACGGCGCTGGGGCATGACAAGGGCCAGCTGCTGGCCGCCGGCCTGCTGGTGCAGAACAGCAAGGGCGGTTTCTACGACAAGTTCCGCAACCGGCTGATGTTTCCCATCCTCGATGTGCGCAAGCGGGTGATTGCCTTTGGCGGGCGCTCGCTGGACGATACGCCGCCCAAGTACCTCAACTCGCCCGAGACGCTGCTGTTTTCCAAGAGCCGACAGCTGTACGCGCTGCACGAGGCCAAGAACACCAAGAGCGGCCGCTTTGTGCTGACCGAGGGCTACCTCGACACGCTGGCGCTCTATCAGGCCGGCTTTGACTCGGCCGTCGCCAGTCTGGGCACGGCACTGACCGGCCAGCACGCCGCGCTGATTGCCCGCTATGTGCGGGAGGCGGTCGTCGCCTACGACAGCGACGAGGCGGGCCAAAAGGCGGCGGCGCGCGCTGCACCCATTCTGCAAAAGGCGGGGCTGAACGTGCGCATACTATCGCTGACCGGCGCCAAAGACCCCGATGAGTTTATCCAGAGGTTTGGCCGCGAAGCCTTTGCCAAGCTGCTGGACAACGCCAAGAGCCATGCCGACCACGCGCTGACCAGCGTGCAGGCGCGCCACGACCTGACGGCCGACGAGGGCCGCGTGGCATACCTGCAAGAAGCTGTTGAGACCATTGTGGCGCTGAGCAGTCCCATCGAGCGCGAGATCTACACCGGCCGCGCCGCGCAGGTGGCCGGCGTTTCGGTCGATGTTGTGGCCGCTGAAATCAAAAAGAGGCTGAAGCAGCGCCAGCGGAAGGAAACGCGCCAGCTGCTGCAAAACCCCGACGGCCGCACCGGCCCCCAGCGCGCACAAGCCAAGGCGCTGACGGCCGAGGAGGATTTGCTGCGCATCCTGCTGCTTGACAGCTCGATGTGGGCACAGCTGCCACCCGACCTGACGGCCGACGATTTTACCGACCCCTTTCTCAAGGACATCTTCGCCCGTCTGCATGCGCTGGGTGGACAGGCCGGCCTGGCGGCACTCGACTTGTCCTCGGAGGAGTCGGGACGGCTGGCGCGGCTGATGCAAAAGCCGCTGTCGCAGGCCGCCAACCGGCAGGCGCTGCACGACTGCGTGTCAACGCTGCAGAGCCAGCGGGCGCTACATACCGCCGACGGCGACGAGCAGCTGAGAATTATGATGAACCAAGTACGAAACAAAAAAGGATACGGAGGAAACAACGATGAGTGACCAGCAGGACAAACACTCGGCCATGCTTGAGCTGATTGAGATGGGTAAGCGCAAGGGCAGCCTGTCCAACAAGGATATCGCCGACGCGCTGGAAGAACTGGACATTGAAACGGAACAGATTGACCGGCTGTATGAAAATCTCGAGGGCTGCGGCATTGAGCTCAGTGATGGCGAAGAGCTGGCCGAACCCAGTGAGGATGCGCCCATCGAACTGAGTGAGGTCGAGGAAATTCCACGCGAGGAACTGGCCAACACCGACCTGCTGGCCGAGAGCTTTAACCTAGACGACCCTGTTCGTATGTACCTCAAGGAAATCGGCAAAGTGCCGCTGCTGACCGGCGACGAAGAGGTTGACCTCGCGCGCCGTATGTGTGAGGGCGACGAAAACGCCAAAATAAAGCTGGCCGAAGCCAACCTGCGTCTGGTTGTCAGCATAGCCAAGCGCTATGGCGGCCGTGGTATGTTGTTTCTCGACCTCATTCAGGAGGGCAATCTCGGCCTGATCAAGGCTGTTGAGAAGTTTGACTACACCAAGGGCTACAAGTTCTCCACGTACGCGACGTGGTGGATCCGTCAGGCCATCACGCGCGCCATTGCCGACCAGGCGCGCACCATCCGCATCCCTGTGCACATGGTGGAGACCATCAACAAGGTCATCCGCGTGTCGCGCCAGCTGCTGCAGGAGCTGGGTCACGACCCCTCACCCGAGGAAATCAGCGAGGAGATGGGCATGAGCGTCGACCGCGTGCGCGAGATTATGAAAATCGCGCAGGAGCCGGTGTCGCTCGAAACGCCAATCGGCGAGGAAGAGGACAGCCATCTGGGCGACTTTATCCCCGACGAGGCCGCCAGCGAACCGGCCGAGGCCGCCAGCTACACGCTGCTCAAAGAGCAGCTGCTCGATGTGCTGGGCTCGCTGACCCCGCGCGAGGAAAAGGTGCTCAAGCTGCGCTTTGGCATTGAGGACGGCCGCACGCGCACGCTGGAGGAGGTCGGCCGCGAGTTTAATGTCACGCGCGAGCGCATCCGCCAAATTGAAGCCAAGGCGCTGCGCAAGCTGCGCCACCCCAGCCGCAGCCGCAAGCTGCGCGACTACCTTAACTAAGCCGTTTGGTGCACGCGCCAACGGTGTACATAGCAACAGCGGCGGTCAGATGACCGCCGCTGTTTTATCATGTTGTACTACAGTGCAGATGCACAGCTGCTATTTTTTCCATTCGGGCATCTGTTGCAGCGCATGAAAGATGCGCTGCTTAATCTGCGGATAGGTTTTTTGCAGGCTCTTAATCAGCTGCTTGGTGTCCTCGCGATTGGTCTTTCCGTCGACCGGGCAAGGGCTTTTCATCACCGGCAGCGTGCGCGCCAGTGGCACGACGTCCTTTTCATGCACATACAGCAGTGGCCGAATCAGCGTGACATCGCGGCGGCTGAGATAGCTCTTGGGCGCAAAGGAGGCAAACCGCCCGCCCGACAACAGATTCATCAGCGCCGTCTCCACGGCGTCGTCATAGTGGTGACCCAGCGCAACAACACGACAGCCACGCTCAACAGCAGCACCGTGCAGTACACCGCGCCGCATCTTGGCACACAGTGAGCAGGGATTTGACTCCTTGCGGATGTCAAAGATCAGCTCGGCAATGTCGGTTTTGACAATGGTATAGGGCACCTCCAGCGCCGCGCAGAAATCGGCCAGCGGCGTAAAATCGACATTGGGAAAGCCATTGTCAATGGTAATGGCCTGCAGCGAATAGGGCACGGGGTAAAACCGACGCAACAGCGCCAGCGCTTGCACCAGCAGCAACGAGTCCTTGCCGCCCGACAGCCCGACAGCCACGCCGTCTCCGGCACCAATCATATTGTATTCCTGCACGCAACGACGCACCAAGCTGAGAATTTGCTGCAAGCCAACCACTCCTATGTTTCTTCTCAGGAAAAACAGCGACCAAGCGCCAAACGGCCCTTGGTCGACAGACGGCAAACGCTACCCGCTACAGCGTAATTTTCTCCATAGCGCCGACGTATTTCTCTGTGTACTGAGCATACACGCGGTCGTACACCTTGTCGCCGCCCGCGTGCAGCTTACGGATATACTCGTGGGTATCAAAAATGCTACCCTGATGGCCAAGGCCGTAGCCTTGTACCACCGCCACGCCCAGATTAGAGCAGTGGTCGGCAATGCGCTCCAAATTGATCAGCAGCTCGAGATACAGCGCGCCCGTCTCGGCCGTACACCGACCCTGTTGCAGGCGGGCTATGTGCCGTTCCTTGAGCTCGCTGGTCATCATGTCGACCGTCTGCTCCAGCGGCTCGATGTTGGCGGCCAGCTCGGCGTCCTTTTGGCTGTAGCACTGACAGGTGATGTCCAACAGCTCCTCGACCGCGTCGGTTATCAGCACCAGCTCGCGGTTGGCCGAATCGGAGAAGCCGACAAAGGCACTGTGCTTGTCGGCGGCCTGCTCGGCCACGTTGACAGCGTAGTCGCCGATGCGCTCCATATCGCCGACGCTGCGCAGCAGCTCGTTAACCATGCGCGTTTCCTCGTACGACAGCTCGTGGTTGTTGAGCTTGAGCAGATACTGGCCGATTTTGACCTCGTAGCGGTCCATCAAGGCCTCGTTTTCCATCAGCTTGCGGTATTTTTTCTCGTCATAATCCCACAGCAACGATACGGCGCTGTGGTAGTTGTCCATAGCCAGCAGCGACATATCCACCGTCGTAGCACGGGCGCGGTCAAGTGCCAGCGACGGCGTGGTCAAAAAGCGTTCGTCCAGCAGGCTGCTCTCGGCGCGCTTGTCCTCCGAGCTGGGCAGCGTCAGCTTGGCCAGCTTGACCAACAGGCCGGTGAACGGCAGCAACACAACGGTGTTGACCAGATTGAACACCAGGTGAAACATGGCGATGCCGGTGCGGTTGACCGAGTCATTCCAAAACGGCAGCGTAATAATCGAGTGTAGCGCGTACAACAGCGCGATAAAAACCCCGGTGCCAATGAGGTTGAAATACAGGTGCACCAGCGCGGCGCGCTTGGCGTTGCGGTTGGCGCCGATGCTCGACAGCATGGCCGTGGCACAGGTGCCGATGTTTTGGCCCATAATAATGGGTGCCGCCGCCGAAAACGGAATGATGCCCAGAGAGCTGAACGATTGCAAAATACCAATCGACGCCGAGGAACTTTGGATAATGGCCGTGACCAGCGCGCCAACGGCAATGCCCAGCAGCGGGTTGGTGAACATGGTAAAGAGGTTGCGGAAGCCCTCGTTGTCCTTGAGCGGCGCCGCGGCAATCTCCATGAGGTGCATGCCGGTAAACAAAATACCAAAACCAAGCAAAATACCGGCCAGGTCGCGCTTGAAGCCGCGCTTGGCCGTCATCAACAACACGACGCCGATTACCAGCAGGACGGGCGCAAAGCTGGTCGGCTTAATCAGCGCCAGCACGCCGCTTTTGCTGTCGATGTCGCCCAGCCCCAGCAGCAGCGAGGTCACGCAGGTGCCGATGTTGGCGCCCATAATGACGCCGACCGCTTGCTTGAGCTTCATCATGCGGGCGTTGACAAAGCCGACAACCATAACCGTCGTGGCCGACGAACTCTGGATGACCGCCGTGACAAGCATGCCCAGCAGTAGTGCGGTAAACAGATTGCGGGTCAATCGCTCGAGTATATACTCCAGCTTACTGCCGGCCAGTTTTTCCAGCCCGGCCGACATTAGGTTCATGCCGTAGATAAAAATGGCGACGCCGCCAAGCAACGGCAAAATAATGGTAAACAGCATATCCATCAACCAATAATCCTCCCATGCCCAAAATCAGCACAAATCGCTGTGTACCATAATACAGCAATTGTCGTCAAATCTCAAGTATAAATGTCGCGTCGGAGTGGACGCCGCGAAAGGACGTGCGCAAAAACCAAACCTAAACTAGGACAATTCCTGCATAAATAGCAGACATAGGACAAAAACGGCACCTCATAAACTGAAACGAGTTGGGAGGTGTTTCCTATAATTTCCATTACTTTGGCCCTCATGGTGCACAGTTTGTACCTCAGCCTGCGACTGAGCAGCCGTGGTGGCTCTTTCCCGCGACGATTGACCGGCGAGGAGGAGTCGGCGCTGTGGCTGCGCTATAAGCAGGGCGACAAACGCGCGCAGGACGCGCTTATCGAACACAACATGCGGCTGGTCACGCACATTGCACGCAAATTCTACGCCAGCGAAAGCGACTACGAGGACCTGCTGTCCAGCGGCAACATTGGCCTCATCAAGGCAGTGCTCACCTTTGACCCCGAAAAAGGAGCCCGCTTCGCCACCTACGCCTGCCGATGTATTGAAAAAGCAATACTATCAAAATGGGAACTTTGGAACGCGACACAGCGCACCACGCACCCCATTTATCGCCGTGGCGGTTGGCGTGGGCGGTGAGCAATACGCTCGCTATTTATATGTGTACGGTTAAGGGCAAAACAAAATATGCGCCGCTGTATGTCCATGTCATCAAACAGGAACAATACAGCGGCGCTGTGGAGGTCGTGGTTGTGCCGGAGGCTGATGCGTCCGTGGCGGACAAGCTTCGTTATTATCGGAGGCAGTGTAGGTTGAGGCAGGTAGATGTGGCAGCGGCTATTGGTATCGACACCGGCACCTATCTACGTTGGGAGCGTGGTATTTCGGTGTATCCGTTGGACAAGCTGGGGGTTGCTGCGGCGTTGTTTGGGGTGGCTGTGGTTGATTTACTCGATTCGTACCATAGGTTTCTGTACGACGGACAAGCTGAGCAGATTCGAGAATTGCGGAAGGCTAATAGGCTGTCGCGACCTGCGTTGGCCAGAGTTTTGGGCGTGCATCATGGCACAGTGAAAAGGTGGGAGACAGGATTCACTACATTACTTAAGGAGAACTATGTTGGGATAAGTAGGCAGTATCTCGAGATATAAACGGCCTGTGTTCGACGTAGCGTGTTATAACTGGCTTATTTGGGTTTTTCATTTAAGGTGAAAGCAACAAAATGGGCGTATGCGTAATAAATCAGTTATATAATTGCCCCAGCATAGCACCAAGAAGCAAAACAACAACACCTACTGCTATATTATACCATATATTATCTTTTGCAGCCTGGTACAACCCCTGAGGGGAAACACCATACATATCTTTCCATTTTGCATTGGTTTTTAGTGTCTTCTCTGCAGATGCAATCAGCATATTTGAAAACAGGTCAACTTTTCTCAATGTTGATTTGTGAAGTTTGATGTATTCTCTATTTACGAAGGCGTCTGCCTCTTCTTGTCCTGTTAAGAAATCCATGTGTGACATACCGTTCTTTTGAACTAAATTGACAATTTTCGGATTTTGAATATAGTATTTCCCGTATCGTTTAACAAATAATCTTGCGATATCTATTTTACTGTTGTCCTCAACACAAATTGGTGTTCCACCAAGAACCTTAAACCTGTTTTCAAGGGCATAAAACCCGTAATTTTCATCTCTCATGTTCCAATGTAACCATACAAAAGTTTTGTGTTCCCTCACAAATTTAAAGAAATCCTTCAACATTTCTCTTTCACAAATATCGTAATTATCTTGAAGTTTATTCCAATCCATATGCTTTTGCTCTGCAATTTTATGTATTGAAAAAGACTTTGTCTGTGAAGTGCTACAAAATCTTACCGCAATTGAGGTTATCCTTGGTGTCCCGCCATCAGGCTTGTCCATAAAGCTCTCACATGAATAATGGATAATTAAATATTTCTCTGGATGATTATATACATCTTCGATTGTTTTCCTTGCTTCTTTGCATTTACTGTATCGTATCACTTAATTTCCCCCAGCTACATATTTTATCTTTTCGATAAATAAAGACGGCAACAACAATTAATATCTCCACCACCACTATACATACGCCACCAACCTCCACAACATATACAACGGCACATTCCTAACCTCGCCGCCAGACACATTACTCATCGACGTAATCACCGCCACACGTGGGTTATACTTTTTCCGATACTCCGACAGCGACCGCGCGCGTTCGTTCCGCTCGGATTTGACCTCAATAGGAATGATGTCCATGTCCTGCTGAACGACAAAATCGACCTCGGCTATATTTCCCGATTTCCAGTAATACGGCGTGTCGCCCTGCAAGTTGACCAACTCAGTCAGCACATAATTCTCAGCCAATGCGCCCTTGAACTCAGTGTATAGCTCACTCTTCGCCAGTAACGCCTCTGCAGGTAGCTTTGACATCTTTCGAAGCAAGCCCACGTCAGACATGTAGAGCTTAAAGAACGTCGCGTCAGCATAGGCAGACAGCGGCAAAAATGGCTTTTCAATTTTCATAACCTTAAAGGCCAGTCCGGCACTCAGAAGCCACTCCAAGGCATCCTCTAAGTCTTTGGCGCGGAGGCCTTTCTTGACCTGACTGAAAATAAACTTGCTGTTCTCTTTGGCCAATTGTTCAGGAATTGACCGCCAAATCGCCGACAGTTTCGGGAAGTCTTTACTCGGTGCGTGCTTAGCAAAGTCCAACTCATAACTGTCAAGGATGCGTTGCTGCACCTCCTCCAGCTTGCCGATGTCACGCGTCTTTAGCCATATATCCACGGCCTCCGGCATACCGCCAGTGATATAATACGTCCGAAGCAACTGCTCCAGCTTTTCGGCAAACAATGCCGACACCTTTTCGCCGGTGGTTAGCTTGTTCAAATAATCACACAGTAAATCTTCGCCGTTTGCCAGCAAAAACTCATAGAAGTTCATCGGCCGCAATGTGAGAAAATCAACCTTACCCACGGGAAATGACAACGGCTTACTAAGCGCCACGCCCAAAAGAGACCCGGCACAGACAATATGAAACTGTGGCGCGTTCTCGCAGAAGTATTTCAACGCCGTCAAAGCACGGTTACAAAACTGAATCTCATCAAAGATAATCAGCGTTTTATCCGGCTCGATGGCTTTGCGTCGCAGGATACCCAGTTCAGCAATGATTCGGTCAACATCCAAATCAACATCAAACCGCGCTTGCAAGGCGTCGTTGCCCTCAAAATTAAAGTAGGCAACGTCGTCGTAGTGCGCCTCACCAAACTCCTTGAGCAAATACGTTTTACCGCACTGACGTACGCCTTTTAGAATAAGCGGTTTTCGGTCGCTCTGCGTTTTCCAAGACAATAGCTGGTCGCTTAATATGCGTTTCAAGTGACACCTCCCGTTTTTACGTAGAAGATAACGTAATAATTTCTGCATTTTTTATATTTAACATGTCTATTATACACCATAGACAAGCACAAGTAAAGTGCGGTAGGACTTTCCTAAAGAGGAATCATACGACGCTCGGGATGGCATGCCGCAATCTCAAGTTGTAAGTGATCGACAAAATGCGACAACTCCTCCATAATGGTTCAGAAAATACTTATGGGGGTTTTTTAAGTGATAATTACTGAATCGTTAATCCGTCCTTATCTTTCTTTTTGCGCAAATCAAAAGAAGTTGAGTGCGCCCACAATTAAAGCATACCGAATTGATCTTGAACAATTTAGGCAGCACGCAAAACTGTCCGAAAGCAGCTCAATGAAAGAAGTGCTTAATGCATATATTGTTACATTACATACAAAATACAAGCCTAAAAGCGCTAAACGCAAAATTGCTTCGCTAAAGGCTTTTTTTAATTATTTACAGTTTGAAAATATAATTGATGAAGACCATTTTGCTAAAGTTAGAACTAAGTTTCAGGAGCCTAAGATTTTACCACGAACTATATCATTGACCGATGTTGAGGCCATCCTTAGATGCGCATATACAGAATTGTCAATCAGTTCTACAGATTATAAAAAGAGAATGACAATTCGTAACATTGCCGTTCTTGAACTGCTCTTTGCAACGGGCATGCGTGTTTCCGAGCTGTGCTCATTAAATTGTTGCGATATTAATTTCCACGAAAAAACCGCCTGTATCTATGGAAAGGGTGCGAAAGAGAGAATTATCAGAATTGGCAATGATGAGGTTTTATCTGCGTTAGATAATTATGGTATAGTTCGAGAAGAAAAAGACGTTAATAATGCAAAGCAATTTTATTTAAACCGCTGTAATAACAGGCTATCTGAGCAATCTGTACGGTTTATGATACGAAAGTATGCGAATCAAGCTGGAATTGCACTTAATATAACCCCACATATGTTTAGACATTCTTTTGCAACTCTATTACTGGATGAAGGTGTTGATATCAGGTATATACAACAAATTCTGGGACATAGCTCGATTACCACGACACAGATATATACACATGTGAGTTTAAAAAAGCAAAAAGAGATATTAGACACAAAGCATCCTAGAAATCGAATAGTTATTTAAAATAGTAGTGGCCTCATTCATGGGGTCACTATTCACGTTTAAGCCAATGCAGGATAATACCAGATTATCTATTGTTTACAGGTCAAATAATTTGTAATTATCTATTGTTTATCATTGAAAAAACAGTAAATAATGGATAACTGTTTATTGCAACTAATGTAAAAAGAGGGAGTTATATGCTAGGTAGCGTTAATTATATTACGCCGAATATTAATAGTCAAAAGTGGGACCTAAATATGTCTGGCTTTGAATTTGAAGAGCATGTGTCATCAGTGATTGAGTATTCGTTAGCTGAATATTATGAAAAAGAATTAAAAATTGAACGAACCCCTCGCACAAGGGATAGTGGTAAGGATTTAATTATTAGATCAATAGTACCTTTTTCTCTTTTTGGCAAAAAGTTTGATTTAAAGGGTAAAAGCAGTATTTGCATTTACATAGAATTTAAAAGCTCAAATAATAATAAAATTGGTCTTGACAAGTTTTCAAAGAATATACTTCTTGCAAATCATAGCGGAATTGATTATTTCATTTTAATTACCAATCAAACCATCGTTCCATTTTCGCATTACGAAGCCAACCATAATGCAATAGAAAATGGATATGAATTTTTTCTAGTAGACCAATTTATTTTAGCAAAGTTTTTAGATTTTCATAATGCCCTTTTCGGAAATTATGCTTTGCCTCTAGAACATTTTGAACTATCGGCTGATTATCAACTTAATCACGGCAAGAGAAATGGTTTGCCATATTTAGAATTATATTTGCGTTTTCGCAATTATTCGGAAAATCCCCAAATATGCAAATTCCAACTTAAATCTGATCGAAACTGGCTATTATCTGAAACACAGTTTGAAGTTTTTCTAGATGCTGGCAATAGCATTTGCAAATGTATCGGAGTAACAAAAGAATATTTTGATGGTATTGATGATATTTTAGTTGATGTTATGCTGAATGAAAATTTAAAAAAAATTATAATCAATGGTCGTTTTGTTGATTATGATTTTGAAACACCTCTTGTAGGCACTTATCACAAAGAAATAATAAGTAGTATTGTTTCAAGGGGGCAAAATAATACTAATTTCCACATGATTAACCTTCGTGGAGAAGCCGGAATTGGAAAAACAAGAATATTAGATGAAGCGAGTAAAAAAATTTCTCAAAGTGGAATTAAGATATTTCACTTTATATGCACGGAACATGAGACAAAATCTACCGAAGAACTGCTTAATTCTTATATTGCTGATAGCATCCCGCAATACAAATTAAGAGCTCTAATAGATTTAACGAATATTCCAATGCATTTTAACCGATATGCTATTGTTATTGAGGATATACATAATGCAGATAAAAGCCTTTTTTCATTGTTGAAGAAATTCTCGACAAGTAATTTCTATACTCCTTTTATTATTATTACTGCAGGTCGGGACGACTATAGCGTTTACAATCAGAGTTATTTTACTTATTTATCATGGCTAGAAAACGAGAAAAACGAAAATATTAATAACTATAAAATTAAAAAGTTAACTGATGTTGAGTGTAAAAATATGATTCGGTCAATAATTATCGAAGCACCTGAATATGTAATAAATAAGATTCATAAAGCATCTGAAAACAATCCATTTTATGTGTGCCAATTTATAGAATATATGTTGGAGACAAAATTAATGTATTTGATGAACAGAAATGCAGTGGGAATAACTAATGTAACAACTTTTGCGAAGAAATTATACATCCCTTCTTCTGTTCAGGACTTAATAAGAGCAAGATTTGATAACATTGCAGATTTGACAAACGGAACAGATTTGCAATTATTTTTGCTTTTACTCGGTTTATATGGAATTGAAGCTCCCAAACGAATTTATAATTTGTATTTTGGGGATGAGAATTTTGAAACCATTAATATTTTATACAAAAGGCACTTTCTCAAGATAACTCATAATGATAACATCACTTTTGATCATGAAAATATTTTCTTGTTTATAAGAGAAATTCTTAAATCTAAAAATACAATTGAGAAAGTAGCTGATTTCCTTGTTTCTTGCAATGAATTATTAGAGCAGTATTCTGATTTACAAAAAGCAGTAATTTATTTTCATGTTGGCGACTTTCACAGAAGCGAGAGTTTATTACAAATAGCCATTACTGAAATTAGCAACATAAAAAATATTTCTTCATGCAATTTAACTCCTAAATATTTTGAAACATACGAGACTATTTATGAAATTGCTTCTAAAAATAATAACTTGAATCTTCAAAGAAACACATTATTAGCTAGTATGTATATCGCTTTACACAGCTTATCTGTTGCCCGTGGTGGTATTGTCATAGAGAAGATACTAGAAATAATAAAAGAACATCATGCAAATGATATGCCATTACATCTAACAGCTATGCAAATGCAAGCACATCTGTTTATGCAATCAGACCGTATATCACAAGCAAAAAAACTATTGTTGGAACTTCTTGCACAAGAGCGTAAAGATGAAGCTCTTTTTAATGATGAAACACGTTTTGATCTTTTTGACCGGATCTCTAGCGTGTATATACAAGAAAACCATAAGGAATTAGCGATGCTTTATAATCAGCTTTCATACAAGATTGCTGAACGGTTGCAAGATGCAAAGTTATTGACATTAAGTAAAATATTATCAGCTAAAATAAGATTTTATAGAGATTTTCAAGAGGCTCTTGCCTTGATGAATGAAGCAAAAGCGCTTCTTTCATCAGATGTATCACCAAGAATTAGTTGTCACAATGATCTTGGTATTTTAACAGCAAACATAGTTAATGATTCTACTAAATTTGATAAACTAAATTATTTTAAAAATGAAGGGCAAAGACTTCTTGAATTAGCCATGGAAGTAGAGTACCCGATAGCTATTATCCGTAGTCATTACCTCTTAGCTGCGATTTATTATATTGGAAACAGTACTGAGGAAAGAGAACAAGCAAAAAAGCACATAGACGCTGGAATATCCGACAGTATACAAAACGGGATAGCTAAAATGATGCCGTCATTATATTGCCTTCGTGCAATAATCGCTGCCAGCGACGGTTCATCATCAGAAACAATTTATAAATACTTTCAGACCATGCTTCATCATATGAGACAGTGTGATCAATTTTTTCTTGGAGCACTTGATTTTACTTATAACAATATTATTTTGCTTACAAATTATGCTATTTTTCTATGCGAATATGGATTGGAAAGTGAAGTTTATCAGTTCCTAAGTGAAATTAAATACTACGGAAGTAATGGGACTTGTGATTTCAAGTGTGATAAAAACAAATCTTGCTTCTACTCTTGCCAGCGAAATATAGACGTATTTAAGAAAAACTATGAATCAGTTAAAAAAGGTAGATTGTTATTTGTAGGTAAAGATATTCTATACTCGGTTCGCGATACTTTTACCGATTTTTATATACCCTTTGGTGTGTAAATTTATTGTTCATCTTTAAATAATATATAATTTTCCATAACAAGAATATCTATTTCTGTAGTCAGAAAAGTTTTTATTGCATCACTTGGTGTTTCTACAATAGGCTCTCCACAATCGTTAAATGAAGTATTTAGTAATACTGGAAATCCAGAGAGTTTTTCAAATTCAATAAGTATTCGGTGTACAAATGGATCATCTTCGGCTTTAACCGATTGAATTCTCGCAGTTCCATCCACGTGGGTTATTGCAGGTAATTGTTCTACAAATTTATCTTTTACAGTAGTTGCCAAGAGCATATACGGCGACTCTTGTAATAAAGAAAAGTATTCAAATTGTTTTTCTGCAGCAACCACTGGTGCAAATGGACGAAAATTTTCTCTGTGCTTTACTTTTGCATTGATATAGTCTTTCATATTTGGTACAGTTGGATTAGCAAGTATGCTCCTATGGCACAATGACCTTGGTCCAATTTCACTTCTCCCATGCAAAAATCCGATTATTTTGTTATTATATATTTTTTCTGCTACAAGACTCGCAATACTTACATCATCATAATAGTGATAATGTAGTCCTCGCGATTTTATAGCTTGCTCTATTTGAGCATTTGTATAACTTATACCAAGATACGGTAGGCAGGATGAATTCGGATATAGATCTGAAGAGACTGTTCTATACGCTGCTAATGCAGTTCCCATTGCCTGTCCATCATCACCTGCAGCAGGACAGATATGCAATGACACTTGTGGATACTTTTCTAAAATTTTGTGATTAATAGGACAGTTGAGAAACAGCCCTCCGGCTAAACAGATTTGTGATACTTTGTACTTTGACAGTATGTATTCAATGATTTCTAATACTTGATTTTCTGTATAATCTTGTAAGGTCCTCGCTATATCTGCTTGATGCTTTTTCATGAAATCAAAGTAATTCTCCCCAGAATGCTCGTACAATGAATAATATGGTTGCAAAATATCTTGAAAATCAAGATTGAAAGCCAATGGATCGGTTACAGGAACTGCATTTGTACTAATTAAACTTTTCCCATAGGCTGAAAGGCCCATCGTCTTTCCAGCACCATTTGCGCCAAAAGATAGCAAACTAGTTACCTGTTCATATTTTTTACCAAGGCTAATTTGTTCACTAAATTGTTTTTTGTTCATAAACGGGATTAAATAATTGTGCGGACGAGCAAAAGCATGTACATTATTACTTTGCAAACGTTGTTCCATTAATGTAACCTCTGCGTTTCTGCAGTAAAATATGCTTTCTGCTTCTTCCTTTACGCCTAACATTTCACCGCCACCATCAGCAATAAGCGTTATTGCTTCATCAAAATTTGAAGTAAAGTAAGCACTTTCTGCATGAGCTTGATGATGTGATACAGGAATGATATGTGGATCATTAATATCATAGTAGTTTGTAAGACTATCAGCAACATAAGAATTTAATTCATTGATATTAACAGCAGTAGAAGAGAACCCAATGCAATCTACTTCGTTAATACCTATTTCCAAGTAATCTAGTAGATTATCTATAGCTATAAATGGCAATGTTGTTGAAGCAGAATGCTTTACTCTATTTAGTCTTTCTTGAGCGATTGCCCCAACCAAAATGCCGTCTTTTACAACTGCGGCACCCTGATCATGTCCAATGTTAATTCCAAGTGATATCAAACTTAACATCCTCTCTTTTATAAGGATAATTACAAATTATTTGACCTGTAAACAATAGATAATCTGGTATTATCCTGCATTGACTTTTAAATCTTCATTTTGCACTGCCAGAATTACAAGCCCTTTTGCACATAGAACTGTAACCTAATTACCATTTATTATATACGATGTATTTCGGTATGAAAAGACTTTTTTCTCCTCATATTTCGACAACATTTGGCATCGCACATGGATCGGCAAAGCTAAGTGGGTGTAATACTAAGCTGTCAGCTTAGTATTACACCCACTTTATTGTGCTATCTTTAGCATCAATTGATGGACGTTATTTATTTCGAGCAATCTGTTTCACCTGTGCTTATCCTGCAGCAACTTTAGCAGACTTACCTTTTGATCCAGAGGACAAGGCAGCTTATGTAAATAATTCGCTATTGCTAAACCATATATATGCGAAACTATTTCAGTTAGCGTATCTCTATCTTCTAGCTTTTCCGACCTGTGTACTATCACTTTCACTACCTGCCCCCCTTTCTATCAAAAATGCTTTATCACTCCAATGACTACAACAAGCCGCAACAGGGTTCTGAGGGCAAAGAAATAAAAGCTTGGCACCAATTAAAAGTCAATTATTTAAAGAAGTAGTTTCCACTTTGCCCCTGCCACCCCGAACTAGCCTATTTACGACGATTTCGCGTACTGTCCGGATACATCACATCGTCAAGTTCATCAACGACTTCAATCCGAATTTCCAGTCCAGTGAAGACATAGTATCCATTTCGCTTATGCGACTGTATGCCAAAGAATCTCACTAACTGTGGTTCGATGTCTCGTGCCCGTTCAGCTTGCACAAAATTTGCTTTGCACCATTTAGCGTAATACCTACCAAACTCTGACCGCTTAATGACACTATCTCCCCGCTCGCAGCACTCATTTACAAACGTTAAAAGACTGTTGTTCTCAATTTCATACGAGTCGCGGCCAATCTGCATAGCCTCACTTTCGGTAAACCTGTACCCGTTTTGAATGACAGACATAAACTCTTTGATCGCCACACTCACAATAGCGTCTTTCTCAGCCAAAAGCTTGTCAAGCAGTTTGGGATCACGCTCTTCCGCTGGTACTACATTGGAACAGCAAACGACTAAGAACCGCTCGTAAACATGAGCTCCTCTGTCGGATCGAAAGTAAGGCAGTTTATTGCAGTTGCAAAAAATAAACCCGTCATATCGAAACGTAAAGCTATCTTTTCCCTTGTACTCTGCAAACAACTCATCTCCGCCTGTCAACTGTTTTAAAATGTTGACCTCGGGCAATTCAACAAATGCCATATCTCCACTACCAGCAAGACGTTTTCCGTACAGTGCCGATGTACCAAACCGTTCATTAAGCTTCTTCAAATCAATAGAAACACAATTTTCCAAACCCACAAGATGCATTGCCAATTCTCGGAAAACCGATTTCCCTGTGTTTCCTGCCCCGACTAGCAGTAGCATCTTCTTAAAACGCCATCCTTTTGCATTGGAAATAATTGCGCCTAAAAACTCCAACAAAAAAGTAATTGTCACGCAATCAGTGGCGCAGAGATGATCAAGAAACGCGCTAAAAGTCGCGCAATCCTGCAACGTTGAGGATGGTATGTAATTGCACGGAATCTGAATCGTTGATAAGTACTTGGGGTTATGGGGTGACAGTTGCCCTGTGCTAATGTCCAAAACCCCGTTTCGGAAATTGACGATATTTTCATCATTATTGAAGTCACTTTCAGAGACATTTGCCCTGTCGGTCAACAACTCATCGTAAACCGCTTTCCAATCATGGGCACTGCGATACTCTACTGGTAATGTACTTTTTATCAGTGCCATCATTTCATATGCGCTATATAGTCTATGAACGCCCGATTTCTCATAGACCCAGATGTTCGCCTTGTCCGATTTGCGGATGTCGTACTCCTGTTTTATCTGCTTGTATCGTTCTTGTGGCAGAACTACAACCCGCCCATCCTTTGTGACATAAACTGCAGGATTATCCTGATACGTCTCACGCCTCATGGCAATCACCCTGACAATTACTATCATTGCTGCCTCTCTTGATAATTGCCTCACTTTCCATCCTCAACCACTTCCATAGGTTTTCATCCTCCCCCAGATCCCCAAGATTAATGACCTGCGGAATTACGCAGTTGCGCTTTGCATCGTAGAAATAAACGTTTTCCATCTTCTTCCTCCTAACACTATAAATACTGCCTGTACCAAGTGCAGAGTAGCACACATTTGACTCTAGGTCATAAAACCACAATATGATTTTTATAACACTCAATAATTTATAAACCATCAACAATTCAGGAGGTAACCATCATGAAAGACAGTCTACTTGAACGCGAGGACAAGCTCACCGCAATACAAAAAACCATTAGCAACACTATATCCAGTTATTTAAGACGGGGCGGAATAGCACAAAACAATCTTGCAGCGTACTTACGCGTTGATCCCTCTACTGTCCACAACTTGTTGGATGGAGACACAAGGTACACAGCGTACCATCTCAGTTGCATCGCCAAATTTTTTGGCATTTCAATTGATGAGCTGTTTACTGGTATTGCCCCTGAAAATGTTGAGGCACACGACAAAACAGGTCTAAAAAATGAGTCCATTAACTGGCTTACCGTCAATCGTAAAGAAAACGAGCACCGTCTTGACATGGTGGACGTAATATTAGAAAACAAAGAAATTGCTGATGCACTTTTCGACCTAATATACGCTTATAGTACGTCATTTGTACCTTCGGCAAGAATCAAAAGCAATGGTGATATTGATGTCAAATTTGCCACTTTGCTTGCGAACAACGATTTATTATTAGGCTATGCTCTGAACAGTTGCGTTGGCGATGTCTTGAAGCTTATCAAAGAAATGTATAAAAAGAACAAAGATAGCTATGCTGCAAGGAATCAAGAACATGATATTATTGCACTATTCGAACGGGTGGGAAGACGAATGGAAGCTGTTTCCAATAAAATGGCTCAACTGGACGCCGAAGAACAGGAAGACCTCAGGCGCTTTGAAGTAGAGTCTAAAGACTATGAATAAATGGTAATAAAACAAAACAGGCATCTCCTTCAGTTTGTGGGAGATGCCTGTTTTGCACAGTCTTATTATAACGTTAATTCATTTTCAAGATACAACCGCTCATTAATCGCCACCACATTCTGCCCGTGGCCAACCTCATACAGAATAATACTATCCCGCTTCAGCTTTGCATACAACGGCGCCATGCCCACCTGCTTCAGCAGTTGCTGGGTTTCGTCGACTGACAGACCCAGCCCTATGCACAAACAGAGCAACTTATCCCGCGAGGGTAGCCGCTTCCCGGCAAAGATTTGATAGCCATACACCTCGGTCAGCTCAGCACGTTTGATGACCTCATATTTGGTTGTCTGCTTTTCCTCCACCAACTGACACAGCACTTGCGCCAGCTGCTTCGAATAGAAAGCGTCCTGGTTGTCGGCGATGTACGCCTCCAGCGGTTTTTGCCCCTGCAACTCTGCCAGCAAATCGTCGGTTGACTTCTTGACCATTACATCGCCTCCTAGTATGATGTCAGTATACCATGAATCGACAGTGGGTGAAAAGATGGACTGGCTAAATGACGCCTTAGATAAACAATATACGCTTGTGACGGCATTGAAGCAGACGCCTTCGTCTCAAGTGCTGCTACTTCGCCACAAGACGCTGCATTGGCCAATCGTCAAGCGCACCTTCACGGGCAGCGCTGAAGTCTATCGGCATTTACTGAACGTCACACACCCGCACCTGCCGCGCATCTACGAAGTTGTGCAGCGTGAAAACATCGTTACCGTGCTGGAGGAATACATAGACGGCTGTACCGTTGCCCAAGTGCTGGAGACGGGCCACTACACCGAGCGGGGCACACGACAGGTGTCCAAGCAGCTTTGCGATGCATTGTCCGCGCTGCACTCGCTGGGTATCGTCCACCGAGACATTAAACCTGAGAACGTAATGGTTGATTGTAACGGCATGACTAAGCTGATTGACTTCAACGCCTGTCGACTGGTGAAGCCAGCGCAAAGCAAGGATACACAGCTACTTGGCACGGCCGGATATGCTGCGCCGGAACAATACGGTTTTAAGGAGTCCGACGAGCGGACGGACATATATGCGCTGGGCATGCTGATGAATGTCATGTTAACCGGTGAGCATTACAGCAAGCAGCGTGCGCGCGGACGGCTGGGAAAAATTATCCGTCGCTGCGTACAACCCAGCCCCGAAGAACGCTTCTCAGACGCACTCTCGCTCCGTCGAGCATTATAGCTCACCTGTGCCCATTGTTTACTAAACAGACAGCTAAGTAACAAAGACCGCCCAAGATGATATTGTCATCAAGGGCGGTTTATATTTCGTCAATTTTTTCAGCCATCGCCTTGACCATGGTCAAAAAAGCTTTTTGCTTCTCAGCACTGGTGGCGGCAAGCTTGGCCGATATAGTGCTGAACAGATTGTCCGGCTGCGCCATGTCCAGTAGCAGATAGTCGACGCTGACGGATAGACAGGAGGCAATTTGAACCAGCGACTCAACCGACAGTTTGCGTGTGCCGCGCTCAATGTGGCCAATAAATGCGGTGGACAAACCGGTCGCCTCGCCAAGCTGCTCTTGCGTCATCCCGGCTTTGGTCCGACTTGTCCGTATACGAGCACCCAACGCGATATAGTCAAACATCACCTGCACCCCCTTGAGGTTTGATTATATCGGATTTCGTCATGTCGAGTAATGAATTAAAAGAAGTAAATATTGACTATAGGAATTATATATGATACAGTTTGACAAATAGATTATATGTAGAAAGGATGAACACCATGCCATTCTGTACAAGCTGCGGTACATCGCTCAATTCAAACGGCACGCTCTGCCAACAATGCGTTGCATCACAAAGCGCCACCGCTCCACCCCCCGTTCCCCTGTATCAGCAGCCGTATCAGCAGCCGTACCAACCCCAATACACGCCTCAATACCAGCCCGTTATGTCACAAAACGTCGTTACGACACTATCGGGAAAACTTCAAACATCGGCTACGATATGGCTCATTATTGGCATCCTGCAGTTGGCAATAGGCGGCATTCTCTTAATGTCGGTAGACGAGATTAGCGGAGGCATTATCATTGCCATTGGCGTGGTCAACATTGTTCTTTCCGGCAAGGACAGAGCCTATTCGGCGGAAATCCTACAACGACCAGTGGGCATTGTCGCTAAATACACGCCGGTCGGGCCTTTGGTTGCCACGTTGTTATACAACCTCATCTTTGGCGGCATCATCGCAGTCGCCGGCTCCATTTATGATTTTACCGTCCGCAACTATGCAATGAGCAACCAAGCGACTTTCCTGCAAATAGAGCAAGGGTTTGTTGCACGGCAAGCTGTGCGTTAGCTCAGCACTACAACATATACTTAATTTCCACTGTACAAGCAGGTGTCATATATGAGAAGAAAACCAAAGAATCTATTCATGTGGTCAGGCATATCCTTTCTTTTGGCAATTGGGTCTTTCTTTGGCTATGCTGCCGCATATTCACAACGTGTCTCTGGATCTACCTATGCATTGGCTGAGGCTTTCGGTGACACCTCCAAAGAGGATACTATTATTTTTCTTTATAATGCGTTTTATGTGCTCTGCATCTTCTTCGTAATCTCAAGCATTGTACTTTTGATTATGGCGTTTTCCCGACGAAGCAGAAAAAACCACACCTTCGCCTCAAGTGCCCCCACGATTTTGCCCTTAAACAATAATACCAATCCATTTGTTTACTGCACACAATGCGGCGTCAGAAATGACAAAGGCTCATTATTTTGCCAAAGCTGCGGCACAAGCCTTTATAACTAACTCTGCAATTCTCATCTCATAATATCATAGACAGTTGTTAAACCCGATTAATATATCGAAAGGATAGTTATGTATGCCATTTTGTCAACAATGTGGAACACAACTAAATGACACATCTAATTTTTGCATAGAATGTGGAACAAAGATTAGGCAACCCAATACTACAGCGATTCAACAACAAGCTGCTCCAGCAAACAGCACAGAACAAGCTAGCGCAACGACTCAACAGCAGCAGCCTGCCAGCTATATTGCGCCCAATATTAAGACGCCTCTCTATCAGGGTGAAGCCGTTATTATCAAGCAGCTGTGTACGATTTACAAGGGCACTCGAGACAGCGGGTATATAATTCTGACAAATATGCGTCTACTTTGGGAAAAAAGCACCGCCATAAATGCAGTCGGCAAAGGGCTATTATCTTTGGCAAGCAATAATACTGATTTAGCCATACCACTACAAGACATTACGTATGTTACTTTCTCAAAGGCACTTGCCGCCGCGGGCCTCGAAATAGCTACGCGATACGGCGAAAGATACAAATTTGCATGCAACAGCCCAAACCCATTTACATCAAAACCTAAAAACAGCCGTAATCAGATTGTTGAGTACATAAGCAAGTACATAAAACAATGAAGCAACCCCAATACACGCCTCAATACCAGCCCATTATGGCACAAAACGTCGTTACGACACTAAACACATTTCAGAAAAGGAGTCATCATTATGAACCAACCAACATTTGCGCCCACCCCATTCCCACCGGCCAAACAAAACAATCCGCTTAAGCTCATCATATTTTGCGTTCTAGCCGTTATTGTTTTGGTGCTCTGCATGGTAGCAGCAGGGCAGATAGCCAGCCACGGCGAAGAGATTTCTCTGATTGAATCAGTCGGCGGCAAGACCTTAGAGGAGGCATACTACACCGAGCTGGGCGGTATCTATGGTGGCATCGCCATGACCATTCGTGCGCTGGGTCTGTTTGGTGCAGGCGTACTAGCCTATTTGGGTCTGAAAAGCAACCGATCGTAATTACATGACAGAAAAGAGTGTAAAAGAATGAACAAGTTTCTTCGTTTTTCCATTGTGTCAGGGACATTTTCTCTGGCGTCATTACTGACCTGACTTTTTTACATATTGCCAGAGCACAATTCATACAGCAAAGGCGCAGTCTGGGGTGTCATAGAAAGTGCCAGTCAATATTCGCCGGGACTTATGGCTGACGAAAAAGCTAGGGCTTCACTTTTCGATACCTTGTCCATTGTCGTTCCCATTGTTGGCGTTATTCTGCTGTTCGTTACCATTTATTTCGTTATGATGGGCGTAAAAGTCAAAAAGGGCAATCGCAAATGAATGCGCTTCGATAAATCCTATGTGGAAGTATTGTAAGCACTTGTAAAAAGGAGTATAATTTTATGAAAACCTCACGAATTATAGCGATTTTCCTCTGCCTCCTAATCGCCACAACGGCCTGTTCCAGTGGCACAAAAGACCCAGTGGGGAGTGTAAAAAATGGTTGTCTCGCTGGCTATCCTAACAAGCCGATAGCAGAAGGACTGCATAGTTATCTGACCGGCAACGAAATAACACGCGGCCCGAGTTGGTCTCTTGGGGAAAGCACTAGCGCCGGAAAACAAGTAAAATATGAAGTGGCATTTACCGGCGTCAAAAGCAAAAACGATTATGAATTTACAATGGTATTCACATTGCATAACGACAATCACATTACAGTAGCCGGTGCTAACGTAAATGGTATTTCCATGACTGGTGACAAGCTTTCAGGTCTTATAGATTTATTATTCAGCTAATACTTTCGCTTTTAAGGGTTTCTAAGTTTATACCACTTCCTCAGAAAAGGCAAAAGCACACTTTGTTTTACACTACCAGTCTTTGCATAGTACTCACGTCCTGCCATTGACATTACATTTCCTTTTCATTTCAAATGTTGTATAATCACCCTATGAGGTGATACACATGCACATGAAACAATGCCCTCATTGCAACGCTGAACTGCCGCAGGAAGCCAACTTCTGCCTTTACTGCATGACAAAACTGACAGACGAAACCGAGGTCGCCGTTGCTAGGCGGCCTTGGTGGCGTTTTTTGCTTCTGGCGGTTATTCCCGTCATAGTGATAGCTATTGCTGTGTTGCTGTTTTTCACTCTGTCGGACAAGACGGGGCAGACGTTGCCGTCGCCAACACCTTCGAGTGCCACGTCTCGACAACCGACCGCGTTATCACCCACAGCAACTAAAGGACTTCAGTTTGACTCATGGCCACACCTGCTTGAGATGTCCTACCGACAAATTTACGATTCGTATGGGCTTGTTGATTGCGATTACTCCGAGCTTGGCTGTAATGTATACAGTTTACCGGGCTACACTGATCCCGGATTTGTCTTTATTTACTTCTCTAGAAAAAACAGCAAGGGCACTGACGAATACTACAACAGTTTGCCTGAAGCTGTATGGGTGGAGTCCTCCTTGCTGTTCAAAGACATGCGTTCACCAACCTTAGGCCAGTTGAAAGAATACTTAGGCGATTGTACGATTGCTGATGGCACACTGGTTTGTTATAAGGATGGTTTCGAGTACTATGCGACATTGGGAAGTACAGACGACAACGCCGCTGCGCCCGATGTTCGTATTCGAACCGATGCCGACCACAGTGATTCGGCATTACCAAGCGCACTGTCAACTGTCGATGTCAACTTTCTTGACATTTCCATTTATGACGCGTCGGTATTTCACACCCTAAATCGAAAAGATGTCGACGACCTACCCATTGACAGCACCAACGGCTACTATTGCAGTACGTACGATGGGCGACAGCTAATCATTGCCTATAGAGTAGGGGCCAGCATGATTCAAGCAGTTTATGTCGATTATCTTAATAGCCTTTACAAGCAAAGGTACTCCGTCAATGGTGTAGACGGCACAACGACGTATGATCAACTCACTCAGAAGTGGGGGTATCCAGATTATTATGACCCCGGTGAAGCAGAAGACTTATACTCGTATGCGTTTTATTCCCAAGAGGACGTTGCGGGGCCAGCACACACCTATGTCGCTGTGCTAGCAAGCGATTTCAACGGCTCAGGATATGTTGTTGGCCTTTACATATTGCGAAATGAATTTATGACCACTACAGCCGTCTTTCCGTTCCCTGATGGTGTCAGTATTACATTTCCTGTGAACTAAGAAATCCGCCACTGCCCACCAGAATTGTTAGCTTGCCATGCAAGACTAATGATTTGGAGTTGTTCATATGATCAAGATTTTGAGAGAGGACACAGGCGCAAACCGTGATGTGGTCTTTGGTGGGGTGGATATGACTGAAGATGTCATGCAGCTGACGATGTCCGTCTGGGCACTGGGTCTGATGCTGGAAAACAAAGAACTGTCACCACTGGCCAGGGAAAATATCGCCACGGCGCTCGAATTAATTCAGCAGATCACCGACTCGTACAAGGGCATCTAGTTTTCTATTATCAAGCTGGGCAGGGTTGCAAAAGCAGCCCTGTTTTTCTTTTTGCGAATTCGCTTGTTTTCCTATATAATACCCTTGTCAAGCCGTAACGATAGTGTTAAGCTTAATACATCACATTGGACAAGGGTGAATGAAATGCCGAAAGAACTAAAACGGAACATTGCTATCTACTCGCGTAAATCGCGATTTACCGGCAAGGGCGAGAGCATTGAAAATCAGATTGAAATGTGTCAACAGTACATCAAGCAAAACATAGCCGCTGACGCATTTGACAGTGTTGTCGTCTACGAGGACGAAGGGTATTCGGGAAAGAACACCGAGCGTCCGCAGTTTCAAGCCTTGCTCCAAGCCATTCACAGCAATCAGATTGATGCCGTGGTCTGCTACCGGCTTGACCGTATCAGCCGCAACATCGGTGACTTTGCCCATCTGATGGCCGACCTTGACCGTTACGATGTAAAGTTTCATTCTCTCAAGGAGAAATTCGACACCAGCACACCAACAGGCCGCGCCATGATTATGATTGCCTCTGTGTTTTCACAGCTTGAACGGGAGACCATTGCCGAGCGTATCCGCGACAACATGGTGCAGCTGGCCAAAACAGGGCGCTGGCTGGGTGGCGTTGCGCCCACCGGCTATCAAAGTGTGCCTGTTGATACCATTACAATTGACGATAAAAAACGCCGTTCATACAAGCTCGACCTTGTGAAAGAGGAAGCAGCTCTTATCGAACTCATTTTTGGCAAATTCCTTGAAACCAAGTCACTGACTAAAACCGAAACCTTCTTTGAGCAAAACCATAGCAAAACAAAGAATGGCAAACGCATTACACGCTTTGCCATTAAGAGCATTCTGCAAAATCCTGTCTATCTGACCGCTGATGTCAAAGCGTTGAGCTACTTTCAAGCCAAGCAGATGGAGATATATGCCGACGATAAAGACTTTGACGGCAAGCATGGTATGATGGTCTACAACAAGACGGTGCAGTCGACAGGCAAATCACATGAAGAACGTCCGGCAGTTGAGTGGATTGTTGCCGTTGGCAAGCATACGCCGATGATTAGCAGCAGCGACTGGATTGCGGCGCAGAAGCTGCTTGACCAAAACAAATCCAAATCCTACCGCAAGCCCAAGAGTAATGTGGCGCTGCTGTCGGGTCTGTTGTTCTGCGCCCGTTGCGGTGACTTCCTGCGACCCAAGTTGACCACCCGTGCCAACAAGGATGGCGAACTTGTCTACAGCTATCTCTGCGAGACCAAGGAAAAAAGCCGTTGTCAAAACTGCGACATCAAGAACCCAAACGGCAATCAGCTGGATAAGCTGGTCTGCGAAGAAATCAAAAAGTTGTCCTTTGACAGCTCCACCTTTATTCAACAACTTGAACAGGCCAAGAAGACCATACTCGGTGACACCAGCGATTATGATAACCAGCTAACGGCACTACGTAAAGACATCAAGGAAACCGAAAAGCAAATTGATACGTTGGTGACAACACTGTCTAAAACCGACAACGACGCCGTTAGCACCCGCATTCTCGCCGAAATCGAACAGCTCCAACAGCAGAACCGCGACACCACCCAGCATCTGACTGAACTCGAAAGTCTGACCAAGGAACACGAGCTGTCCGACATCGAATTTGACCTGCTACGCGACCTGCTGTCCACCTTTGCCGGAGCTCTTGAGACCATGAGTGTTGAGGAAAAACGCTCGGCGCTGCGCACCTTTATCCGCAAAGTCATCTGGGATGGCGAAAACGCCCATGTCTACCTGTTCGGCTCACAGGAAGGCGACATTGAATTACCCGAGCTGCAAGCGATTGGCGCGACTGCCCAACAGGTCGAAAACGAGCCGCAGCGAGAGGGTTGCAAATGAGTTCCGCATGCAGTTTCGCAAGGAGGCGCACGCGCCTAAGTTGACCTCCTTTGAGGAGAGCTTTAACAGTGAGGACGACAGCGGCATGCTGCCAATCGGCAACACCATCAGCGTGGAGGATTTCAATTTGGCACGCGTGGAAGAAACTGACCGCGAGCAAAAGCTGAATGCGCTGGTTAAGCAGCTGCTATGCGGTCGCGAGCTGGAGATTGTTACGCTGCGTTATGGGCTGGACAACGTCAAGCCGCGCACGCAGCGCGAGGTGGCCAAGGAACTGAACATCAGCCGCAGCTATGTGTCACGGCTGGAGAAAAAGGCGCTGGAGCATCTCAAAAAAAGCTGCCTTGACGTCGGCCTGTGGACGTGAGGGACACAGTAAAACGGGCGGAAGAAGCTGACTTCTTCCGCCCGTTACCATGATGAGTTACAGTTCCAAACCGCCTGTCACCGGCAGCGTGTGGCCTGTGATATACGACGCCGCGTCGGACAGCAAAAAGCGCACCGCCTGCGCCACGTCGGCCGACGTGCCCTGTCGACCCAGCGGGATTTGCCGCAGCAGCGCGGCCTCTTCGCCCTTGGCCGTGCGCAGTGTATCCAAAAAACCGGGCAGGACGGCGTTGACCGTCACATTGGTTTTGCACAGCTCACCGGCCAAATCGGCGGTCATGCCGCGGACGGCGGTCGACAGCAGCCGCTGGCGCTCGGCGTCGAGGTAGCCTATGGGCAATGACACTGTCACAATGCGGCCGCGCTTTATCGTGGACATCGGCTTGGCGGCGTTGCGCGCCAGCTCGGTCAGGCCGTTAATTTCCGCCTGTACCACCCGAATAAAGTCGGCACTGTCGCGCGCGGAAACCATGCTGTCGTCAGTGTTGTAGCCGATGTTGCACAACAGCACATCGAGCCGGCAAAAAAAGCTGAGTGTATCGGCCACCCATTGCTCGCAGTTGCCGGCAATGTTGACGTCGCCGGTCAGCAGCAGCGTTTCAACGCCCTGAACGGCGCAAAAGCGCTCCAATGCGCGGGCTCGGTCGATGTCGCCGCAGGCGGCAAAGGCCAGCGCGTAACCGCTGTTGGCCAAGCTTTTAATCATATCTGTGCCGACGGCGCCGGTCACGCCGGTCACCAGGGCAACGGGTTTGTCTCCAATCATAGCGGTCGCTGCGCGGCGGCGGTGCTGTGCCGGTGCGCAATCCTCCTCACACTATCACTTCATATGCAATTTATCATACCCTCTACCCTTGTGACTGTCAAGACAAAAGCCGATATAAAAAGACCGAAACAAACCGTTTCGGTCATTGTCGTATCAATTCGGCGGCGATCAAGTCGGGATCGTACATCACCTTGGCGTTGCTGCGCTTGAGCAGCTTGTGCTCTAACAGGTTGCCGGTTGTCATGTCGACCACGTTACGGTAGAGCGCGTTGCGGCGGTAGTAGTCGTCACCCTGCTTAACAAAGTGCCTGTCTTCCTCGACAATATGCACCTTGACCGGCTGCGGCTTCATAGCGCGCAGCTCGCCGCACAGGTGCTGGTCGGTCACCCAAACAAGCAGTTGGTGTGTGTTGTCGGTGTTGTTGGTCACGCGGTAGTCCAGATAGTTGTAAAAAATTGATGTGCCGACGCCAAATGGTACCTGCCGGTTAAAGTCGGGAAACAAGTCGACGCCGTCGTGGTGATGGTGCTCTGTCACCGTCAGTTGGCTATGTAGCGTCATCCAGTGCAGCAGGTTGGTAAACTGGCACATGCCGCCGCCAATGCCGCGCGACGGCCCTTGGCGCGAAATGGTCAGACCCTCGCGGTAGCCCTTGGCCGCCGTACAGCTGCCCACCAAATGCCAGAAGGAAAAGGTTTCGCCGGGTCGAATGAGCAGGGCATGGACATGCGGTGCGGCCAGCGCTAAATTGACAGCTTTGTTCTCCTGCAGCTCCATGTCAACATTGCCCAGTCGTCGGCGAATGAGTGATTTGTGCGCGTATATCAGAGCCGGTAACGGGTCGGTGGACTTGTGGTGCGCCAGCTGGCGGAATGCCACCAGATTGGCCAAACTGCGCTGGCGGCGCCGGCGCCACACGGCAATTTTATAGGCCGTCGGGCCCAGCTCGCTGAACAGTCTTCGCGCCACCGGCATCACCCAATCGCAATAAAATGTAAGTTCCCCGCTTTTGCCGTGCAGGCCCGTTAAAAACCTGCACAGATGGCAGGTGGGTCCCCGCCCCACTGCTTTGCTGCTTCCAACGTCCGGGAATCCGGGAGGCCTGCAAGCCACAGCGGGAGGTTGAGGTCCCTTTAACGGAATGTGGGTTTTTAAGAACCCGTCACGCACCAAGCAGGGAACTTGCTGTCTCTATTGTAGCACCGGTACGGCGAAAAAACAAGACGAATTCTAGCCGCTGAGGTGCCATCTTTTTCCAGTGGTCTATACAGCAAAGCACCCGCACGAAAATCGTGCAGGTGCTTGATTGCAAATCAACAGATTACTGGTCGTCTTCCTCGACCTCGGCCTCGATGCGCTTCATAAACGCTTCGTAGACGCGCTCGAGCTCGGCGTCGTCGTCGACGGTGACCAGAATGTCCTCGCCGTCGTCAGCCTCCTCCAGCTTGAGGATAATCAGGTCGACCTCCTCCGCGTCTTCCGCGGTGTCGGCCGGGGTGAAGGCCATATATTCACGCTCCTCAAAGAGGATGGTGTCCATATGCTCCAGTTCGATCTCATTGCCGTTTTCGTCCTCGATGGTGACAAAATCGGCGCCGTAGTCCTCGCTCATACTGTTACTCCTTTCTCGGCTGCGCGTAGCCGCCGATGCCGGTTAGGCTCTCGTCGTTGTCAATCCAGTCCTGTACCGAGTAGACGGTGAAGTCATCCTTAGTCTCGCGCACAATGACCGTATCGATGCCGGCGTTGATAATCATGCGCCGGCACATTGAGCAGGGCGAAGTGCCCGCTGTCAGCTCGCCGGTACGGGCGTCAACACAGGTCATGTACAGCGTACTGCCCAGCATCTGCTCGCGCGGCGCGGCGATAATGGCGTTGGCCTCGGAGTGGACACTGCGGCACATCTCATAGCGGTCCCCGCGCGGAATGTTCAATTCGTCGCGCAGGCAGACGCCGCGGTCGGTGCAGTTGATGCGGCCGCGCGGCGCGCCGACATAGCCGGTGCTGACAATCGAATCGTTTTTGACGATAATCGAGCCAAAGTGGCGGCGCAGACAGGTACAACGCTCGGACACCGTTTGCGCGATGTCGAGGTAATAGTTTACCTTATCAATCCGCTCGTTCATGGCCGGGTCGTTACGCCAGCTTGGCGGTGCTGACCTTGATGCCGGGGCCCATCGTCGACGCGACGACGCAGCTCTTGATATAGGTGCCCTTGGCGGCAGCCGGCTTGGCCTTGATAACGGCGGTCATAATGGCGGTGAAGTTCTCGTTGAGCTTCTCGGCGCCAAAGGAGATCTTGCCGATGGGGCAGTGAATGATGTTGGTCTTGTCGAGACGATACTCAACCTTACCGGCCTTAATCTCATTGATGGCCTTGGTGACGTCCATCGTAACGGTGCCCGCCTTGGGGTTGGGCATCAGGCCCTTGGGACCCAGCACCTTACCCAGTCGACCGACGACGCCCATCATGTCGGGCGTGGCGACGACGACGTCGAAATCGAAGAAGTTCTCGCTCGTGATTTTGGTCACCAGCTCTTCGGCGCCGACAAATTCGGCACCGGCGGCCTCGGCCTCCTTGGCCTTGTCGCCCTTGGCAAAGACGAGCACGCGCATCGTCTTACCTGTGCCGTGCGGCAGCACGACCGAGCCACGCACCTGCTGGTCGGCGTGACGCGAGTCAACGCCCAGCTTGACGTGCAGCTCGACGGTCTCGTCGAACTTGGCTTTGGCGGTCTTAAGGGTCAAATCAAACGCGTCGGTCGGCTCGTACTGCAGTGTACGGTCAACCAGCTTGACGCTGTCAACATACTTTTTTCCGTGAAACATAACTGTTTTTCCTCCTCATGTGGTCAGCGGACTTGTGTCCTCCCACGATTATGCCGGGTTTTTTGGACTTACCTTATTCCTCGACGGTGATGCCCATGCTGCGCGCGGTACCGGCAATCATGCTGGCGGCGCTGTCAATGCTGGCGGCATTGAGGTCGGGCATTTTGGTCTCGGCGATTTTACGCACGTCAGCCTTGCTGATTTTGGCCACCTTTTCGGTGTTGGGGCGACCCGAGGCGCGGTCAAGACCGCAGGCCTTTTTAATCAGCACCGGGGCGGGCGGGGTCTTGGTGATAAAGCTGAACGAACGGTCGGCGTACACAGTGATGACGACGGGAATGATCATACCCATCTCATTTTTGGTGCGCTCGTTAAAGTCCTTGGTAAAGGCGACGATGTTGACACCGTGCTGACCCAAAGCCGGGCCGACAGGCGGGGCCGGTGTTGCCTTTCCGGCGGGAATCTGAAGCTTAATATATCCGGTAATTTTCTGTGCCATTTACTACACTGCTCCTCACTGTACACGAAAGATTAGGCCGAGGCCAGCTCGACCTGGTCAAACTCCAGCTCAACCGGCGTTTCGCGGCCGAACATAGAGACGCGGATTTTAACCTTGTTGCGGGTCATGGAAATCTCCTCAACGACGCCGAAGTAACCCTCCAGCGGTCCGTCGGTAATTCTGACGCTGTCGCCCTCGGCATAGCCGATGACCAGCTCGGTTTTTTCCACACCCATGGCCTTGACCTCGCTGTCTGTCAGCGCGACCGGCTTGGAGGCCGGTCCGACAAAGCCGGTCACGCCGCGCGTATTGCGGACAACGTGCCAACTCTCATCGGTCATCACCATCTTAACCAGCACATAGCCGGGGAACATCTTGCGCTCCACGGTTTTGCGCTTGGAATCCTGAATTTCCGTAACCTGCTCCATGGGAACCTGCACTTCGACGATTAAGTCGTGCAGCTTGCGGTTTTCCACCGCTTTCTCAATGGTGGCAGCCACCTTGTTTTCATAGCCTGAATACGTGTGCACAACGTACCATTTGGCGTTTTCCGACATGATGATCTCCGATCCTTACAGGCTGATAATCCACATAACGACTTTGCCCCATACAAAGTCGAAGCCAGCAATAATGGCGCCGACAAGGACAATCATCGTCAGTACGATACCGGTGTTGTTGAGCACCTGCGGAAAGGTAGGCCAAACCACTTTTTTGAGTTCCGAGCGCATTTCGCGGAACCACTTGCCGATTTTACCAAAGAGACCCGGCTTTTTGGCAGAGGTATCACTAATACTCATAATCTCCGTGCCTCCTTACTTGGTTTCTTTGTGCGGCGTGTGCTTGCGGCAGAAGCGGCAGTATTTGCTCATCTCCAACCGGTCGGGATCGTTCTTTTTGTTTTTCTTCGTGTCATAGTTGCGCTGTTTGCATTCCGAGCAGCAAAGCGTAATTTTGTCGCGCATTGTGCGGCACCTCCTTAACTTGTTGCCTCCCTGCGGGCGCTTCTTTTTTTCTGTGCACAAAAAAAAGACCCCCGTTGACAGGTAACCGGTATTATAGCACCAACGGCAAGCCTTGTCAACACATTTTGCTTCTTTTGGCGGGGCAGCTATACATTATATAACAACGACAAAAAGGCAAGGCAAAAAACGCCTGCGTGGCGTGTGATGCCATTCAATCGTTCGGCACACATGCTTGCGCTTGCGAACTTACATACCTATAGAAAATTCATGGCGTCGCCGGTACCAGGCAAACCAGCCGTAGAGCAGCAGCGATGGTACAACATACAGCAGCGACGGTGCGTAAACGGCCCAGGGCTTGGCATTCATCATGTCGCGCAGCGCAATGCCAAAGGGCATCTTCTCCGCCGTACGCAGGAAAGCGATGGCCGGCTCAATGGCCGCCCAGTTGATGTTGAAGCACAGCAGCAGAAACACAACAATGCCCGGCCTGACCATCGGCGCAACAATACGGGTCAGCACCACAAACAGATTTGCACCGTCGAGCTTGGCGGCGTCGATCACCTCCGTGTCGACCTGCCTCATAAACTGGTGGAACAAAAACACGCCAAAGGGCGAGAACATACCCGGCAGCAGAATGACCCAGACGCTGTCAAGCAGGCCAAGGGCGTCAAAAATCATATAGCTGGGAACCAGCGTCACTTGAAACGGCAGCACCATCGCCAGCACATAGGCGTAAAAGAACAGCTTTTTGAACTTAAAGCGCGAGACGGTGAGGTGGAAGGCGACAAAAAAAGAGATAACGAGCTGGCACAGTGTTATGGTCAGCGCATAGAACAGCGAATTGGCGTACTGGCGCAGCAGCAGGGGCGAAAAAGCGTCCGCAAGACCATCCCATGACAAGGCGTTGGGCACGCCGATAAACGGCAGATACTGCACCGCCGGGTTGACGAGGGCGTCCGTCTGCATACGGGCATTTTGCTCGGGCAGCAAGGCATAGGTAATAAGCTGTAGGATAGGATAAAAGGCAAGGACAAACAAAAGGGCAAAAAACACAAAGGACAACATGCGTCTGATCGGCTTCATTGACGCCACCACCTCCGTTCAATCCAAAACAGCAGGCTAATAAAGGCGGCAATCAAGGCGATGAGGATAACCGACGCGGCCAGCGCACGCTCGTACTCCAGCTTTTGAAAATTATTGAAGATGTAGTTTTGCAGCATGTACAGCTGCCGGGGCGGATAATCCTTCCACACGGCGTACGTCTCGCGGAAGATGTTGGCTGAGAAAAAGAGGTTGAGCACCAGCGTAAACACCACCTGCGGGAACAGGTAGGGCCAGAGCACACGCCGCATCAGCGACCAGCTGCCGCCGCCCTCCAGACGGTGGATTTCCACATACTCCTTGGGCATTTTGAGAAAGGCCATACAGTAAATCAGAATGGAAAAGCCGGCGTATTTCCAAAGAAATAGCAGCAGCAGCGGCAGATAAAGCCACGCGCCCGACAGGATGTCGGCGTTGCCCTGGCCGCCGACCAGATGGACAAGCCCATTGAAATAGCCCTTGTGGTGAAACAGCATCTGCCACACCGCCGAAATGGCCACCGACGGAATGACGATAGGCAGCGCCAGCAGCGTTGCCTTGCCCAGCGACCCTTTCTGCTTAAACACCAGCAGATAGGAAATGCCAAAGGAAAAGACCGTGATGAACACGAGCGCCAATACGGTAAACACAACCGTATTGATCAGCGCCGTGACAAAAACGGGCGAGGCAAATAGCGCCTTGTAATGCTTGAAAAGAACAAACTCGTGGTCGGGTAAAATATCGGTTAGACTCCAGTAAGTGCCGATGATTAACGGAAACAGATAGAAAAAGGCAAAGCCGGTAAAACACAGGGCGAAAACCGCCGTGGCGGCTTTGCTCCTGCGTGTCGGCTTTGCCTTGCGCAATACGCCTGTCGGCGCTTTTTTACTCGTTAGCATAGAACCAGATTTTATCCTTAATGGCACTGACGGCCGCGTCAACGCTCATGCCACCGCCGCAATAGCTGTCGACGACCTGCTCAATGCTGGCGTATAGGCTGTTGTCGCCGATGTAAGCGGTATTAAGCGCCTCCTTCGCGGCCGTGTGTTCGGCCACAATGCGGTCCCGCTCGGCCAAGTCCTCGGCCGTGACGACAAGCTGGTCTCCCTTCTCGCTGATGGTCTGCCGAATCGGAGCGTCGAGCGTTTGATAGCTCCCATCCGTCATACTGGACGTCAGGTTCCGCTTCAGCTGCGTGGCGTCGTTGCGTGAGATGGAGTCGTCGGCGTTCATATTTTCCATGTAACAGCAGATAAACGCAAGCGCCAGCTCCTTTTGGGTCGAGGACGCCATAATCGCAAGCGACTCCTGTAAATAAAAGCCGTTGGCAGAGCTTTCCACGCTCGGCGCATTGGTGATGTGGTGGCTCTTGAGGTAATCAAACAAACCCATCCCGTTGCTCACATCGGCCGAAAACAGAAAGGTGAATACGCCGTCCTCGACTGTGGGCGTATACAGCTCGTCGCGGCTCATCAAGTGCGCTATTTCCAGCGCCTCCTTGAGTTGATCGTCCAAATTCTCACCCTGAAGAATTCTCCTCAAATACTCATAATACGGCCGTGGATAGTAGAGCCGCACATCGTCGACAAAGGGGTTCCACCGGGTAATGAGCCGACGCTGATTGCCCGTGCCCAGCAGGTCAATCAGCTCCCGCCAAGTCAGCTTGCCCTGCTTTTCCATGACCTCTCGGGCGATGTCGGCCGTTTTCGGAACGCACAGCGTTTCAAAGGAGGCGCGTATCGGCAGAAAATAGAGCGCACCGTCCTGACGGCAGGCGTCAATCATGTTGGTGTAGAAACGGCTGTCGTCCGACAATGCCGACGTACCCTTGAGCTGGTCAATGTTGGTCAGTACCCCCTTTTTTATATAGGTGGTATAGGGCAGGAGTTGCGTGAACATCACGTCAAAGCTGGCTTTTTCCGTCAGCACCAACGTGTTTACGCGCTGGGTGCAATCCTCGGGCGCAATGTCGCTGGTTTCGCTGATGTAGGTAAACACAACATCGACATCGGGATGGTTAGCCTCCATCAACTGTGCGACATAATCGGCCGTATAGTTGGGGTAAGGAAGCAGCACGCTCAGCTTTGTTTTGGCATTTGTCTTGGCCTGCTCGGCGGCCATCAATTGACGCGCCTCATCGCCTTCAATGCGGGTGTAGCGCCAGCCGTGCAGCTCAAAGCTGTCTTCCGCGTAGAAACTGGCGGTAATCATCAGGTCGGAGGTCGGCGAGATGTACAGCTGGTTGAAAACTGCCACGGCGTCTTCCTGCGCCTTAGTGCGTTCGGTTCTATAGAGGTCGCGATCGGTAAAATCAAGCAACTGCCCCTGCTCGGAGCCGTCGACGCCGTAAGTCAAAATGCTGTCGCCCGACAACACGAGTATTTGCTTGTTGGTTGCATCAAAAGTCATTGTTTTGTAGCTGTCTTTGGCGGCAATCTCCGTTTCCCATTCAACAGACGCGTCAACGGCCTTTACTTTTTTCAGGCTTCGCCGCTGACTGTTTCCGGACGCGACATAGAGGTCGTGCCCGTCGGTCACAACGCCCAACCTGTCGCCGTCTATCGGCAACTTTCCGGAAGCGGCCACTTTGCCGTCTTGGCCAAGCAGCACATAGCCATCATGCGTCATCAGCCAGAGCTGATTGTCCACCACAATGGGTGGCATGTTGACAAATTCTTCTCTGAGTTCAGAAATCGCCGACAAGTCAATCTGCTTCACCGGGGCAAACTGCTTGTCGAAGATGTGCAGCGTTTTCATGAAGTCGATAACATAGAGCTGGCCCTGCTTGTCCAGTGACGAGGTCACAACCCCCAAGTCTTGAGAAAGGCGTGACTGAAAGCCGCCCAAGCCGTCATCGACGGTTCCAATGTGTACTTCGCCAAATCCGCTGTCGGTCGTGGCGAGAAATTCCACTACATACCCGTTTTCTACCTCACCCAAAATGCGCAGGATTTCGCCCGAAGGCGTGGTGGGCATCGGCGCTTCGGTAAAGTAGACCGGGGCGTCCCCGTCCGCAGATGCAGACGGGGACGGCGACGGCGCAGGCACCTTTTGACCGCAACCGGCCATAAGGCAAAACAACGAGGCGCATAGGGTTGCCGCTATTCTTTTGAACAGTTTCATGATAGAAACCTACCTTTTTCTAGCGCTTGTGTGGCAATATTGGCGCGGCTCAAAAGTCTGGTTTTGGGCTTTTCTTTTATTATAGCAGGTCATAGCAGAATGTCAAAGAAAACTCCGCAAATAACCGTATGCAAATTGTAGTTTAACGCCATATATTGAACTATACATCATTTTTTTGCACATTTTTTCATTATGCAAAGATTGACCCCATTTACTTTCTGTTGCAAGACTGCCAAAACGTGGTATACTGTACGTTGAGCATTTGGTGCTTGCAAGGAGGAATAGTAGCTATGAGCATTTTTACCGCCGTTTTCGGCACGCACAGCAATCGTGAGCTGAAACGGATTACCCCCATTGCCGATGCCGTTGAGGCGTTGGAGGCTAAATTTAAGGCGCTGACCGACGCCGAGCTGCGCGGCATGACCGAACAGTTTAAGCAGCGTCTACAAAACGGCGAGACGACCGACGACATTCTGCCCGAGGCTTTTGCCGTCTGCCGCGAGGCGTCGCACCGCGTGCTGGGTATGCGGCCCTTCCGCGTGCAAATTATCGGCGGCATCGTGCTGCATCAGGGCCGTATCGCTGAAATGAAGACGGGCGAAGGCAAGACGCTGGTCGCCACACTGCCCGCCTACCTCAACGCGTTGTCCGGCAAGGGTGTGCACGTGGTCACCGTCAACGATTACCTCGCCAAGTTTCAAAGCGAGTGGATGGGCAACCTCTACCGCTTCCTCGGCCTGACCGTCGGTCTGGTTGTGCACGGCGTGACCGGTGAGGCGCGCAAGGCCGCCTACGACGCCGATATTACCTATGGCACCAACAACGAGTTCGGCTTTGACTACCTGCGCGACAACATGGCTATTTATAAGGAGAACATGGTGCAGCGCGGTCACAACTTCTCGATTGTTGACGAGGTCGACTCTATCCTCATCGACGAGGCGCGCACACCGCTGATTATCAGCGGCCAAGGCGAAAAATCGACGGCGCTGTATGAGCAGGCCGACCGCTTTGTCGCCGGTCTGCGTAAAACCGTCGTGCGCACGCTGGAGGCCAAAGAGGATCAGGACGACATCGAAGGCGACTACGTGGTCGATGAAAAAGCGCGCTCGGCCACACTGACGCCCAGCGGCATGGCCAAGGCCGAAAAGGCCTTTGCCGTAGAAAACCTCGCCGACGGCGAAAATACAACGCTGCTGCACCACATCAATTTGGCCAGTCGCGCGCGCGGCGTCATGCACCGCGACACCGACTACGTCGTCAAGGACGGCGAGGTCATCATCGTCGACGAATTTACCGGCCGTCTGATGTTTGGCCGCCGCTATTCCGAGGGCTTGCACCAGGCCATTGAGGCCAAGGAGCGCGTCAAGGTCGAGCACGAGTCCAAAACACTGGCCACGATTACCTTCCAGAACTACTTCCGTCTCTACGACAAGCTGTCGGGCATGACGGGTACGGCAACGACCGAGGCCGAGGAGTTTCAGGCCATCTACAAGCTGGATGTCATTGAAATTCCCACCAACAAGCCGATGGTGCGCGAGGATTTGCCCGACTCGGTCTACAAAAATCAGGCCGGCAAAACGCGCGCGATCCTCAACCAAATTGAGGAGTGCCATGAAAAGGGCCAGCCGGTGCTTGTCGGTACCATCAGCATTGACAAGAGCGAGTCGCTTTCCTCGGCGCTGAAAAAGCGCGGCATCAAGCACGTCGTGCTGAACGCCAAGCACCACGAAAAAGAGGCCGAAATTGTGGCGCAGGCGGGTCACTACGGCGCGGTCACCATTGCCACCAACATGGCAGGTCGTGGTACCGATATTCTGCTGGGCGGTAACGCCGAGTTTATGGCGCGCGCCGAGCTGAAAAAGCTCAATCTGCCTGAGGAGGCCTACGTCGAGGCCATCGGCTTTGCCGAGACCGACAATGGGGAGATTCTCAAAGCGCGCGAGTTCTACCAGCAGCAGCTGGCCACCCACAAGAAGGCCATCGCCGACGAGGCCGACCGTGTGCGCGCCGCCGGCGGCTTGTTCATCATCGGCACCGAGCGCCACGAGAGCCGCCGCATCGACAACCAGCTGCGCGGCCGCGCCGGTCGCCAGGGCGACCCGGGTCAATCGCGCTTCTTCCTCGCGCTCGACGACGACCTCATGCGTCTATTCGGCACCGACCGCGTCACCGGGCTGATGGAGCGCCTCGGCTTTGACGAGGACACGCCCATTGAAAACAAAATGCTGACCAACCGCATCGAAGGCGCGCAGAAGAACGTCGAATCGCGCAACTTCCAGACGCGTAAGCACGTGCTGCAATACGACGACGTCATGAACCGCCAGCGTGAGATTATCTACGGCCAGCGCAAAAAGGTGCTCGACGGCGACGATGTGCGCGACAACATCACCGCCATGACCGACGAGTGGATTGAGCGCACGGTCAAGAGCGAGCTGGGCGAAAAGCACTATTTTGAAAGCGCGGAGCAGCTGGCGCGTGCGATTAACCCGTTCAACGGCATGCTCTACCCGGCCGGACAGCTGACCGCCGGCCAGTTTGACGAAAACAAGGTTGATGACCAGGACATTATTGACGCCGTCAAGGACGCGGCGCACAACACCTACCACGCCAAGGAACTGCGCATCACCGAGCCGCTCATGCGCGAGCTGGAGCGTGTCGTGCTGTTGCGCACCGTCGACAGCTATTGGATGGACCATATCGATGCCATGGACGAGTTGCGCAAGGGCATTGGCCTGCGCGCCTACGCCCAGACCGACCCGGTCGTCGCCTACAAGCAGGAGGGCTTTGAGCTGTTTGACGAGATGATTAATTCCATTCGCGAAAACACGGTTCGCACCGTCTTTTTGGCCGAGCTGCGCACGCCCGAAGCGCCCAAGCGCGAGCAGGTGGCCAAGGTCACCGGCGCCAGTCTCGGCGGCGAGCGCGTGAAGAACACCACCGTGCGCAAGGCGCAAAAGGTGGGACGCAACGACCCCTGCCCGTGCGGCAGCGGAAAGAAATACAAGAAATGCTGCGGCATGGAGAGCGGCAGCGCCCAAGAGTAAGGAGCACACAATGATTCAAAAGATTAAAGACAACATCTACTGGATTGGCGTCAACGATTACGCCATCCGTAATTTCCACGGCTATCTGACGCCCATGGGCAGCACCTACAACGCCTATCTGGTCATTGACGAGCAGATTACCGTCATCGATTCGGTCAAAGCGCCGTTTACACCGCTGTTTTTGGACAACATCAAGCAGCTGACCGGCTTTGACAAAATTGACAACATCATCAGCAACCACGCCGAGCCCGACCACTCAGGCAGCCTGCCCGAGCTGGCGCGGCTGGCGCCGCAGGCCAAGATTTACGCCACCGCCAACGGTGCCAAGATTATTAAGGCCTATCACGGCATGGACAACATCAACATCGTGCAGCCGGGCCAGACGCTGCGTCTCGGCGCCACATCGTTGCAATTTCTGCCCGCGCCGATGGTGCACTGGCCCGACTCGATGGCCAGCTATATGCCCGAGCTGAAAATTCTCTTTTCCAACGACGCCTTCGGCCAACACATTGCCAGCGAGTATCGCTTTGACGATCAGCTCGGCATGGCAGTGCTCGACGAGCGCACCCGCGACTACTACGCCAACATCGTGCTGCCCTTTGGCATGCAGGTGCAGAAGCTGCTGGAACAGGTCGGCAAGCTGGACATTGACGTCATTTGCCCCAGCCACGGCATTATGTGGCGCACGCACATTGATGACATTGTCAGCCGCTACCAAAGCTGGAGTCACAACGAGACCGACCCCAAGAAAACCGTGATTGCCTACGACACCATGTGGAAAACGACCGAAATGCTGGCTCAGCGGTTGGCCGATGAGGCGCAGTCGCGCGGCGAGACCGTCACGCTGCTCAACATGGCTGACACGCACGTTTCAACGGCCATCACCGCCATGCTGGAGGCGCAGCGCATCGCCATCGGCTCGCCGACACTCAACCGCAACGTCATGGCCACCATCGGCGGTCTGCTGACCTACGTCAAGGGTCTGGCACCCAAAAACCGCACCGGCATCGCCTTTGGCAGCTACGGCTGGAGCGGCGAAAGCGTCGGCATCATCGAACAGGCCATGGACGACATGAGCTGGCAGCGCGAGGACAGCGTTAAGGTCAACTGGCGCCCGTAGCAGAAACATTGTTATTGATTTGATTCTGCCGACCGAAAATGTTTGACCAAGTTATTCCTGCATCTAAAGTCCCACGGTGTACAACTGTATTATTACACACGACAATGACATTACCAAGTCGTGTCATTCCTCGTACCGTATTGGGGACGGATGGCTTACCCATCTGGCATAACAGTTAAATAGCCGCAGCCATGTAACCGCTAAAACATATTAGCATAGGGGCTGTTTTAGCCATCTGTTGCACCAAAAGAAAAACCTTACAACCGAAGGGTTGTAAGGTTTTTCTTTTGGTGGACGATAGGGGGATCGAACCCCTGACCTCGGCATTGCGAACGCCGCGCTCTCCCAGCTGAGCTAATCGCCCGTGTCGCGTTGACAACGTGCTTATCTATTATAGCAAGCTTTCAAAAAAAGTAAAGAGCAAACTGATAAAAATCTGCGAAAAAGAGCAGTGTGTGCGTCACTGCCCTTTTTCGCATGAATGTGGAGGAGAAAGATGATATTGAAGAAAACAACAACCTATCTCGCTATCGCACTGCGTACAGGCTGTCTTGCTCTAGGCACCTGTATTCTACACCATAGATGTTATCATTCAATACCATTTAGATTAAATAAATGTTAAATATTTACAGCTAGTTGCGCTCAAGCGCAAATGGCGCTGTCACCAGCGTTGTGCTACTGTCGGTGATGTCATTGCCAAACGCCTTGACCGTCTTGAGATTGCGGCATTGAAATAACGGCACCACAGTCTTGACCTTGTTGAGCGAAATGTCCAGCGTCTTCAACGACGGCAAGCCCGACAACGGCTGCAATTGCTCGACGCTGTTGTGCGAAAGGTTGAGCGTTTCCAGTTTTGCCAGCCCTTCCAGCCCCACCAGCTCGGTCAGGCTGTTGTCACTGATGTCAAGCGCCGCCAACTCCACCAGCGGTGTCAACGCGTTGAGGTTGGCCAACTGGCAACCTTTTAGACCCAGCGAGGTCAGATGCACCAGCCCACCCAGCGCCGACAGGCTGGACACCGTGTTTTCGCTGAGGTTGAGCGATGTCAGCGTCGTCAGCCCGCTCAGCGGCGCTATGTCGGTCAAGTTGTTGGCACTGACGTCAAGCAGCTGCAGGCGCGTCAGCGCCGTAATCGGCGACAGCGACGTAATATGGTTGCGCGGCAACCGCAGCTGCGTCAGCCAGCCACAGCTGACAATGGTGTCAAACTCCGTGGCGTCAAGATTGCAGTTGTCCAGCGTCAGGCTCGACAGCGCCGTCACTGTCTTCAGCGACGTCAGGTCATAGGTCTGTGTGCCGTCGCCCACAATAACCAGCGACTCAAGGCCGGTCAACCACTGCAAGTCGTCCAGTGACGCCGGAATAATACCGGTTCCTGTATTGTCCAGTGTAGTGATGCCCCACAGATCATTGCTGTACAGCGCTTCGGTCGGCGAATCGAGCGTCTTGCGGATGAGCGCCTCCATATTGTCGTCGACAAAGTCGACCGGCATAACCACATGCTCCACCGTATACTCTCCCTGCCACAGCGCACCGACCAGCCCTTCGGTATTGACGGCCACCGCCATCAGCGTCGTGACGCCACTGCCCACATGAATGGGCTGGCTGTACGCCTCAGTCAGCGACGATGGATAGCTGCCGTCGGTCGAATAGTAAACGCGCGTGTCGGCCGGCAGTGTAAAGGTAATATTTTGTTCGCTGTTGTAAACGCCGGGATCGACGTTGGGAATCAGCAGTTGCGGGCGCTGTTCCTGTAGTCCGCCAATCAGACTATTGTTCTGATCGAGCAGCTCAACGGCGTCGGACAGCTTGTCCTGCTGCACAAAAGCGGCCGACAGCTGCGTTAGCAGCGCCGTGTCACCCGGCAACAGTTTAAGCCCGTCAAACAGCACTTTTTCCGCGCGCGCGCCGTTGTCCTTCTGCAGATAGAGCTGCGCCAGCTTAACCCGCGTGCCGGTGTCCTTGGGCCGGTAGTCAAGCGCCTCCTCATACTTGGAAATGGCCAGCGACACATCGCCGTCCTCAACGGCATTGCCCGCCTGCCATCGGTTGAGCTTAAACATAATGGTATCGCCAAAAATCGCCACCGCGGCCACTAAGCCGGCGATGACAAGTATGGCAACGATAGCGCGAACGGCATATTTCATAAGCACGCCTCCTGACTCGAGGTTAACATAAACAGTATAGACAAGACAAGCCGCAGCGTCAAGAGCAAAAGGCAGACAGAAAAGCCGGTCGGCGTGTGCCGACCGGCTTTTACGAGAAAACCTTAGCCCTGTGCGCTCCAGAGCCCGTGCAGATTGCAGTAGGCGTAGACAGTCAGTGGGCCGTCGGCCACGGTAAAGGTGGCGGTCGGCGCGCCGGCAACGTCGAGCCTCACGCGCTGCATGGTGGCGCCCTGCTCAACGGCAATCCAGTCGATAAAATGCTCGGGCGTCATGGGATGAGTGACCGACCCGACCGTAACGGTCAGGCAATTGCCGTCGCGGGTCAGCGCCGGCACGTGCTTTTCCTGCGCGGCATCGGTTGTGTTGGGCGTCAACAGCGTCATGGGCTGGCCACAGCAAAGGATGTCGACTCCGCTGTCGTTGATAACGCCGACCAAATTCTTGCAGTGGGCACACAATAAAAACTTTTTCATAATAGCTTCTTCTAGCTCCTTTCCGGTTGCAGCAGCAGTCCTGCCACTGCCAGTGTATCACACCCTATAGACGAGGACAATGGCTTGCGTAAATTATATTCCGATAGCAGGCTATTGCGCCGGCTCCTCGCTCCAACCGCGATACTGAAGCGCCTCCGATAAGTGCAGCGGCGAAATGACCTCAGCACCCGCCAAATCGGCAATGGTGCGCGCCACGCGCAGCACGCGGGCGTGCGACCGGCCCGACATATGAAATTTTTCAAAGGCGTTGCGCAGCAGCGCCGAGCCGCGATCGTCAAGCGCGCAGGTCTCGCGCAGCAGCTGGCCGTCGAGGTGCGCGTTGGTGTCATCCTGACCGCCAAAGCGCGCCTTTTGCCGCTCGCGCGCCGCAATAACGCGTTGCCGTACCGCCGCCGACGGCTCGGCCGGTGTCGCCTGACTGATTTCGTCGAACTTAACCGGCGGCACAGGCACGCGCAGGTCAAGACGGTCGAGCAACGGGCCGGAGATGCGGCTACGGTACTGTTGCACACGATTGGTGGTGCAAGTGCAGTCATGGCCGTGAAAGCCAAAAAAACCGCAAGGACAGGGGTTCATGGCGGCCACCAGCATAAATCGACAGGGGTAGCTGAGCGAGCCGCTGACACGGCTGATGTGCGCCACGCCGCTTTCCCACGGTTGGCGCAGCACCTCCAGCGCCGCGCGCGAAAATTCGGGCAGCTCGTCTAAAAACAATACGCCGTGATGCGCCAAGGACACCTCACCCGGTTTGGGATAGGTGCCGCCGCCAACCAGGCTGACATCGCTGCTGGTGTGGTGCGGCGAGCGGAAGGGTCGACGGCGCAAAATGGGATTGCCGTTGGTCAGCTGACCGGCCACCGAGTAAATGGCGGTTACCTCCAGCGATTCACCATAGCTGAGCGGCGGCAGAATGGAGGGCAGTCGCGTACTCAGCATCGACTTGCCCGAACCGGGCGGGCCCTCCAGTAAAATGCTGTGTCCGCCGGCGGCGGCGATTTCCATCGCCCGCTTGGCGGCCTCCTGCCCACGCACGTCGGCGAAGTCGGGTAGCAGCTCGACCGGCAGCTCGGCGTCGGCGGCCGGCGTCACAACAGGCAACTGCGTCTCATGGTTGAGATGGGCGATAATTTGCTTGGCGTGCTCGGCAGCGATGACGGTAATATGCTCACACAACGCTGCCTCGGCGGCATTAACGGCCGGCACGAAGACAACGGCGTCCTTGGGACATGCCAGCGCCATGGGCAGCACGCCCGGCCCGCCGCGCAACGCACCCTCCAGCGACAGCTCGCCAAGGAAGTAGACGTTGTCGGGCAGCAGTGGCACAATATCCATCGCCTGCAACAAACTCAGCAGCATAGGCAAATCGTACAGCGAGCCCACCTTTTTGGTGTCGGCGGGCGCTAAATTCATAACAATACGTCGCGCCGGAAATTCGTAGCCGCAGCAGCGCACGGCGGCGCGGACGCGCTCGCGCGACTCCTTGACAGCGGCGTCGGGCAACCCGACGATGTCAAAATTGGGCAGTCCGCCGGTCACTAGGCACTCGACGTCAATTTGATACCCATAAATGCCCTGCACGCCCAGCGTCTTAATCTTCGCTACCATGCGGCCACCCCCTCTTTTGGTTGTGGCTGTATTATAATGTGTTCGACCGTATATGACAAGATGTCAATGCTGGACTTGCCGGAAAAGTCATGTTATAATAACATCCAAAATTGTCAACTACGGGCTTGCGCCCGTTTGAAGGGAGTGGCACTGATGCGCGTCGGCGTGCTTGGCTGCGGTCGCTGGGCGACCTTTTTGGCGTGGTACGCCGTTCGGGTAGGCCACGAGGTCGTGCTGTGGGGCCGGCCCGGCTCGGCGCGGTTAGCAGCGCTGCGCCAACAATACGAGAACGACACCATTCGGCTGCCGCGCACCGTATCGCTGACCGATCGGATGTCCGATTTGGATAGCTGCGACGTCGTATTGGTCAGTGTGGCGGCGCAGTCGCTGCGCCAAGTGCTGGCACAGTGGACAAGCGAGCAGCGGCCTCGGCTTCCTTTTGTGCTGTGCATGAAGGGCCTGGAAACGCAGAGCTGCCTGCGCTTGAGCCAAGTGGCCGCCGAATGTCTGGGCGGTGACTGGCCGGTGGCCGTTTGGCTGGGTCCGGGTCACCCGCAGGATTTTGCCGCCGGCGTGCCCAACTGCATGGTCATTGACAGTGACAACGACGCGCTGAAAAGTCAGCTGGTATCGCAGTTTTCCAGCCAACTGATTCGCCTGTATTACGGCAACGACCTCATCGGCAACGAGGTGGGTGCGGCTGCCAAAAATGTCATCGGCATTGCCGCCGGTATGCTGGACGGCTCCGGGCGCGGCAGCCTAAAAGGCGCGCTGATGGCGCGCGGCGCGCGTGAAATCTCGCGTCTGACCGGCGCCATGGGTGGTGACGAGCGTTCGGCCTACGGTCTGTGTCACCTCGGCGACTACGAGGCGACGCTGTTTTCGCCGTACAGCCATAACCGTCACTTTGGCGAGTGTTTTATCCAAAATAAGCCCTACGACCAGTTGGCCGAGGGCTATAATTCCGTGCCCGCCTTCATCAAGCTGGCGCAGCGCTGTGACGTGGAGCTGCCCATCTGCCAGGCCGTCTACGACGTGCTTTATCGCGCCGTTGATGCGCAGGCGGCGCTGACAACGCTGTTCACCCGCAGCCTGAAAAACGAATTTTAATCGCGCCGCTGTCGGCGCTGGTATTCGGCCAGCTGTTGCTCGTCCTTGACCTCAAGGCCGCGCAGTCCGGCGCGGTACTCCATGTGGTGCGTAAATTCGTGCAGCAGCGTCTTGCGCAGCCGCTCCTTGAACTGCGCCGGCGGCAGCCGGCCGTACAGCACCTCAAAGGAACCGAAAAAAATGGTAATATAGCGCCCCATGGCGTCTCGGTGATACTGCCCTAAGATGTAGAGGTTGTCGCCGACCGACTCGGGGTGTCTTTTTATTTCGGGCAGCAGACAAATGCCGCCGTTCAGCCCGACAAAAAAATCGGGCGGCAGCTCGTTGGCCAGCTCGTCGAGCATGACCTCAGCTTGATCAATGGTAATCATGGCGTCTCGGGTGACCACACGGTCAGCTCGGTGACGCCGTTTTGCAGCACCTTGCTGCGATCGAGTAGCAGCTGTAGCGTCGCGGTCGCGGCCTCGCCGGTCAGCGGTAGCGGTTGGTAGTTGTTGTACAGCACGCCGCGCTCGTTCTTTTGGTCGGTCGAGGTGATATAGCAGGGCACCACCGCCAGCTGCGCGCGGCGCGAACCGTCGGCCGTCAGCGTAAACACGACGTTGGCAATCAAGCTGTCTTTGGAAAAAGCCAGCCCGTTGCCGCCAAAGGCAAAGTTGCCGAGACTGTAAAGGATGTACTTGCCGTTGTAGGTTTCAATTCCCTGCACGTTGTGCGCGTGCTGGCCAACCACGAGGTCGGCGCCGGCGTCAATCCATGCGCGTGCCGACGCTTGCTGCCACGCTGTCGGCGCGGCGTCGCCCTCCGAACCCCAGTGCATATCGACAATGACAAGGGTGTCGGGCGCTTGATAGCGCTGCACCAGCGCCGTCACGCGCTCGGCCACGCCCTCTGTGGCCGGTGTGTTCTCACCGACGACCGAGCAGTCGCCGATGACCACCACCTGCACGCCGTTAATAGTCGTGACGAGCGGCTTGTCCTGATAGACAACGGGCGCTCCGGCGGCGTCCATGGCCGCCAGCGTGTCGGCAAAGCCGGGCTCCAGATAATCGTGGGCATGGTTGTTGGACAGCAGCGCCACTTCCACCGATGCGGCAGGCAGTATCTGGGCATAGGCGGCGTCGCCGCGAAAATGAAACTCTTTGTCGGCCAGCTGGCTGGCCGTTGTCAGCGTGCCCTCAAAATTGATTACTGTCAAATCGTCGCTTTCAAAATAGCGCTTAACCAAATCGAAGGGATAGGTCAAGCTGCCTGCGGCCTTGTAGAGTGCCGGAAAGCCGCGCGAACTGTCGGTGTCGTTAATGCTGCCAAAGGTGCAGTCACCCACAAAGGAGAGCGAGACGCTGCGGTCGACGACCGGCGTCGGCGTAGCGGTTGCCGGTGCCGTCGGCGGCGCCTTTGTGGCTGACGGCGTTGTCGGCGCGATTGTGACAAGCGCCGCAGTGGCCGTCGGTTGGGTCATCGCCGCCTGCGGCTGTCCGCACGCCGTCAGTCCAACGGTCAGCGACAGCAGTAGTGCGACTCGGGTCAAGTATTTCATAGTGCCTCCGTTCGTTGTCGTAGCTTGAGTATACCACCGACCGCCTCTTACGGCAAGGCGCGGTCGCTGAACAGGTGCAGCTCGTGCAACGCGCGCGTCATGGCGACGTACAGCCGCTTGGCGTCGCCGCTGGCTTCACACAAATCGTACGCATCGAAGTCGTACAGCACGACGGCGTCAAACTCCAACCCCTTGGTGTCCTTTAGCGCCGCGACGCAGGTGCCTTGGCTGAGACTGCCGCTGCCCCCGGCCAGCAGGGTCAACCCCAGCTTTTTTGCCAGCCGCGCCGCTTCGTCCGGCTCCTTGCAGATGACAGCGCACAGCTGGTAAGCCCGCTCCTCCAGCTGCGACAGCAACCGGCGCAGCGCCTTGTCCTTGTCGGCGTTTGGGTAGACGCCAACCGGTGCGCCGTGACGCACCACCGGCTCGACCAAAAAATCGCCGCCGAAAAAAGGCGCCGCCAGCGCGTTGGCGAAGCTGCTGATTTCAATGGTATTGCGGTAGCTTTTGACCAGCTTGGCAAAGTCGACGTTGTCGGCAAAGATGTCGTCGGTCAGTGGCTGCCAGCTGTCCAGCCCGTCGGCGCTGATGTTCTGGCAGACATCGCCGACAATGGTAAAGGTGGCGTCGGAAAAAATCGAGCGCAGCACGCGGTAAACCAGTGGCGGAAAGTCCTGCGCCTCGTCAATGACAATGTGCTTGACCGTTGAGGCCAGCGGCGATTTAACCAGCAGGTCGGCGGCCAGCGCCGTCAGCGCCATGACGGCGAGGTCGGGCGGCTGGCCCACGCAGTCGGGAGCGACCGCCAGCAGTACATCATCGACCAACTCTCTGGCCTTAAACGCCTTGAGCTGTCTGCCAAACCAGCGCTTACAGGCGTTCTGGCACTTGCGGAAGCTGCTCTGCAAGTCGACCTCCCACACCTGCTCACCCTTGAGCCCAAACAGCTGCCGTGCCAGCGCCACCGTCTCGGCGTCGTTGCGGCGGGCCACAATCGCGTCGATAATCTGTCCCTTGCGCTGCTCAATGGCCTCGTCGACACGCTGGTCGAGTAACGCCGCGCGCTGCGACAAGCTGCGGCCACGCCGCTGCGTAATGGCAATGTCATCCGGCCGCAGCAGCGTCACACCAAACAACGACACGGCGCTGTGCGGAAAAACTGTCTGCTCGATGGCCGCCACGCGGCTTTTGATGCTGTCGCAGGCGTCCTGCTGCTGCTCGTGTGTCAGCGCCCAGACCGCCGTTTTTAGTTTAATCCGCTTGTCGGCCTGCTGTACCAGCGCCGTCAGCAGCTCGGCCAGCGTGCCCTGCGGCACCTCGGGCACGTCGAGATCGGGCAGCATGGCCGTGATGTAGTTGAGAAACAGCTTGCTCGATGCCACGACATAAATGTTGGCAAAGGTCAGCCGGTTGGCGTAGTTATACAGCAGGTACGAGATGCGGTGCATGGCCACCGTCGTCTTGCCCGAGCCGGCCACACCCTGCACCAGCACATTCTTCCACGGCGCGATGCGAATGATGTCATTCTGCTCCTTTTGGATGGTGGCGACAATTTCATTGAGCACCACGTCCTTGGTCTTGCTCAAATACTGCACCAGCAGCGCGTCGTTGGTCACGACCTGGCTGTCGTAGACGGCGTTGACCTTGTCGCCCGACACCTCCAGCGTCGCCTTGGCCGTGATATCGACGCCGATTTCGCCCTGCGGCGCCGTGTAGCTGGCCGCTCCGGTAGTGGCACTGTAATAGAGCTGCGACACCGGCGCGCGCCAGTCGATAATCAGCTGCTCGGGACGGCGCGTCTGGTCGGCCACGCCCTTTTTGCCGATGTACAGCTGCTCGTCACGCTCCGGCGAGGTGTAGTCTATCTTACCGAAATAGGCCTTGCTCTGCGCCGCGCGGTTGGCGGCCAGCGCCGCGTCGAGCAACCGCTGCTTGTCCAGCGCGACATAGAGGTCGCTGGTGTTTTCCACATCGCCGGCGTGGTAGGACTCGTAAAACTTTTGAATATCGGCCGCCAGCGACTGCTCATCCTGAGTCAGCAGTTCCAAATTATGCGCAACCTTCACCAGCGTAGCGTCCAGCACCGCCTGCTCATGCCGCAGCTGCTCGTCCATGCGACCGCCTCCGTTCATTGTCGTTTGACGTCCATCATGCCACAAGTCGCCGTACTTGGCAATAAGAAAGCGCTGTGGCGGACAGACTAACCCCGAGGTGATGAACATGGCCAAAGCCGGTATGAGACGGCCCGACCCCAAACAACCGCACGGCACCGAGAGCAATCAAAAGCTGCACATTCCCAAAAACGAGCTGCCGCCGGTGCCCGAGCTGCCGCACAGCAAAAAGTCGGGCAAAAAGCGCACCGAGCCGCTGGCTTAGCAAAGCGCCGGGACCGAACCTCAAACGGTCCCGGCGCTTTTTGTATCTCGCCAGACAAAACGCTTGAAATGCCTGTTAAAATGCCCGCTGTTTTGGTGCTTTTACCCACCGCTTTTGTTTGACGGACGGAGCGCCATTCCTTATAATGGATACCAATACAAGAAAGAGGAGCGTGACAGCAATGGGTCGTGTATTCAACTTCTCAGCGGGTCCGGCCGTTCTGCCGGAGCCGGTGCTGCAAAAGGCAGCAGATGAGATGCTCGATTTCCGCGGGAACGGTATGTCGGTGATGGAAATGAGCCATCGTTCAAAGATGTATCTGGCCATTTTTCAGGAAGTGGAGCAAAAGCTGCGCGACCTGATGGCCATTCCTCAGAATTATAAAGTGCTCTTTTTACAGGGCGGCGCAACGCTTCAGTTTGCCGCCGTGCCCATGAATCTGATGAGCCGCACTGGCAGCGCCGACTACGCTGTGACGGGTATGTTCAGCAAAAAGGCGATGCAGGAGGCGCAGAAATACGGCAAGGTCAACATCGCCTGCGATGCCAAGCCGTACGCCGCCATTCCCCGCCAGCGTGACCTGACACTCAGCGCCGACGCCGCCTATTTCCACTACTGCCACAACAACACCATCTACGGCACCTGCTGGGACTATGTGCCCGAAACGGGCAATGTACCCGTCGTCTGCGATATGTCAAGCTGCATTTTGAGCACCGAGCTTGACGTCTCCAAATACGGCGTTATCTACGCCGGCGCACAGAAAAACATGGGCCCGTCTGGTCTGACCGTCGTCATAGTGCGCGACGACCTGCTGGGCACGGCCGCAGATTACACACCGACCGTCATGAACTACGCCGGCCAGGCCGAAAACGACTCGATGATCAACACGCCGGCCACCTATGGCATCTATCTGCTGGGCCTGGTGCTCGACTGGGTGCGCGACCTGGGCGGTCTGTCCGCCATGCGCCTGCACAACGAGAAAAAAGCCGATGTGCTGTATCGCGTTATCGACGCCAACGGCTTCTACAAGCCGGTGGCCGAAAAAGCAAGCCGTTCGCTGATGAACATCACCTTCCGCTGCCCCAGCGAAGAACTGGATAAGCAGTTTGTCAAGGAAGCGGCCGCCGCCGGACTGGTTAACTTGGCCGGCCACCGTGCCGTTGGTGGCATCCGCGCCTCGATTTACAACGCCATGCCGATGGCCGGCGTCGAAGCGCTGGCACAATTTATGTGCGCCTTTGCTGCGCAGAATGGAGGCGTAGCCCATGTTTAACATTCAACTGCTGAACAAAATCGCGCAGGTTGGCCTCGACCGACTGCCAACCGACCGCTTTGCCTGCACCACCGACTGCGCCGACCCCGATGGCGTGCTGGTGCGCAGCGCCGACATGCACAGCGGCACGCTGAACGCCAGCCTCAAGGCCATTGCGCGCGCCGGTGCCGGTGTCAATAACATACCTGTCGACAAGGCCAGCGAAGCCGGTGTTGTCGTCTTTAACACACCCGGCGCCAACGCCAACGCCGTCAAGGAGCTGGCCATCTGCGCGCTGGTGCTGGCGTCGCGCGACGTCGCCGGCGGTATGACCTGGGTGCAGACGCTGCAAGGTACCGAGGGCGTGGCCGCCGCCGTTGAAAAGGGCAAAAGCCAGTTTGTCGGCCCCGAGCTGTACGGCAAAAAGCTGGGCGTACTGGGTCTGGGTGCCATCGGCGCGATGGTGGCCAACGCCGGTTACGCGCTGGGCATGGAGGTCTACGGCTTCGACCCCTTCCTCAGCGTCGAGGGCGCATGGGGTCTCAGCCGCGCCGTCAAGCGCGCGCCGAGCCAGAACTACCTGTTTGCCGAGTGCGACTACATCTCGCTGCACATCCCCAGCAACGCCGAAAACAAAAAGCTGCTCAAGGAAGCGCTTGATCTGACTACGCGCAGCCCGCGCATCATCAATCTGGCGCGCGGCGACTTGTTTGACAACGACAGCGTGCTGACGGCCCTCGCCGAGGGCAAAATCGCCCGTTACGTCACCGACTTTCCCAACGAGCACCTGCTGGGTCAATCCGGCGTTGTGGCCATCCCGCACCTCGGCGCGTCGACGCCCGAGAGCGAGGACAACTGCGCGGTCATGGCCGCCGACGAGCTGCGCGAGTTTTTGGTCAACGGCAACATCAAAAACAGCGTCAATTTCCCCGATGTGTCGCTGCCGCGTGAGACGCCCTACCGTCTCTGTGTCGCGCACCGCAACATCCCCAATATGCTGTCGTCGATTATCGCCGTGTGCAGCAGCAACGGCATCAACATTGAAAACATGCTCAACAAAGCCAAAAAGGACTACGCCTTCACCATCCTTGATTCAAGCGAACCCTTTGACCTGCAGGCCACAGCCAAGCTGGCAGAGATGGAGGGCATCCTGCGTCTCCGCGTACTTGAAGCCTAGCTGCTTGTCACAGATAACAGGCCGTCTGCCACCGCAGACGGCCTGTTTTTTTTAGCTTGCTACTGCACGGCGATACTGTAATCGAGAATGACCTTGCCCTGCGCGTCCGGCGCGGTGAAGCGCGGGCAGTTGTACCGCTCAATGCGCCAGCCCGCCGCGTCGGGTATGCGACCCAGCTCGGCCGTGCTTTGAACACACAGCGTATGCGCCGCCATGCCGTACAGTTCGCCGCTTTTCTCATCGCCGTACAAATAGCAGGTGACGGCCTCAAAGGCGGCCAACTCGGCGCTGTCATATCCGTCGGGCACCGGCGTACCCTGCGGTGCCAGCACACCAATCCAGTACTCAAACGCGCCGTTGTTGTCGCGCATAGCGCCGACATAGGCATCGCCCTCAACGGCCAGCTTGGGCAGCGCCTCCAGCGGCGCAAAATGGCCGGTGGCAAAGCACTCGCCCCATTTAGCGCCAAAGCCGCCGCCCACACGGTCGGCCTCGCCGTAACAGCGCCCAATCAGCCGCATGGCCGGAAACGCTTCAACATAACGCTTCACGATCTGTGCCGCCATAGTATGTTCCTCCGTTCGATTGAATCGATTCAATCGGTTCACGTGGAGAATATCACGGAACTTACGTTCTGTCAAGCCGCCTTTTACGTGTCTTTTGCTTGCTTTTTACCGCGCAGCTGTGATATTCTAACGTGTATCACTATTTAACGGCAGGAGGAACACCATGGCCCTTTTGACACAGGCGCCCAAGGGCACCAAAGACGTGCTGGACAGCACGCCGTGGCAGGCGCTGGAGGCAACGCTGCGCCGTGTGGCGCACAGCTTTGGCTTTCATGAAATCCGTTTTCCCACCTTTGAGCACACCGAGCTGTTCGAGCGCGGCGTCGGCGACACCACCGACGTGGTGCAAAAAGAGATGTACACCTTTACCGATAAGGGCGGGCGCAGCCTGTCGCTGCGACCCGAGGGCACGGCCAGCGTCTGCCGCGCCGTGCTGGAGCACGGGTTGCTGGCACAGGCGCTGCCGCAAAAGGTCTACTATATCGCGCCCAACTTTCGCTATGAAAAGCCACAGGCCGGTCGACTGCGCGAACACCACCAGTTTGGTGTCGAGTGCTTTGGCCCGTCGGGTGCCGACGCCGACGCCGAGGTCATTGCGCTGGCCGACACCTATCTGCGCGCGCTGGGTCTGACCGACGTATCACTGGAGCTTAACAGTATCGGCTGCAGCGTCTGCCGACCGCAGTACCACGCCGCGCTCAAGGCCTATCTATCGCAGCACTCGCTGTGCGGCCTTTGCAATGAGCGCATCCAACGCAACCCGTTGCGCATTCTCGACTGCAAAAACCCCGACTGTCAAGCGATAGCGCGTCAGGCGCCGCACTCGGTCGACCACCTCTGCGGCGACTGCGCCGATCACTTTGCCGCGCTGCAACGACACCTGACGGCTATGGGCATTGGCTACAAGCTTAACCCGCTGCTGGTGCGCGGCTTGGATTACTACACCCGCACCGTCTTTGAATTCAAGGCCCCCGGACTGGGCGCACAGGACACCGTCTGCGGCGGCGGCCGTTACGACGGCCTTATTGAGACGCTGGGTGGCCCGGCAACGCCGGCACTCGGCTTTGGCAGCGGGCTGGAACGGCTGCTGATGACGGCTGAGGCGCAGGGCATCCGGCTGGGCGGAAGCGCTGCCAGCGACCTCTACCTCTGCAACGCGCAAGTCGACGGCACCGCCTGCCTACAGCTGACGCACGCGCTGCGGCAGCTGGGCGTCAAGGCCGAGCGCGACACCATGGGCCGCAGTCTCAAGGCGCAGATGAAGCAGGCCGATAAGTCGGGCTGCCGCTATGTTGTCGTCATCGGAGACGACGAGGTAGCCGGCGGCACCGTGGCGGTCAAGCATATGAAAACCGGTGAGCAACAGCCGTGCGCGCTCGACGCGCAAGCCATTGCCGCAATGATACACAACTAAGGAGGGCTTTTCTATGCCTCATTTTCAACACACCCCCACCCTGCTGTGCGGCGCGCTGCGCGGCAGCCACGCCGGCCAAACCGTCACGCTGTGCGGCTGGGTTGCGCGCACGCGCAACCTCGGCGGCCTGCTGTTTGTACAGCTGCGCGACCACAGCGGCATTGTGCAATGCACCTTTAACGAGACGGAAAACGCGCCGCTGTTTGAACAGGCAGCCGCGCTGCGCGGCGAGTACTGCGTGACCGTGACCGGCCAAGTCAGCCGCCGCAACGGTAAGGACATCAACCCCGATATGCCGACCGGCGAAATTGAGGTGCTGGCGACGGCGCTGACGGTGTTTTCCAAATCACTGACCCCACCCTTTGAGATTATCGACGACAGCGACGCCAATGAGCTGCTGCGTCTCAAGTACCGCTACCTCGACCTGCGCCGTGCGCCGCTGCAACACAATCTGCGTATTCGCCACAAAGCGGCTATGGCCGTCCGCAACTTCTACGACGCCGAGGGCTTTATCGAGGTCGAGACGCCGGTGCTGACCAAGTCCACGCCCGAGGGCGCGCGCGACTACCTCGTGCCGTCGCGCCTGCACCCCGGCAAGTTCTACGCGCTGCCGCAGTCGCCGCAGCAGTATAAACAGCTGCTGATGGTCGGCGGCACCGGCCGCTACTTCCAACTGGCGCGCTGCTACCGCGACGAGGATTTACGCGCCGACCGCCAGCCCGACTTCACCCAAATTGACATGGAGATGTCCTTTGTCGACATCGACGATATCCTAGACATTAACGAGCGCATGATGCAGTCGCTGTTTAAAAGCGTGCTTAACGTCGAGCTGCCCGCCTTTCCGCGCATGACCTACAAAGACGCCATCGAGCAGTACGGCACCGACAAGCCCGACCTGCGCTACGACCTCAAGCTGATTGACGTTTCCGAATGTCTGAAAGAGACGAACTTTGTCGTCTTTGGCGACGCCATCCACGGCGGCGGCTCGGTGCGACTCATCAATGCCGAGGGCCTGGCCGGCCGCTTTACTCGCAAGGAGCTTGACAATCTGGTCGAGTACACGCGCGGCCTGCGCGCCGGTGGACTGGCTTGGCACAAGAGCGTGGACGGCACCGTCGCCTCCTCGTTTGCCAAGCAATTGAGTGAGACCGAGCTGGCGGCACTGACTGCCGCCGCTGATTTCAAGGACGGCGACATTCTCTTTGTTGTCGCCGACAAAAACGACCGGCTGGTCAAGACGGTGCTGGGCTGTCTGCGCTGCGAGCTGGCGCGCCGCCTTGGCCTGATTAAGCCCGACGACTACAAACCGTTGTGGATTACCGAGTTTCCGCTCTTTGAGTACAGCGAGGAGGAGAACCGCTACGTCGCCGCCCACCACCCGTTTACCGCGCCGATGGACGAGGACGTTGCGCTGCTGGACAGCGACCTCGGCGCTTGCCGCGCCAAGGCCTTTGACATGGTCATGAACGGCTATGAGCTGTGCTCCGGCTCGGTTCGTATCCATCGGGCCGATGTGCAGCAGCGTATGTTCCAGCTGCTCGGCCTACCCGACGACGAAATTAAAACGCGTTTCGGTCATATGATTGAGGCCTTTACCTATGGCGTGCCACCGCACGGCGGCATCGGCTTTGGCTTTGACCGCATCGTCATGCTGCTGGCGCAGACCGACAACATCCGCGATGTGCTGGCCTTCCCCAAGACGCAGCAAGCCGTCGAGCCGATGATGGACAGCCCCGCCAACGTCGACAACCACCAGCTGACCGATTTGCACCTTCAGCTCAATCTCAAATAGCAGCACGACGTACCGCAGCGCATTTGATGACGCATTAGGAGGGCTTGCCATGATTTATCTTGACCACGCCGCCACCACGCCAGTTCTGCCGCAAGCGGCACAGGCCGCGTTTGACGCCATGACCGACACCTACGGCAACCCCTCGTCGCAGCACGCGCCGGGGCTGGCGGCCGCGCAGCTGCTGACCGCGGCACGCAATCGGCTGGCCGACCTCACCGGCGCACGCGCACAGGACGTTGTCTTTACCTCGGGCGGCACCGAGGCCAACAATCTGGCCATTGCATCGGCGTTGCGCGGCAAGCCGCGCGGTCGCATCATTACCACATCCTTAGAGCACCCCTCGGTGTCGCAGGCCGTCAACAGCTATAAGGCCAAGGGCTACGACATTGTTGTCATCCCGCCCGATAAGACGGGCCAGCTCAACATGAAAGCGCTGTCCAAGGCGCTGACGCCCGAGACCGTGCTGGTTTGCTGCACCGCCGTGTGCAGTGTCACCGGCGCAATGCCGCCGGTTGACGACATTGCCAACGCCATGTCGCTGATTTGTCCGTCGGCGTGGCTGCACTGCGACGCGGTGCAGGCGCTGGGTCACGTCAGCCTGCCCAAACGACCGCAGACCCTCAGCCTTTCGGGTCACAAGCTGGGCGCTCCTAAAGGCGTGGGCGCCGTGATTGCGCGCCACAGTGCGCGGTTGTCGCCGCTGTGGCAGGGTGGCTCGCAGGAGAACGGCAGTCGTCCCGGCACTGAAAACGTGCCCGGCATTGCTGCACTCAATGTCGCATTGCAACATCTGCCCTATCCGACGCAATTGACGGCGCTAAAAGAATACGCATTGGAAAAATTAGCGGTCATATCTCAGGTTGTAATCATCCCGCCGCATACAGCGCCGCATATCGTCGCTTTTTCGCTGCCTTCGGAACCGGGCGAGGTGCTGGTGCGGCGATTGAGTGACGCCGGCATCTGCCTGTCGACCGGCTCGGCGTGCAGCAAGGGAAAGCAAGAGTCATTATATGCCGACATGCTGCTGCCGCCGGAGGTCACCGGGTCGGCGCTGCGCCTCTCGTTGGGCAGTGGCAACACCACCGCCGACATTGACGCGCTATGCCAGCAACTGACGGCGCTGGTTTGACACCCGACAGCCAAGGCTGGCTGGACGTTGGCGACACGCGGCTGTACTATGAGAGCTTTGGCGATGGCACACCGCTGGTGTTGCTCCACGGCAACGGTGAGGATGGGCGGCTGTTTGCGTCGCAGGTGGCCTTGTTTTGCAATCAATACCGCGTCATTACCATTGACAGCCGCGGTCACGGCAAGTCGCCGCGCGGCACAGCACCCTATTCATTGCAGCAAATGGCCACTGATTTGGGTGCGGCGCTAATAGCGCTTGACATCGACCACTGCCACCTGCTCGGCTTCAGCGATGGCGGCAACATTGCGTTACTCTACGCGCTGCGCGACACCTCGCGCCTATGCACGCTGACGCTGGTGGGCGCTAACCTCGACCCCGGCGGTGTTAAAGCGCAGACACAGCTGCTCGTCTGTTTAGGTGTGTGTCTGTGCCAACTCTTTGCCTTTTCGGCCAAAGCGCGGCACAGCCGCGATACGCTGCGATTGATGCTGCGCGAACCACACATCGCACCGGCGCAGCTGGCGGCCATCGCCACGCCGACGCTGGTCGTGGCCGGACAGAACGACGTCATCAAAGAGTCGCACACACGACTGATTGCCCAATCGCTGCCCAATGCACGGCTGGACATTCTGCCCGATGCCGACCACTTTGCGCTGGTCAAGCAGCCCGATATTTTCAACGCCGTTGTAGACGACTTCCTGGCAGCGCATACACATTAGAAAAAGCGGACAGCCGAGGCTGTCCGCTTTCGTATGATAAACCTGCGTTATTCTTTGTCGTCACCCGAGGCGAAGAAGACGGCAACGGCCGAGATACCCTGTATGATAAACAGCATGGGCAGCATAAAGCCGATAACCAGAATGCCGTACAGCGGATTGAACAGTGCCAGCACGCCCAGCAGGATACCGATGATGCCGGCCGCCAGCACCCAACCCCAGCGTTTGCCACCGATATCACGTAGCGTGAAGGCGGCACTGGTGCGGGTAACACCGGTAAACAAAACCCAGAAGGCAAAGATGTATGAGATCATGAACATTTCGGCGCCCGGTTGGAACAGCAGCATCAGCGCCAACACGGTGGTAATAATGCCGTCGGCTAGCGACCAACCCGACAGACCCTGTTCTTTACGGCTCGTGAAATAGTGGCAGATTTCCGTCACGCCGTGAATCAACATCAAGGCGACGGCGACATAGGCGACCGCAACCGAGTTGAGCACCGGCGTGGCAAACAACGCGCACCCCAGCAGCAGCAGGCAAATGCCGGCAATCAGCGCAATCCAGCGAACAGTTGACTTTTTCATTTCCCAGTCCTCCTTTTTATCTATCGCTTCGCGACATACTGTATTGTATGATACTTTGACCGCTCGGTCAATGCACTATGTTGCTCTGCAAAAAATAAAAACAGATTCCCATAAAATGTAAAAACAGACCCGGCCACTGCCGGGTCTGCTCATGTTAGCGACTAATCCTCTTTGCCTGATAAATGCCGGTACACCTTGTCCAGCAGTTCTTCGACGTCAATCGGTTTGCTGATGTGGTCGTTCATACCGGCGGCGAGACAGGCGTCGACATCCTCCTTAAAGGCATTGGCCGTCATGGCGACAATCGGCACGTCGGCGCTGCGCCCGGCATCCATCGCACGGATGCGACGAGTCGCCTCAAGGCCGTCAAGCTCGGGCATCTGCATATCCATCAGCACCAAATCGTAGCTGTCGGCACCGGCGGCAAAAAGATCCAGTGCCTGTCGGCCGTTTTCGGCACAGTCGATGACCATGCGCGTATCCTCCAGCAGTGTGGCGGCAATCTCGCGGTTGATTTCTATGTCGTCGACCAGCAGCAGCCGGCACTTGCTAAAGGTCTTTTGCCGGCGGGCGATCTCCACCGGCTTAGTCTCCCGTAGCATACGGCGGTTAATCACCAGCTGGTTGATGGCGTTGAAAATCGAGGAGTGGAATAGCGGCTTTTGAATAAAGCTGACCACACCGGCCGCCTCGGCCTCTTTGCCCATAACGCTCCAGTCGGACACCGAAATCATAATGACATTGACGCTGTCGCCGATAATTTTCTTAATCTGGCGCGTTGTTTCAATGCCGTCAATGCCCTCCATCAGATAGTCGACAAAAATAATCTGGTAGGGCACGCCGGCATCGGCGGCGGTCTTAACCAGCTCAACGCCCTCTTCGCCGCTTGAAATCAGGTCGCTGTTTATGCCAAACTCGCCCAGTGCCCGCTCGAAATAATCGAGCACGCTCTGGTCGTCGTCAATCACCAGCACACGCAGATTGCGATAAATGCTTTTGTCGTAGCCACGCCGTTTTTGCAGCTTGTCGGTCAGCTTGAGCGGGAAGGTGACGGAAAAGCAGCTGCCCTCGCCCGGCGTGCTGGTCACGGCTATGGTGCCACCCATCAGCTCGACAATGCTCTTGGTAATCGACAGGCCCAGACCCGTGCCGCCGTAGCGGCGCGCAATGTTGCCCTCGCCCTGTTCAAAGGAGGTGAACAGCTTTTTCTGCTTTTCGGCGCTGATGCCAATGCCGGTGTCAATGACGTCGGCACGCACCATGCAGGGCGCGCCCTTCCGCGCCGGAATTTTCTTGACATTGAGATAAATGGCGCCGTGCTCAGGCGTGAATTTAATGGCGTTGGACAACAGGTTGGTGAAAACCTGCGACATACGCAGCTCGTCACCCATGACCTCGACCGGCACCTCGTTGCTGATATCAACAAACAAATTGAGCTGCTTTTCCTCGGCCCGCACCGACACGACGTTGCACACCGTTTCCAGCATTGTCTCGAAGTTATAGGCCTCCTCATACAGCTCCAGCCGGTTGGCCTCAATCTTGGACATATCTAAAATGTCGTTTATCAAGCCCAGCAGGTGTTTGCCTGCTTCGTTGACCTTGGTAAGGCAGTACTGCATTTTACCGGCATCCTTGGTTGTCTGGCCAATCTTGGTCATGCCGATGATGGCGTTCATCGGTGTACGAATCTCATGGCTCATCCGGCTGAGGAAGTCGGATTTGGCGCGGCTGGCGTCCTCGGCGCGGTGCATGGCGTCCACCAGCTGCCGCTCGATGTGCCGCTTGGCCAACAGCGCGCTCAACATCGACGCCGTCGTCCGCATGGCATTGATTTGCGATTCATTCCAGTTGTGCGGCTGCACAAAGCACTCGGCGCACAGATAGGTGGCGGTCAGCCCATCGGCATTGATCGGCACCGCCATACCCGAGCGCACGCCGGCGGCGCTGGCCAGCCGGCAAACGGGACTGTCCTCGGCCTCGGCATCCTCAAGGCACAGGCACGACGACGTTTGCAGCGTTTCCGACACAGCGTGACGCAGCGCCTGCTCGGCGCGGTCAACATCGGCACTGGGCCTGTCGCCGACACTCCACTGCACCTCGGTCTCCATGCGGTCGTTGTGCTCGGCGTGGCAGATTATGGCCATGCGCGACACATCCAAAAACTCACCGACAATCATCAATGCGTTTTCCAGCTGCTGCTCGTAGCTGTCGCCGGTCGTCAGCGCCAGCGACAGCGACGCCAACACGTCCTGATAGTGCAGCATCTGCGTCAGCTGCTGCTCGGCCTGATCCTGCCTGACCAGATGGGTGGCGTTGGCCGACACAATGCGGTAGCCCTTAAAGGTGTCGCCGTCCCATTTGCTGCTCAGATACATGACAAAAAAGTCGCCCAACGGATTGATATAGCTGGTGGTAAAGGTGGGCGTGCGGCGCTGTCGATTTTCCTCAAACAGCGACATAAAGCGCTCGGCCTGATTCTGCGACAGATTGCTGCCAAACACCAAGCCAATCTGCTCCTCGGCCGAGACAGTCGCTTCAAAATCAGGCTTTTTGTGACAGTATGTAACGACGTAGTGCTCGTCGGTCTCAAAGACCCACGTGGCAAACATATCAATAAAATGCAGCAGCTGCTCCGGGGTGGCGTTTGGCATACAAAAACACGTCCTTGGCATAGGTTTTTCCTATTGTATCACAGTAAACTGCAAAATGCTATCACAAACTTGCGCCGGTCGCGCCATTGCGCAGAAACAGCGCCTGTGCTATACTGAAAGCTGCGGTAGGAGGTGCGACATGATTCAATTCGGAACCGGCGGATGGCGTGCTATCATCGCCGACGGCTTTACCAAGCGCAACGTCCAACGCCTGTCGCAGGCTCTGGCCGACACACTGCGAGAGCAGCACCGGCACGACATTGTCATTGGCTACGACCGGCGCTTTCTCTCACGCGAGGCTGCCGGCTGGGCCGCCGAGGTGCTGGCCGCCAACGACATTACCGTACAATTTATCGACCGCTCGGCGCCCACGCCGCTGGTCATGTTTGTTGTCAAGCAAAAACAACTGCCCTACGGGCTGGCCGTTACCGCCAGCCACAATCCCGCCGTGTACAACGGCATCAAGCTATTTACAGCCGGCGGCCGCGACGCCGACGAACAGATAACGACCGCGCTGGAGGCCAAGCTGGCGCTGCAAGCGGACAGTGCCATCAAGCAGTTGCCCTTCGAGCAAGCGCTGCAAGCCGGCCGCATTGTGGTCATCAGGCCGCAAAACGACTACCTCGACGCCATCATCGGCTCCGTTGACATGGCTGCCATCCGCCGCGCCGACCTGCGCGTGGCGCTTGATCCCATGTTTGGTGTCAGCAAGACCAGCCTGCAAACGCTACTGCTGACGGCGCGCTGCGACGTTGACACCATCCACGAGCGGCACGACACGCTGTTTGGCGGCCGCCTGCCGGCACCCAACATCGACACACTTGACGACCTCGTCTCCTTTGTCAAGGAAAACGGCGTCGACATCGGCATTGCCACCGACGGTGACGCCGACCGGCTGGGCATTATCGACGACCTTGGACGCTTTGTCCACCCCAACCTCATTCTGGTACTGCTTTACGATTATCTACTGTCGCACAAAGGCTGGACCGGTCCGGCCGTGCGCAACATCGCCACCACCCACCTGCTTGACAAGGTGGCTGCCGCCCACGGGCAGCGCTGCTATGAGGTGCCTGTCGGCTTTAAGCACGTGTCGGGCAAGATGCTTGAGACCGACGCGATTATTGGCGGCGAGAGCTCAGGCGGCCTGACGGTGCGCGGCCACATCCAAGGCAAGGACGGCATCTACGCCGCCATGCTGCTGGTCGAAATGCTGGCCGTCAGTCGCTGCAAGCTGAGCCAGCTGCTGCAACAGCTGGAGGAGCGTTTTGGCCGTTTCTGCACTGCCGAGCTTGACGTGTGCTTTGCCGCCGCCGACAAGCCGGCGTTGGTGGCTAAACTAAACAACCTGCCGCTGCCTGCGTTTCCCGTTGCCGTGCAACAGGTCAGCACGCTGGACGGCTGTAAGATTACCTTTTCCAACGGCGGCTGGGTCATCGCCCGCTTTTCCGGCACCGAGCCGCTGCTGCGTATTTTCAGCGAAATGCCATCTCAACAGCTGGCCGAGACCTGCTGTGCCGCCATGCGAGGCGCGTTGGTCGACTAGCGCATCATTTGTACGACAACACGACACAATAGGAGCGATTGCATGAAAAAATCATGGCGCGCGCTACCGATGCTGCTGCTCTGCTTGGCCGCCTGCGGCCAGCCCGACAGCCGGTCTTCACCCGCGACACTGCCCAGTGTCGACCCCAACGCCGTTCTTATGGAGGACGACCTCTACCGCGTGACGCTGGCTGACGGCTGGCGACTGGTCGAGGAGGACAATACTGTTACCGCCTACGCCGCCGACAACAGCGCCGCGCTGAACATCAGCTACGAGGATAACCTCAGCGGCCAGACGCTGGACAGCTACGCCACCTACACCGTCGACACCGTGGGACAGGCCAGTGGCGTACACGACATCGAGCTGGCGCTCAACGAGCGCGTCAACACATACACCGCCGCCAAGCTCACCTATCGCAGCTCACCCGGCCATCTGGTGCAGTATCTCATCGGCGACGGCGACAGGTTTTTCATCATCTCCTGCATGGACAACGACAACAAACACGCGGCTGCGCTTCAGGCTATGCTGGATGGCTTTACCTTAAAGAAATGAGGATTTCTCAATGCGAATAATAATTTTCAGCTTACTCTCCGGCCTGCTGCTGGTCCTGACCGGCTGCGGCGGCACCACGCCAACCCCTTCTCCCAGCTTGGTTTCGTCGGCCACACCCACCGCCGTGGCGGAGGGCACCACGCCGCTGACAACCGATGGCTTTACCATTGCACTGCCCGACGACTGGCTCGACGTCATTGGCGAGCAAGACGACAGCCAGCAGGGCAGGTATCTCATTTCGGTCTGTTCTCCCGACAAACTGGTCTACTTTGCGCTGGGAACACAGCCCGTTCCGCAGGGCAAAACGCTCGATGCCTACATGGCCGAAACGGTGCAGCAAATGCGCGATACCATGACCAGCAATTTTGCCGATTTGATTAGCGAACCTGCCACCGTGGCCGGTTATGACGCCTACCACGTCTCCTATACCGTGTCCGGCGTTCCGACAGCGCACTATATTTTCTACGCCGGCGACCGTCTCGTCACCGTTACCACAGGCAACGTCAGCGATACCGGCCTCTACAACGACGAATTACAGGCCATCCTCGACAGCCTGACCGTGCAACCGTGAGAGGAGCCAGACGATGAACAAACGCCTTTTACCGGTGCTGCTGCTACTGTTGGCTCTGACCGCCTGCGGCACAACCGAAACGCCATCACTTACCCCGTCGGCCTCGCCCTCCCCGACCAATGCGCCGGGTACGGTCAGGCCCACCCCGACGCAAGCCATCAGCCCAACGCTTGACGCAACGCAGTCGCCCAGTCAGACCGCCCAGCCCAGCCCGACGCCATCGCTGTCGCCGTCACCCTCGGCGTCGCCGTCGTCCACCGCCACGCCGACACCGGTGCCGGCGCAAAAGCTCACCGAGGGCAACGCCGCGGTGACGCTGTCGGCAAGCTGGTTGCTGACGACGGTTGACAACCGACCGGTCGCCGTTGCGCCCGACGGCAAAGCACGACTGAAGGTCACCTCTGTCACGTTGCCCGAGCAGGTCACGCTGTCGACCTACGCGCAGGAAATGGCCGACACCACCTACAACCTGCTGGAAAGCTCGGCCAGCGAAGTCATTACCAAGCCGACCACACTCGCCGGACGCGACGCCTTCAAAATCAGCTATACATACCAAGACAGACAGTTTGCCACCTTCGTCGTCCGCGCCGGCAATACAGTCTATAACATCAACTTCGTCGAAATCAGCGACAGCACGGCTGTCGACATGGCTGAAATGCTCAACAGCCTATCCATCAAGGAATAAACCACAATCGGGCAATAATCTGTAGGATTACAATAGAAGTGTTACAGGAGGAATAAAAAGGTAGCGAATAGGCGAACCAAGTGATAAGGTTGAGTTACCACACAACAACCGGTCAGGAGGTCACCTATTCGCTATGGATAAGATAACACAAACCAGTCGG
>JAVBPM010000078.1:0-14953 GCA_031549605.1 Oscillospiraceae bacterium | reverse complement strand
TATAAACACGACGATCAATGCCAACTACACGCTGGCGAGGTTCAAAGAACAGATTATTACGAATGTCGACTTTCAGAACGTAGCACCGGGACAGTTTTCGTCCTACGACCTTGAGGATTATATCCTCGATCTGTCGTTTACAATAGGCAACCTGCAGGACTTTGTTGATAACATCCACGCCTAAGTCAATGCTAGAAAGGAACTACTTCTATGAGATTTACCAAAGCGCTTAGTCTGCTGCTTGTTGCGGCGTTGCTCTGCGGCCTTATGCCGGCCGGTGTGGCCGAGCCGGTTGCTCCGGTAGCTGATATCAAGACGGTCAGCGGTTATGAGATTACATACGAGCAGCTGATGAATGGCGGTGAGACGCCTGAAACGGCTACGCTGGAGGCGGCGCCCGACTCGTTTGAGGGCGACGCGCCTTCGGGTCCTGACGTGGAGAAAATTGTCAACGTCGTGTCCAAGCTGACACCCGAGCAGAAGGCGCAGTTGCTTGACCGCAAGGTTGTGGAGCCGAGGGGTGTGTTCAACTTCCCGGAGGACACTGATTTCGACTCGACGGAAATGACCAATGTTATTGTCCGCCTTGAGGTGCCGTCGGTGGCCGAGCAACGCGTGTTGTCGGCGCTGGAGGGAAAGTATATTTCCGAGGAAAAGGCCGAGCAGCGCGCTGAGGAATCGCATGACGATTTCTTGGAAGAGATGGATGAGGTGGCCAAGCAGCCGCCAATGCTGGGCGCTAAGAAAACGCCGGTCGACTATGCGGTCACGGGCGAATGGTCGCTGGTTTCCAACGGCATTGCCTTGACTGTACCTGCCAATATGATTAGCGAGATTGCCTCGCTGCCCTCGGTGCGCGCCGTCACGCCGGACGGTATTCTGACCACCGACGAGCAGACGACGGCCGACGGCATGGTGTCAACCAACGGCGGCACCTTTGACGCACAGGCGACGACCATCTCGCACGGCATGCAGGACAGCCGCGAGGATTTGCAAATTGATTACATCAACGAGACGCTGGGACTTGATGGCGAGGGCGTCAAGGTGGCGCTGATTGACACGGGTCTCGACTACAATCATCCCGACTTGCGCGACACTTTTATCGGTGGCTATGACTTTGTCGACGAGGACGACGACCCGATGGAGGCCACCTATAAGGATTGGCTGGCGCTTGAGGCCGCGAATCCCGGAAAACATGCTTTGTTTGATGCTTCGGGACACTCTTATTTCACCTATCACGGCACGCACGTCGGCTCGATTATCGCCGCTCGCGGCGTCAATGACAGCCCGTTTGCCACCACGGGCATCGCGCCCAAGGCCAACCTGCGCGTCTACCGCGTGCTGGGTCCATACGGTTCAGGCCAGCAGAGTTGGACGGAAAAGGCTATCAACCGAGCTGTTGCCGATGAGTGCCAAGTAATTAACCTGTCGCTGGGCTCAAACTACAACAGCCCGTACAGTTATGAGGCGGCGACCTGCGACTGGACCACCATTTATTATGGTGTTGTCAACTGCATTGCTTCGGGTAACAACGGCGTCAATGTCAGCACACTGCAGCCCATTTGGTACTCGGTGGGCGATCCCGGCACGTCGGCGTTTTCCATCACGGTGGCCAACGGCACGCTGGGCGCTGTCAAATACGAGCTGGTTACCGCGCGCGTATCCAACAGCGGCCAGACGGTAAAGCTGTATGTCATGGCGTCCAACTTTGAGACCGACTATGTGCCCGAAGGCACGAAGGGCTACTTAAAAGAGCTGGGCTGCGATTTGGTCTTTGACCCCGACAAGGGCTATGAGTATGTCTACATACCCGGAAACGGTCAGGCGGCCGACTATGACGCGCAGGGCATTCAAAAAGGCGATTTGGTCGGTAAAATGGCCATTGTGTGCCGTGGCGGCGACACCTTTAAGAACTTGCTGGCTACCTCCAAGGAATATGGCGCGTCGGCACTGGCGGTCATCAACACCGATGAGGCGTATTTGAACAACACCTCGATTACCGGTTTTGATTTTGACCTTGCACCGGCGTACGGACTCAAGCAGTCGGAAAAGAGCGCCATTGAGACCAATTACTTTGAGTCCAAGGAGCTGGGCTACAAAACCTATCTCAGCTTTACCCACTTCGGGCGCGAAAGCCAGCCGAGTGGCGTTGACTGGACCAGCTCGGCCGGCCCGGTCAAAGAGGTTTATCATATCAAGCCGGATATTACGGCGCCGGGTGCCGGTATTTTGGCGTGCATCCCCGCCTATGACCGCAATGCTGACTATAACGACGAGGATTACAGTCTGGCGTATGACCGCATGGTGGGCACGTCGATGGCCGCGCCGCACATTACCGGCATTGTCGCGCTGCTGTTGCAGAGCGACCCAACGCTAACGCCGCTGGAAATCAAGGCGCGTATTATGAATACCGCCAACACGATGGACAGCGAGAAGAGTGTGTTTACCAGTGGCGCCGGTACGGTTGATCCGTTGCGCGCCATTCAAACGAAGGTGTATGCCACGGCGCGGTACGATGTCTATCACGTCGACCGTGACACTGAAGCCGAGATTATGATGCCGAGCGATATGCCGATGCTGTCGTTTGGCAAGACGCTGGCCAATGTCAACGACGCGACGACCGACTCGACCGTCATTCCCGTGACGCTGCACAATGAGGGCACCACCGCCAAGACCTACAACCTGGCTGTGGTCAAAAACGATGACACCGGATTTTCCGCCTCGATGACGCAGCTTGGTGTTTCGCTGATACTCGGCGATGGCACGCAAACCTCCGTGACCGTGCCGGCCGGTGCCACGGCGAGCTTTACTGCCAAGATGCGGTATCCCAAAGCCGCCTATGGCAAGATTTTTGAAGGCATGCTAGTGATGACCAATGCCGCCGATGCGACCGACACCATCCGCATGCCTTTTGCCGGGTTTGTGTTCAGCACTGAGGCGCGCGTGATTTACTCCTATCCGACGCGCCCCATTCTCAGCCCGCTGCCGCTGGCGGAAACGACTGACAACAAAGGTGGACGCTTTATGTCCTTTACCCGCTCGACCGACATGAGCGACCTCTTCTTGGAGTACACCTATGGGATTAAAACCATGACCATGGCGCTGTATGACATTGAGACGGGGGACATTTTCGGCATTGCCAGCTCGTATGACGAGGCTGATTTTGCCGCTCATTTCGAGTCCAAGATTGGCTATCCGGAAATCGGGTTTACCTTCTTTGATGATGCGATGTTTTTGGAGTATGTGCCGTGCGACAATGAGCTGAATATACTCGATGGCGGCACGAAGCGGACACTCGACGTCGGCATCTACGGCGCTAAGCTGCTGCTGACGGCGGAAAGCGACCGCGCCTTTGAGCACGAGTTGATGCACGTCGCTGTCGACGACAGCTTGCCCACGCTCACGTTTGACGACCCGCGCATTGTGAACAACGGCACGGTTCTCTTTGATGAGAGCCAGAAGCTGTACCGTTTGGAAGGCACAATGTGGCATCAGCTGTCCAAGGATTTGGCCGACATGGGGCAGACATATGACTGCGTGTATGGCAAAACGCCGTTTGCCCAGAACCATGCGCTGTTCCTGTCACTGCGCAGTTATATCACGCCTGACGAAGACGACTACGAGAGCGGCTTTTTCTGGGCGCCGATTGATACGTCCAAGGCGGAGTTCAGCAATTATTTCGTCACGCTGAACACCTACGCCGCCAGCCGTTTTACCAACCAGTACTATTATATCCCCGTGCCTACGTCGTCGGGCAATTATTCGAGCAATATGTATGCCGGGGTTAACCAAACGCCGGTGTATACCGTCCACTTTACCAAGAGCAAGAAGCTGGCCTGTGTCAACGCCTGGCTCGACGGGCCGTCCGCCGAGGTCACCTGTAAGTGGTACGACAGTGCAAACAACTTGCTGACCGATACGACCGACCCGATGGAGGGCGGCGGCTTCTTCTCGGCTGCGCCGCCTGTCGGCGCGGGTCGGGTTGAGATTTCGGCGCCCGGCTATCACACCGTTACGGTGCCCTATACCCACACGCATGAACAGACCATTGTGCTGCCCGATGTCACCTTGACAGAAGCGGCCGAGACGCTTACCGGCATTGCGATAGACAAGCCGCTACTGGCGCTTGTGGTGGGAGCAAGTGAAACGCTGACACCTGTTTTTACGCCGGTGAAAGCGATCGACAAGGACGTTGTTTGGAGCTCGAACAACACGGCGGTGGCGACCGTTGATGCAGCCGGCAAGGTGACAGCCAAGTCCAAGGGAACGGCGGTCATTACCTGCAAGAGCGCCGGTAACGCGGCTATTTTCGGCACCAGTACCGTGACGGTCAGCAATCCGCCGCCGTCCTCGGTGGCGCTGAATCAGAACATGGCCGTGCTGACGGTGGGCGAGAAAGCGACACTGACAACCACGGTGCTGCCAGCTATCACCGAGAACAAAACGGTGACATGGACGACCAGCAACGCGTCGGTTGCGACCGTGACCGACGGCGTTGTAACCGCCAAGGCGGCGGGCGCGGCGCTGGTTACGGCGACGACCAACGTGGGCGGTAAAGCGGCGATTTGTCAGGTTGTCGTCTCGGCCGCACCGGTTGTTGAAATCGTCACCAACACGCAGATGAACACGGCTATAGCCGCCGCGCCCAAGGGCAGCGGCAACAAGCCGACAACGGTGAGCATTCCGTTTAACGCAACGGGTGGCACCGTCGAGATTGAAAAAACCGCAATCGGTACGCTTAAGAACAGTGGCGCGGCCAAGCTGGCCGTCGGCACCGGCGCGCTCAAGGTGAGTCTGGACGCCACCGCCGTGGCGGCGGTCAACGCCAAGGCCACCGGCAATGTCACTGTTTCGGCTATCAGCCGTCCGCTGGACAGCAAAACCAAGTATTTGCTGGAGTCGGTCAATGGCAGCAAGGTCTTTGATGTCAGCATCAAGTCGGACAATACGGCGATTACCAATCTGAACAACGGCGCGATTACCGTTTCCATGCCCTACACACCGGCTGCAGGCGAGGATGTCAACGCCATTGTCGTCTATATGCTGGATCAGGGAAGCAACTTTGTCAAGGTCACCAACAGCAAGTATGACGCCAAGACCAAGACCGTGACTGTAACGCTGCGCCAACCGGCCTCGCTGGTGATTGCCAACAACGCGATTTTCTTCACTGATGTGCCTAAGCCGGCCTGGTTCTATCCGTACGTTCAGCAGGCGGCTTCGCGCGGCATTGTCAACGGTGTAGGCAACTATCTGTTCAGGCCCAACAACACGCTGACGCGCGCCGAGTACGTGCAGATGATTTACAATGCGCTCAAGCTGCCGTCGTCGTCGGCCAAGGCCTATGATGACGTGGCCAGCGGTATGTGGTACACCAGGTGCATTCAGAGCGCTAAGGCGGCCGGATTGCTCGCCGCGTTTGGCGGCGGCAAGTTCTATCCCAACCAAAGAATTACGCGTGAGGAAATGGCCGTTATCGCCGCCGCGGTGCTGAAACGAAATAACATCCCAGTCACGGCCAGCGGCGTGGTGCTGTCGAAGGTGTACAGCGACGCCGGCAGCATTGGTGCTGCCTATCGCGACGCCGTTGTCGTGATGTACGACGCTCAGATTATGCGCGGCGCGAGCGGGAAATTCAGTCCCAAGGGCAATGCGCTACGCAGCGAAGCGACCAAGGTGCTATTGCTGTTGGCGCAGATGGTTTACTAGGCAAGCATAGCAAACGGACGACCCGAAAGGGTCGTCCGTTTTGGTGTGCGGGGGGTCGGGCTTGCAATGTGCGGCAGATTACTGTAAACTCCAGCTAGCGAGTTGTAGTGGGGGGCGGTTGTGTGAAGCGAAACTATTTGGTGGCGCTGGTGCTGCTGGTGCTGATCTTTATCGCTATGCCTGTATTGCCGGCATCGGCCAATACGGCCGAACCGCCGTGCTTAACGGTGATTGTTTCCAGTCCGCCCGATGACCTGACGATGTCAATTCAACTGTTCAGTGGCAATGAACGCAAGGTCCTCGAGTTGGAGTTTGAACGCCTGGCATGGGAGGGCTACTACCGGCTTTTTCAAAGTCAGATAGAGCGTGAACCGTCCTTTGAGGGTGCGGTGCTGATCGTGCGGTCGAGCGAGTACAACTTCGATTGCCCACTGCCCAGCGGTGTGGTGGATAGCTACAATTGGTATCTGACGCTGGACCTGGACAGCCGGCACATTGTGTTTGGCCAGTCGATATGGCGCTCTGTGCTGCTTGTGGCCATGCGTGTGGTGCTGACGCTGCTGCTTGAGGGTCTTGTGTTCCTGCTCTTTGGCTATCGGCGCAAGGCCAGCTGGCTTGCGTTTTTGGTCGTCAATTTGATTACGCAGGGGCTGCTGAACGCGGTGTTTATCGGGCCGAATTTTATCGGCTACTGGATGCTGGCGCTCATCTTTGGTGAGATACTAATTTTTATTGCCGAGGCGATTGCCTTTGCCGAGACGCTGAAAGAGTTTGGGAAGGTGCGCGCGGTGTGTTATGCGCTGACGGCCAACGCCGCCAGCCTTGTGCTGGGCGGGTTTTTGCTCTCGTACTTGCCCATGTAGGTAGTCAATGCAAAAAGCACCTGTCATGATTGACAGGTGCTTTAACTTTACAGCTTAACTCAAGCGGCTCAGCGCTTGGCTGATGAGCGACTCGACCGGGTCCTCGGGGTTTAGGCCGTTGACCGCCTGCAGCGCCTCGCTGGCGCTGTAGCCGAGCACCATTAGCGCTGTTTGGGCGTCGCGCAGGTGGTTTAGGCCGGTGACATTGGTGCCGATGGGCAGGCTGCCTGATACCGGCGCACCGGCCAGCTGCTGCTTGGCGACCTTGTCTTTGAGTTCGAGTATGATGCGCTGCGCCAGCTTGGTGCCAACGCCCGCGGCCTGGGTCAGTACCTTGGCGTCACCTGCCATGATGGCCAGCGCCAGTTTGTCGGGCGTGGTGACCGACAGGATGCTGAGCGCCGAGCGCGGCCCGACACCCGAGATGGCGATGAGCTGCAAAAAGCAGGCCTTTTCTTCGGGCGTATAGAAGCCGTAGTGGTCCATCCGGTCCTCCTTGCGGTGCTGGTGGGTGTACAGCTTGGCCTGTGGGCCAAGCGACAGCTGGCCGAGCGTGGTCAGTGTTGTGTGGCAGGCGTAGCCGACGCCGTGGCAGTCAATGACGGCTAAATCGGCCTCGCACTGAGCGACGGTGCCCTTGAGATAATAATACATAAAAAACAGCTCCAATCTTGTCAAACGGAGTATTTGCGAGTATACTATGTGTACAAATGCAATGGGAGGGCTGGGTATGAGGCTGCTGACACGGAGTGATTTTGACGGGCTGGCCTGTGGCGCGCTGCTCAAGGAGGTTGGGCTGGTCGATGACTGTAAGTTCGTTCACCCAAAGGACATCCAAGATGGTTTGATTGAGGCCAATGACAACGACGTGCTGGCCAACATTCCGTACATTCCCGGCTGCAAGCTATGGTTTGACCACCACACCAGCGAAAGCGAGCGTGTCGGCGCTGTGGCCGTCGAGGGCGAGAGCCGTCGCGCGCCCAGCTGCGCGCGCATTATCTACGACTACTACGGCGGTGCCGAGCGTTTTCCGACCATGAAGGCGATGATCGAGGGCGTCGACCGTGTTGACTCGGGGCATCTGACCCCTGAAGAAATACGCAATCCCGAGGGCTGGGTGCTGCTCGGCTTTATCATGGACCCGCGCACGGGGTTGGGTCGGTTTCGCAACTTTCGCATCAGCAACTACGAATTGATGCTGCAATTAATGGAGGCCTGCCGCACCAAGAGCATTGACGAAATTCTGCTGATGCCCGACGTGCAGGAGCGCGTGGCATTGTACTGGCAGCAGGATGTGCTGTTCCGCGAGATGGTGGCCAAGCATACCGTGATTCGGGGCAACGCCATTGTCACCGACCTGCGCGGCGTCGAGATTATTTACACCGGCAACCGCTTTGCCATTTACGGTCTGTATCTCAAGCAGAATATCTCGCTTTGGATTGTCGACGGGCGCGATAAGCTGAACTGCCCGATTGCCGTGGGCCATAGCATTGTCAACCGCACGTCAAACACCAATGTCGGCTCACTGCTGCTCAAGTACGGCGGCGGCGGTCATACGCGTGTCGGCACCTGTCAGGTGGCGTATGACGACGCCGATCGGGTGGTTGGCGAGCTGATTGCCGCGATTAACGCCGACGGCTAGGGCGATTCGGTAAAACGCCGTGTCCTTTCAGACACGGCGTTTGTGTGACTACTGCTTGAGCAGGCTGGGGTCGGCGATGGCCTGCTTGATGGATTCGACCGTTTTGTTGTAGATGTCGGTCAGCTCGGGAATGCGCGGATCATTGGCTGACAAGTTGTTTTCCTTGGCGGCCAGCTCCAGCGGACGAATGTGCTCAAACACCTCATCGAGGCTGAGGTTGGCGCTGACGCCTTTGAGTGCGTGTGCGGCCGACGCCGTTTCCGCCATGTCGCCGCCGTTGAGCGCGGTGATGAATTTCTCAAAGTAGTTGCCCTGAACATATTTGTCGAGCATTTTGCAGTAAATGGCGGCATTTCCGCCCAACATCTTGAGGCCGTTTTCGGCATTGATACCGTACATGGAATCAATCTCCTTTTTTGCTATCATAGTACTCAGCGCAGTATAGCATCTTTTTTTGCAAAGAGCAAGCGTTTTACTGTAAAACTGCTTGTCAAAATAAAGCATATCCTATATGATGGTTGGAGCCACTGGGAATGGAGGAGAGGTCTGTGGAAAATGTGTCGGACAAAAACGCGGCGGATGTGTTTGAGTCGCTGCTTGACCACACCGGCGTGGCGCTGTTGATCACCGACCTGGACACCGACGAGATTCTCTACACCAACAAAGCGCTGCGGCAGATGTACCGACTTCACGAACAGGGTCAGGGCGGCAAGTGCTGGCGACTGGTGGGCGGCATGGATGTGCCGTGCGCACTTTGTCCCAAGCCACAGTTGCGAGAGAACCCGCAGCAGGTTATCGTGTGGGAACAGCACGACGATAAGGCGCAAACCTATTGCCGCAAGACGGATACCACCATGCCGTGGATTGACGGACGCCTTGTGCACGTGCAGAGCAACATTGATATTACCCATGAGGTTATGACAGCGCGCCAGCTGGAAAAAGCGACCGCTCAGGCTGCCGAGAGCGACAAGACAAAGGCCGACTTTTTATCGCGCGTCAGCCATGAGCTAAAGACGCCGGTCAATCATATCATTGGTCTCAACCACATCGCGCTTAACGCCTGCGAGTCGGAATACGTCAGCAAGACGCTGAACATGCTGGACAATTCGGCCAAGCACCTGTCCAACCTGATTGACGGGCTGCTCAGCATGTCGAGCATTGAGTCCAATAATTTGTCGTTGGACATCGGGCCCTTTTTGCTGGCGTCTATTGTGACACAGTGTATTACGCCGTTTATTGATTTGATTAAGGAAAAACGCCTTCAGCTTGAGCTGGGCGCTTGCGGCTACCTGCCTGCCATGCTGCTGGGCGACGCCGCGCATATCGGCCAGATTGTCGGTAGTTTGTTTGACAACGCGGTCAAGTTTACGCCCAACGAGGGCACGGTGCGACTGCTGCTGGCGGGCGAGGAGATGGGCGCCGGACAACTACGATTGACCATCGCTGTCAGTGACACCGGCATCGGTATGTCCAAGGAGCAGCAACAGGTGCTGTTTAATCTCTTTGAACAGGTGGACGGCACCGCCACGCGCGAGTACGGCGGCGTTGGGCTGGGTATGGCGCTGTCCAACCGCCTTGTGAAAATGATGCACGGCACGCTTGAGGTCGAGAGCCGCCGGAATGCCGGTACGGTGTTTACCGTTATGCTGCCGCTCGACGTGGCTGACGCTACGATAATGCTTAATTGCCAAGCGATTGTCGACGACGTCGCGCAGCATGGTATAGATGTGCGTCGCAATGAGGGCGGATACGACAGCCTTTTGGACAATATCCGGAACTTTTCGGAACCAGAGCCCGTCGAAACAAAAGGGCGAAAACTGTCGTCCGTTGCCAGTGATATGAACGCGCAGTTCTTTAATGTCGAAATGGCGCTGAAGCGCGTGATGGACAACGAAAATGTGCTGATTGCGTTGCTGCGAAGTTTTTTACACAACCCAAACCAGCGGCAGCTGGCGCAGGCGACACACGATGGAAACTGGAAGATGGCGCAGTCGATTGCCGCGATGATCCAAAACACGGCGGTCAATCTGGCACTGGACGAATTGTTCGGCGTGCTGGAGGTGCTGCAGGCGCAGTTGGCGATGGAGTATTACACACAGGAGACGCTTGACGACTTGTTGGCCGCCTTTGAACATGCCAACACCTGTGTGGAACAGTATATTAACAGCAAAGCGTAGAAAAGGGGAGAAGTTGTTATGGCCAGCGTTCTGATTGTCGATGACGTCGATATTAACCGCATGATTTTAAGCGAGATTCTCAATGATACCTATGAAATCGCGGAAGCAGAGAATGGCGTTGAGGCCATTGACTATCTGTTTAACGTCGCCGAGCTGCCCAAGGCGGTGCTGCTGGACATTATGATGCCGGGTATGGACGGCTATCAAACGCTTGAGATGATCCGCGGCAACGCGCGGACGCAGCACATCCCCGTGCTGCTGATTACCGCCGCCGACGCCAAGAGCAACGAGTCCAAGGGCATTGAGAGTGGTGCCAACGACTTTATCACCAAGCCCATCAACCCCGACGTGGTGCGCGCGCGTGTGGAAAACCACATTGCGCTGGCGCAGTACCGGCAGAGTCTTGAGGAGCTGCTGGAGAAGAAGACCGCCGAGCTGATTGCCGTGCACGAGCGCACGCTGGAGACGCTGGCGACCATCATTGAGTACCGCAGCTTGGAATCGGGCGCGCACGTACGCCGCACCTGTGAGCTGACGCGTATTCTCATCGGCGCCATGCTGCGCGACGACTATTTTAACAAGCAGCTGCTCAAGCAGTTTCCCAATTCGATTATCAACGCCGTGGCGCTGCATGACATCGGCAAAATCGGCATTCCCGACAACATTCTGCTCAAGCCGGGTCGGCTGACTGACGAGGAGTTTGAGGTCATTAAGCGTCACAGCACCATCGGCTCGGAGATTATCGACGCCATTGCCAAGGATGCCACGGATGACCGGCTGTATTTGAAACACTGTCAGGATATTTGCCGCCACCACCACGAGCGCTGGGACGGCAACGGCTATCCCGACCATATTGCCGGCGAGGCCATTCCGCTGGCTGCCCGCATTCTATCGGTGGTCGATGTCTACGACGCGCTGGTCAACAAGCGCTGCTACAAGCCGGCACTGTCACACGAGGAGACGCTGGAATTAATTCAAAAGGGCAGCGGCACGCAGTTTGACCCCAATGTCGTGCGCGTCATGATGACGGTGGCCGACAAGTTTGACGAAGTGCGGCTGTCGATGGGTGACAGCGAGGAAGACATCGTTACCACGGCATTGAATTAGGTTTACTGTAAAGCCCGCCCGCTGCGTTTGCAGCGGGCGGGCTTTTTATGCTGCAATTTCGCGAAGCCGACGATGACGGCGAACGACCTTCTGGTGTGCGACGTTGGTCAATTGCGGGGCAGGGTAGTTTTTACACAAAAATGGTAGGCCTAGGTACTTAACAAATGGCGGAAACTGTGCTATACTGTCGATAAAAAGGGATTGTGTGGCGCGATGAGCGCTATGACGATAGGTCGCGCAGTGCGCGGCTGGTTGACAGTGGATCGTATTGGCATTGCCTTGGCATGCTTGAAAGGGAAAACTATGGCACAACAGACGCGGAAACAAGATCAAACCGGCGCGCAGACGCGTGGTCGAGTTGGCAAAAGACATAAAAAAAGACGGTTGCGGCTTTTTGTTACGACATTACCGTTGTTGGCAATTTTCTTTGCGATGTGGTATGGCGTGCGGCCGGCGCTGACGATGTCCGACAGCACGGCACCAACGGCCACGCCAAAGCAGGCTTCTGCCACGACGGCACCGCCTGTTGTGGTTGAGCCGGGTCAGGTTCCTGCCGACGCCGGCGCCGCACAGCAGGAGGAGACGCCGACACCGGCGCCCGAGGCGCAACCGCCAGCCGATTGGCGGCTGATTTTGGTTAACCCGTGGCACCGCGTGCCCGATGGCTACGACATTACGTTCAAAAAGCTGAACAACGGGCTGTCGGTAGACGAGCGCTGCTATCCCGATTTGAAGGCCATGATAGACGATTGCCGCGCCGCCGGTTTGTCACCCTACATATGCGCCGCCTTCCGCACGCAAAAGCAGCAGCAGGCGCTGTATGACAACAAGGTGCGTCGATTGATGAACAGCGGCTATGCCAGAGCCGACGCGCTGGTTAAGGCGGGCACGGTTGTGGCCGTGCCGGGCACCAGCGAGCACCAGTTGGGTCTGGCGCTCGACATCGTTGACGAGAACAACCAAAATTTGACACCCTCGCAGGAAAAAACGGCCGTGCAGCGCTGGCTGATGAAAAATAGCTGGCGGTATGGCTTTATTCTGCGTTATCCGTCGGGCAAAAGTGATATCACCGGCATTATCTACGAGCCGTGGCACTACCGCTACGTCGGCCGCGAGGCGGCGCAGTACATATACGAGCAGGGGATTTGTCTGGAGGAATATTTGGCGTTGTAGATACAGTTAAAAGCGCTGTGCCGATTGGTACAGCGCTTTTTGTGTGATAAATCTCATTCTTTACAGAGCAGAGTCAAGCGGCTCTAGTGACAAGATGGTCTTGCCCAATGCTTTTGCATATGCCATTTCGGCTTTCGTGCTGTCGCCTATATACCCACCGACGTTGACCACATAGATGGCGTCGCTGATGGCTATCTTTTTGCGGTGAATCCTACTCAACAACTCGACGTCCAGTGCAGCGCCGCTTTGCCCACCGGCGTTGTAAACGCATTGTATCACGGCATAGCCCTCTTTTAATTCGAGTTCCCAAGCAAGCCTCATCATTTCCTGGGAAAATTTCATACTGCCGCATAGGGTTATTACTATGGGTTCGTCCATGGGGCAATCTCCTTTTTAATGAGGCGTTGTAGCCGTCGTGCAGACACAGGGTAAAAAAGAACCCCTGAAACATCTAAAACATAGATACATCAAGGGTTTGGAGCTTCTAACCGGATTCGAACCGGTGACCTCGTCCTTACCAAGGACGCGCTCTACCTCCTGAGCTATAGAAGCATATTCGATTGTAGCAGGGAGCAGTATAGCATACCGGCGGGTTAAATGCAAGTTTTTTTGGAATGCAGCGGCTTGATTTTTCAAGCCGCTGCATTGGCTGGCGACCCGGAACGGGCTCGAACCGTCGACCTCTAGCGTGACAGGCTAGCGTTCTAACCAACTGAACTACCGGGCCAGCTGTTGCGCGTTTCAATTAGGCGCCAGTAGATAATAGCACATCTTTGAACGGTTGGCAAGAGCCAATTTTTTGTTTTTTCAAACAACTTCGACAAGCGGCGACGCTTCACGCCCTGCTCGGTTGGCTCATACAATGTAGGCAGAGATGAAAGGGATGTGACGCTAAATGACTGATTGCCTTATGGTGAGCCGTTCGCTCACCTACGCGCAGCGGACGGCGCGTGCGCTGGAACGGGCCGGCCTGCGCGGACATATCGCTAAAATCAAGCCGGAGCCGGGTGAGGAGGGCTGCATCTATGCTGTGCGCACGGCGGAAAAAACGCTGACGCAGGCACTGGAGCTGTTGAGCCAGCGCGACCTGAAGCCGCAGCGGGTTTTTTGCATTTTGTCAGACGGCAGCTATAAGGAGATGAGCCTGTGATCTATTTTGACAACGCCGCGACGACAATGCAGAAGCCTTATAAGGTGGGTGAGGCGGTCAAACGGGCGCTGACCACGGCGGCCGGACCGGGTCGAGGGCTGCACCAAGGCGCCATGCGCGCTGCCGATATATTGCTCAACGGTCGCGAGGCGGTGGCCGACTTTTTTCATGTGCCGCAGCCGGAAAATGTGATTTTCACCAGCAACGCGACGCATGCACTTAACACGGCGCTGGCGGCGTTACTGCCGGCTAGCGGCACGGTGCTGCACAGCAGCTACGAGCACAACGCCGTCATGCGGCGGTTGTACGCCGCGCGCGGCGTGACGCTACAGGCGGTTGACTGCCCTTTTTTTGCGCCGGAGCAAACGCTGGACAACTGGCGCGCGGCGCTACGGCAGAACGGCGTCAGGCTGGCGGTGCTGTGTCATGTGTCCAATGTCTTTGGCTCGATTGCGCCGGTGGAGGACATTGCCGCGCTGTGCGCGGAGCAGGGCGTGCCGCTGATTGTTGACGCGGCGCAGTCGGCTGGTCATGTGCCGCTCGACTGCCGCGCGCTGCCGCGGGCGGTGGTCTGCTGCGCCGGACACAAGGGGCTGTACGGGCCACAGGGCACGGGGCTGTTGCTGGTGCCGGACGGGCTGACGCTGACGCCGCTGTTGTTTGGCGGCACGGGTAGTCGGTCGCAGCGGCACGAGATGCCCGACGACCTGCCCGAGCGGCTGGAAGCGGGCACACCCAATGTGCCGGGTGTGGCCGGTTTGATCGAGGGTCTTGCCTTTGTCAAGCAAAAAGGCGTTGCCGCCGTGGCCACGCATGAGCACAAGCTGCTGAAGCTGCTGCTTGACCGGCTATCGAGAGTGGCCGGCGTCAAGCTTTACCACGCCGACGATTTGAGCAATCAGGTCGGTGTGCTGTCGTTCACGGTGGACGGACTCGACTCGGAGTCGGCGGCCGAGCAGCTGGCACAGAAAGGCATTGCCGTGCGGGCGGGCTATCATTGCGCGCCGCTGGCACACCAAAGCGCCGGCACGATGGACGGCGGCACGGTGCGCGTCAGTTTCTCGCTGTACAACACCGAGTCGCAGGTGGTTCAGCTGGCACGGGCGGTGGAGGGGTTGAGACGCGGCTAGAGGCT
>JAVBPM010000086.1:0-8616 GCA_031549605.1 Oscillospiraceae bacterium | reverse complement strand
TACAGCGGTCAGCTATACCAATAAGGTTTACGTCTCCAAGTCGGGCTCGGGCACGGTTAGCTGCGTGCAGACGGGCAAGCAGGCGGCTTACACCTTCACGCCGGCCGCCGGCTACAAAGTCACCGGCGCGCGTGTCAACGGCACGGCGCTCAAGACGCTGACTGGCTATACCTTCACCGACTGCACCAAGGACGCGACGCTGGTTGTGGTGTTCGGCAAGACTGACGGCTCGGATTTGGCCGTGTTCACCGACTCACAGAGCCACTGGGCCATTAGCAACATCAACTACGTCGCCGCCAATGGTATCTTCGGCGGCACGTCGAAAACGACCTTCTCGCCCAATGCGCCAACGACGCGCGCCATGGTTGCCACGCTGCTCAGCCGCATCTACGGCGCAAATCTCAGCAGCTACACCGCCGACCCGTTTGTCGACGTCACCGACATTACCAACAAAGCCAACTGGTACGGCAAGCACGTCGCGTGGGCGGCTGAGAAGAAGATTGTCGGCGGTGTCGGCAACAGCAAGTTTGACCCCAACGGCTACGTCACGCGTCAGCAGCTGGCGGCGATGCTCTACCGCTTCGCCGGGTTCGCCGGACGCGACACCAGCGCCCGCGCGTCGCTGACCGGCTTTGCCGACCACAAGCTGGTTCAGTCCTACGCCGTCGACGCGCTGCAGTGGGCGGTCGCCAACAAGATTATCGGCGGCAGCAACGGCAAGCTCAACCCCAACGGCACGGCTACCCGTGCCGAGGTTGCCACCATGCTGGCCCGGTTCGTCAAGGGATAATAAAATGCCCCTATCCAAACGGGGTGACCCCGTTTGGATAGGGGTTCTCCTACGGTTTTGACTGGGCCAATTGACTAACATGTATCCAAAGACAAGGCTGCGCCTTTCGGCGCAGCCTTGTCTTATTGTTGGTCGAGGTGACAGGATTTGAACCTGCGACATCTTGCTCCCAAAGCAAGCGCGCTACCAAGCTGCGCTACACCTCGTCAGGGCGATAGAAAAGGGCAAAGGGTGTGTCCCTTTGCCCTTCCTGTTTTGCTTACTCTTCGTCGGCCTTGCAGGGACAATCAGGGTCGAGGCAGATGTCCTCCAGCTCGATGTCGTCATAACAATTTTCGTCGCCGCAGGCGCATTTGCCTTTGAGCAGCTTGTTTTTGAGGTCGTTGAAGAAGCCGATGATGACGTCAATGTACTTGACGACGACAAAGGCCACGGCGCCGACAAGCGCCAGCACAGCCAACAAGCGGAGCAGGAAACTGAGGGTCGATTTCATGGAACCGCCTCCTTGCAAATCTTTAGTTGTAGTACTTAAGAAAGCGTGACGTTGAGCGCCATGGTGATGGCGATAAACAGCACGGCCACCCATTTGGTGACGCGCGCAAGCTTGGCATCCCATGTGCGCGCCTTCTGCTTGCTCATAAACGAATCAGCCGCACCGGCAATGGCGCCGGACAGACCCGAGCGCTTACCCGATTGCAGAATAATAACGCTGATGAGGAAGATGCAGGACAGCAGCTGCAGGACGACAAGAATGGTACTGGTTGTAGAGAGAGTCATGAAAAGTGCCACCTTTCTTTAGCTACGCATATAGTATATCGCTTTTTGTTGTTTTTAGCAAGCGCTTTTTACCACTCGCGATGACGCGGCGCACCCGGCCGGCGCCCATTGCGCTGGTTGCCAAAACGGCTGTTGTTATTGCGGCTGCTGGCCGTGCTGACGCTGGCCGGCTGACCGCCCTCGATGGAGATAACGACAACGCAACGGTTGGGTTCGCTGCCCACCGAGCTGGTGGATACGCCTTCAACGTCCTGCAGCGCAGTGTGGACAACGTGGCGTTCAAAGGAGTTCATGGCGTCCATGGTGAAGTTCTTCTTATATTTCTTGGCTTTTTCGGCCACGCGCTGTGCTTGCGCAATCAGCGTGTTTTCGCGCTTTTTTCGGTAGCCCTGCGCGTCGACAGTGACGCGGATACGGCTGTCCTCGCCGCGGTTGACAACCTGCGAGGTGATGTACTGCAGCGCATCAAGCGTGTCGCCGTGGCGACCAATCAATGTGCCGATGTCGCTGCCGGTCAACTCTATGCGGAGATGGTTGTCCTCCGGCTGCTCAACGGTGAGCTCTGCGCTGACGCGCATTTTTTCAAACAGTCCGCGCAAAAATGCGGCGGCTTTTTCGGTGCGATCCTGCAAAAACTCGTAGGAGAGCTGGACACGAGCCGGTGTACCGCCTAGGCCCAGAAAGCCGCTTTTAGGGCGGTCGAGCACCTCGACGGTGACGTCGTCGCGCGACATCGTCAGTTCAGCGAGGCCGTTTTCGATGGCTTCTTCAACCGTTCTGCCGGTTGCTTCAATACTTTTAAGCATAATGGCCTCCTCGGCATCAATCTATAACGTCGGTGTCCCCCGACGGCAAATTTTCACGTTTTTTCTGCTGGGGCTGGTTTTTAAGCTTGTACTGTTTGGGTTTCTTGCGCTCGCCGCTGGCGTATTCCTCCGCGCGGCGTTGTCGCAATTCTTCCTTCATGGCCTGCTCGGCCGCTTTCTTCTTGGCCTCAAACTCGGCGCGCTTGGCGTCCTCGGCGTCGAGTACCTTGCGGTAGTGTTTAGTCATGTAGTAGTCCTGCACAATGGCGTAGACACTGCCGGCAATCCAGTACAAACCGATACCGGCCGGCAACGTGTAGCCAAAGAAGAAGGTCATGACCGGGAACAGGAAGAACATGAATTTCATGTTCGCGGCTGTCTGCGCGCCCGACCACTTCTGTGTCAGGTAGGTCGACAGGAAGGTCAGACCGGCGGCCAGCAACGGGATGATAATGAGCAACGAAAAAAATCCGACCTGGCTCGGTGTGTCAAAAAGGTTGAGTCCCAGAAATTTGTAGTTAAAGGCCAGCTCGGTGCCGCCGTTGTACAGCACGGTACCGGCATGGGCCATGCTGTCGCCCGCGGCCTGGAGTTTGTCGGCAATGACGTCGCCGTTGGCGGTCAGTACCTTGACCATGCTCAGCTGATCCTGTGCCGCCGTTCCAAACTTGCTGACGTCGATGTTGCCGGCGTTGATTATGCCAGTCTCAACCCAGGTTTTCAGATTGCCGCCCAGCTCGACCGCCTGGTCGCCCAGCTTCATCATGTAGGTCAGCGGCGCCCGCAGGATGGCGTACAAAATCATCATGATGGGCAGCGGAATCAGCGACCACAGGCAGCCACTCATGGGGTTGATGCCCTCCTGCTGGTACATCTGCTGTATGGCCTGCTGCGACTTCATGCGGTCGTTTTTGAACTTAGCCTCTATTTCCTTTTGGCGCGGAATCATGCGCTGCATTTTGAGCGACGATTTCTTGGCCTTGGCGGCAAAGTAGATAAAAATAATGCGCGTGACGAAGGTAAACAGGATAATGGCAACGCCGTAGCTTTGGGTCAGGTCGTACAGCCCCTTGAGCAGAGAGCCAAAAGCATCATTGATAAATCCCACGAGTAGTACAACCTCCCGGTATTTTCATTCGTCGCTAGGGCACGGGGTCAAACGGGTCGCCCTTGTAAAAAGGGTGGCACTTGGAAAAACGCTTGAGAAACAGCCAGCTGCCCTTGAGCGCGCCGTACTTCTCGATGGCCAGATAGCCATACTCTGAGCAGGTCGGCATAAACCGGCACTTGGGCGCCGTGTTCGGGCTGATGGACTTGCGGTAAAAGCGAATGAGTGCCAGCAGCAATTTCTTCATGGCTGCAATAGTTTGAGCTGGCGGCTGATGGACAGCAGGTCGTGCTCAAGCTTGGCGTAAGGCGCTGTCGCGGCGCGCGTGCGCGCTACGACAACGACGTCAAAGCCGGGCATAAACTCATGCTCGTGCAGTCGATAGCTCTCTTTGATGCGACGCCGCACGCGGTTGCGCACGACGGCATTGCCCACCTTGGTGCCGACAGTAATGCCGAGCCGGCTGGTGCCGAGGCGGTTGCGGCGACCGTAGACGGCCAGACAGCTGCTGACCGCACTGGGTGCCGAGGCGTAAATGCGCCGAAAGTCGCGGTTTTCACGCAACGAGGCGGTAAAACGCACTGTCTAGTGGGTCAGACGGGCGCGACCCTTGGCGCGGCGGTTTGCCAACACCTTGCGGCCGTTGCGTGTGCGCATACGTTTGCGGAAACCGTGTTCCTTGCTGCGCTGGCGTTTTTTGGGCTGATAGGTACGTACCATTATCTTACACCTCCGATGTGAATTTCAGTTGTAGTGCCGCCGCTTGGCCTCGATAGCACAAGCAGACAGGGATACAGTATACCGCAAGCCCTTTCGGCTGTCAACAACTTTGGGCCGGTTTTTTCCAAAAATACATATTTGGCGCCATTTGCCACAGACTAGCGGCAAGGAGGCGTATACCATGGACCGCGAAACACTGATGGCACAAGTGAAAAGCTACTACGCCCAGCAGGGCGTCAACGGGCCGGACGGGCGACCGCGCCATTTCTACGAGGGGCTGTCGCGGCAGGTGGTCAGCGCCATTGCCGCCGGTCGCTTTGACAACTTTGACTCGGGGCAGTCGATTGTGCAGGCGGTGGCGCGTCAACAGAGCGACTGGCTTGACCGGCCGGCGTCCTACTACTGAGCCGACGCGGCCAGACGGCGCCAGTCGTCGGGTGTCAGCGTCTCGGCGCGCGCCTGCGGCGGTATGCCGGCGGCGGACAGTGCCACGGCGGCCTGCTCTTTGCCCAGCAGCGGCGTCAGGTTGTTGAGCAGCGTTTTGCGCCGCATGGCGTAGCCGGCGCGCACCAGTTGCAGACAGCGGCGGGTCGGCTGCTTATCGGCGCTGTGCGGCGTTAACTGCACCACGGCCGAGTCGACGTGCGGCTCGGGCAGAAAGCAGTTGCGCCCGACACCAAACAGTGGTCTGACCTCGGCCTGTAGCTGCACCTCAAGCGAAAAGGCGGTCAGGGCTTGATCGCCCGGCCGGGCGGTTAGCCGCGCCACCACCTCTTTTTGCACCATGACGCAGAGGCCGTCAAACAGGCGGCTGTCCAGCAGCTGCAGGATGACCGGCGAGGTAATGTAATAGGGCAAATTGGCCACAGCCAGCTTGCGTTTGACTGCCGGCCAGCCGGCCAGCAGCGCCGCCAAATCGGTTTTCAACACGTCGCCCTGCACCACTTGGGTATGGCTAGCGCCGTCCAGCACCTCGGCCAGCAGCGGCAGCAACCTCGCGTCGAGCTCGAGCGCCGTGACGTGTCCGGCGCGCTGCGCCAGCCGTGTGGTCAGCGCACCGGCGCCCGGCCCGATTTCCAGCACGCCGGTGTCGCGGTCGATGGGCAGCGCGTCAACCATGTCCTCGCACACCCACGGCACGGTGAGAAAATTTTGGCCCAGCGCCTTGGCAAAGGTAAAGCCGTGGCGCTGTAGCAGCGGTCGCAGCGTCTGCGGCTGTGTGGTATCCAGCATGGTATCACCTCATGGAAAGAGCCGCCCTGACGGGACGGCTCTGTGTTTTATTTGAGAACATACACGGTACAGGAACGTCGGCCAAAATTGTTGACCTGCTTCTGCGTGGGGAAGAAGACGTCAACGATGTAGCCCTTGACAGCGCCGCCGACGTCCTCGGCACGCGCGTAACCGTACACCCAGCTACCGTTGGGGCCGACAATGTAGAGCCGCGTCTTGAGCGGGATGACGCGCGGGTCTACGGCGCAGACGCCGACGCGGGTCTTGGTGCCCAGCGCCGTGACGGCATTGGAGGGCTGACCCTGAGAGGTGTAGGCGGTGGCCTTCATATCGAGGGCCTTGCTGTAATGCAGCACCGTTCCGTCGGGCAGTGTCAGTGTGCCGCCCTTGTCGTCAATGATGCCCGAACCCTGCTTGTACTTGGATGAGTACTGCTTTCCGCCTCCGTTGCCGTTGTTGGTTACACCGCCGGAGGACGGCGTGCCGCCGTTGGAACTACCGGCTGCCGGTTGTGCCGTCGGCTTGGGCGTCGGTTTGGGCGTCGGCTTGACGTAGGTGCCGTATTCGATAATCTCCTCGACCGGCTGCGTGGTCACTGCCTCGGTTTTGAGCACGCGCGACGCCTCGACGCCGTTGCGCAGCGTCACCTGATAGGTCTGCGTTTTAACACCCTTGACGCCGGCCTGTGCCACCTTTTCGCTGCCCTTGTTCAGCTTGCTGTTGGCCACGCGCTTGGAGGTGTAGGCAATTTCTTCGGTCTGTGTTGTTTCGGCGTAGTCGATATGTACCACCGAAATGGTCATGCCGGGTGAGGTGTAGCTGGTCAGCGCCGGCGTTACCTGATCGTTGGCGCCGACGACCACACCTATGCGCGCCAGCACGTCGCCGACCGGCTCGCCCTCGGTGCGCACCTGCGCGATGTTGTTGCCGGCGTTGACGGTAATGGCGTAGGTGCGGTCGATGGTCACCGTGGACACGCCATTTTCAAACTGCGCCTTGGGCAGCGAGATGGTGTCGATGCTTCTGACCTTGATGCCGGTTTCGTCAAGCGCCTCGCGCGTGTCGTCGGCGTAGGTCTCAATGACATAGCTCTCGTCGCCGTCAATGATAATGAGCAGGTTTTTGGCTGTCACGAGGTAGGACATGAGCAGCACGGTAACCGAAAGCAGCAGCAGTACCGAGAATATGCGGTGGTTCCACAGATGGTTAAGTCCCTCGCGCAGCCGCTTGCGCATTTCCGGCATACTGTCGCCTCCTTTCGGATTAGTTTACATAATTCGCGTTGGGTTGTCATATCTCGACACGCGTTTGTGCCGTTTATCGACAAAAAGTCACACGTTTGTTACCCAATCGCTGTCAACATAATTTTTCAGCGCAGTCATTATACACTTATTTGGCTCAAATGTCAAGCTTTTATCATATTTTATGTTTTTTTCAACATTTATTCGTCTATGTTACCCAAAGCAGTTTTTTGTTACCGTTTTGTCATACTTTTTCACCAGTCAGTTTTTTGCCCTTTTTGTGCCGTGTCTTCTATGTAATGACAGACGGGTCACGCAATCGAGCGCGACCCGTCCTTCACAGCTTCCGCGCTTGACAACCTGTGTCAACGCGAGCTGCACTTGACATAAAAAGTTGTCGCACTGCGGAGTTGCGCAAAACCCCTGAATTGTTTCATTTACAGCAGTGCTTGTTTGCTTTAGCCATTCGCCAAAGGTGTTTCCACCGGCACCGGCCTGAAAGCCTTTTTACGTCCGACCATAGTATGACCGATGCGGCGGCCGATATGACAGGCAAATTTAGGTGACAGTTGGTAAACTTTGCATATTTTAGCCAGCGCCGTGACATGATAGTCAATAGCCGCACATAGAGTATAGCGTGCCACGGACAAGGAGGGACGGCCATGACCTTTCGCAGTAGAACGCGCTCGGGCAAGTTGACGCAGGAGCAGCAGGATATTTTAACGATGCTGTCGCAGGTCAGCCACGAGCTGCGCGCGGCGCGCAATGAGTTTAATCTGGCGACCGAGCCTGAGCTGGTGGAAGCCTGCGTATACAAGATAAACGCGTTGCAGGCGCAGTACGCCTATTACAGCCGACTGGCCAAGCACCTTGAGGTTTCGCAGGATTTTCGGCAGCAGCAGGCGTTTGGCCGCGCGCTGTTGCCACCCGATTGAGTGAGGAGGCGCGGCCATGACAAAAACGATTGCCGAGCTGGTGCTGGCGCTGCTGACAACGCTGATTGCGCTTAGACTGTTCAGCGCGCGGCTCAAGCTGCCAATCAAGCTGCTGATTAACGCCGCCGGTGGGTTTCTGCTGCTGACGGTCTTTCACTTGCTGGGTGACACGCTACATATACAGGTCGGAATCAACGCACTGACGGTGGGCACTGTGACGCTGCTCGGTCTGCCCGGTTTCGCGCTGCTGGTGCTGGCGCAGTGGCTTTTTCGATAGCGGCGGACATTGCTAAATTCGCCATTATGCTGTATACTATTCGACAAAGGCTATAGATTGAGGTGTCGGGTATGTACAACAGGCTGCTAAGGGCGCTGGGTATCAGACAGGACAATCAGTTGGGGCAACCATCGATTGTCAATCTGGTGATGGGCATGTTGCTCTTTTTTGCCGTGGCGACCAATGTGTTTTACACCGTTTTCTTTATCTTCGCCGGCATTGTGCCGCTGGTTATCCTCAACATCGCCTGCATTGTCTACCTGATTGCCAGCGTTGTGGCGCTGCACCGCAAGCGGCTGCGGCTCTTTTCCAAGCTGTTGTTCCTCGATGTCATTATTTTCTCGCTGGTGACGGTTTATTACCTCGGCGCTCAGTCGATGATGCAGCTCTTTTTGCTGACCATGCTGATGCCCGCCTACTTTATGTTTGACACCGACAAATCGACCCGTTTTATGGTGACGCTGGTGGTCGTGGTCGCGCCGTTTGCCTGTATGGCCTACGAGCTGCTGGGCAGCGCGCCTTATGCCGACCACAGCGCCGTGCACACCATGAGCATGATTAACCCCATTTACGTGACACTGACGCTGCTGACCGAGGTGGCCACCGAGCGGCTGGCGCGGCGCATGGTGCTGAATTTCACCAGCAAGAACATCGAGGTGCTGCGTGAGCAGTCTATTTGCGACCCGCTGACCGGCCTCAACAACCGCCGCTACGCCGAGCAGGTATTTG
>JAVBPM010000013.1:0-22481 GCA_031549605.1 Oscillospiraceae bacterium | reverse complement strand
GTCTGTACGTTGGTCACCGGGAAGCTCACCTTGTTCTTAAAGGTCGACTCGGTGTACCAGCCGCCGAAGACGTAGCCGGCCTTGGTCATGGCAGGCGGCTCCGTGATGCTGCCGCCGATGGGAACGCTGGTCTGCGTCGGAACCGGCTTGCCACCGTTGGCGTTCCATGTCACTGTGACGGTGTTGGGTGCGACGGTGATGGTGAAGTCTGTGGTGTAGTTAGTGCTGGCGGTCGCGCCGTTGACGACTGTTGCCGTCACGGTCACAGTACCGGCGGCGGTGGTGTTGAGGGTGCTGCCGCTAATCGTCGCGCCGGTTGTGCCTGCGGTTTTGACCGACCAAGTGATGGTCTTGTTGGTCGCATTGGCCGGGGCGACCGTACCGGTCAGCGTCAAGCCCGTTCCAACGGTGGCCGTGGTCGGCACGCCGGTGATGTCGGTGACGGCTACAAACCCTGCGTTGACGGTGATGGTGAAGTCTTTGGTGTAGTTGGTGCTGGCCGTCAGCCCGTTGACGACTGTCGCTGTCACGGTCACTGTACCGGCGGCGGTGGTGTTGAGTGTGCTGCCGCTGATTGTCGCGCCGGTGGTGCCCGCGGTTTTGACCGACCATGTGATGGTCTTGTTGGTCGCATTGGCCGGGGCGACCGTGCCGGTCAGCGTCAAGCCCGTTCCGACTGTTGCCGTTGTCGGCACGTCGGTGATGTTGGTGACGGCCACGAACGGCGCGGTGACGGTAATGGTGAAGTCCTTGGTGTAGTTGGTGCTGGCCGTCAGCCCGTTGACGACTGTTGCCGTCACGGTCACAGTACCGGCGGCGGTGGTGTTGAGTGTGCTGCCGCTAATCGTCGCACCGGTGGTGCCAGCTGTTTTGACCGACCATGTGATGGTCTTGTTGGTCGCATTGGCCGGGGCGACCGTGCCGGTCAGCGCCAGACCCGTGCCAGCTGTCGCTGCGGTCGGCACGCCGGTGATGTTGGTCACGGGTACGAAGGCCGCATTGACGGTAATGGTGAAGTCCTTGGTGTAGTTGGTGGTGGCGGTCGCGCCGTTGACAATCGTCGCTGTCACGGTCACTGTACCGGCGGCGGTGGTGTTGAGTGTGCTGCCGCTGATTGTCGCACCGGTGGTGCCGGCGGTTTTGACCGACCATGTGATGGTCTTGTTGGTCGCATTGGCCGGGGCGACGGTACCGGTCAGCGCCAGACCCGTGCCAACAGTGGCTGTGGTCGGTACGCCGGCGATGTCGGTCACGGCTACATGCGACGCGGCGACTGTGAAGTTGAAGGTCATTTGCTTTTGGTCGGGAGACGCACCGGTCGTTTTTATGGTGAGGGTCAGGCTGTAGCTACCGACTGACAGACCCGTTTTCGGGGTCACGGTAAATGTGCCGGTTCCGTTGGGGGCAATCGGCACACCGGTAATGTCCGTCACGGCAAAGGCCTCCGTGTCGCCCGTTTTCGTCATCGACGAGAAGTTGAGGCTGGGCAAGGTCGACCGGCTTGTGATGGTGACGGTCAGCGGCGATACCGCCGTATAACCGACAACCTGGCTGGCGAAGGTGTACGGGCTGGCCGGCGCGAGGTCAAAGTTATTGCTGTAAACCTGCTGTTTTACGGTGTGTACCACAGGCGCGGCAAGTCCGGTCGCGCTAATGGTCAGCGCTGTGTTGTACATATCCGTGCTGGCCGCTAAGCCCAGTTTTGAGCTAACCGTAAATGTTGCCGTTTCTGTCGGCAAGAGCGTCGTTTTGCTTAGCGGTGTTGTAATGGTCAGGTAGTCGGTGTTTGCGGGCACGACTGACAGGTTGGTCAGCGGCGCTGTGCCGCTGTTGGTAATGGTCAGGGTCAGCGTGGGTGCCGTGGTGTACCCTTCCTTCTGCACGGGAATGGTGGTGCCGCCGGTAATTGAAATTGTAGTCGTCGCTATGGCAACCGACAGCGTCCACACCTGCTCCGAGCCATCCTCAGCCGTCACGGTGTAGTTGATGGGGTTGGAGAAGTCACGCACAACGCCGCTTGGCCAGAAGAGTGACGCACCGTCGGAAACGGTGATGGTCGGCACCAGCGCTTTGACATTGGTGTTGGCCGGCACTGTCACCACGGCTGTATGCGCTGTCGTGTCGATGGTCGCCGCTCCGATAGCGCCAGGCACCGAGAAGCTGGTAACATCCTTTTCGCTGGATGCGGACGTCAGCGTCTTGGTCAGCGTCACGGTGTAGGTCGGCGCGTCAAGCGCTACGACCGAGAAGTCATCGACAAATTTCTTGTCGGCAATGGTGTTGTAGGATTGGGTCAACAGGTTCCAGTTGGTCATAATTTGCAGCGTGTTGAACTGCGTAATGCTAGTTGTTGAACCAACCTGCACGCCGTCGATTTTTTGCACCAGCTTTTCGCCGTCAAAAATCCACTGGAATTTGTGCCAGCCCTTGCTGCGCGCCACGCCGGAACTGGCCGACGAGCCGGCCACGCCGTTGAGACGACGGACGTAGTTTTGCTTGAGTGTCAATGCTGAAGTGACTTCGTACTCCGACCCGATGAGGTTAAAAGCCGGAGCCGACATGCCGTTCATATTGGCGTCGAGGGCAAATTTGGTTTGCGGGCTGTTGACGTCGATGTCGGCGGCATTTTCGTCGTCGTAGAACCAGCCGGTGACTTCGCCGTGCATAAAGTTTTCAAAGATTTTCTTGACGTGCTGCTGGTTGTTATTTGTCTGCGACGATGAGGCCAGCGTCACGCTCTTTTGGCCGGTGCGAACCTGCGCCGACGACTGCTTGAGCAGGGTGCTGGCATTGATAAAGCTGTTGCCGGCAGACCGCTCGAAGCTCTCGGAGTAGATGGCCTCCTTGAAGTTGACGACAGCCGTGATGGTAGCCGTATCGCCCGACGACGGCGTGTAGCCTTCGGCGTAGCTGATTTTACCGTCGGCCGACACCAGCACATCGGGGTTGCTGCTGCTGTAGGCAATGCTATCGACCGCGTAGCCGCCCATGCCGGTATCGGCCGCGCCCTCGTTGCCGGCCAGCCACACGGAAGGCGGCGTTGCCGACAGGTTGTTGCTGCTGCTGTCGAGCTTTAGGGTATGCGCGCGGACAGTGACAGTCCACGTATGCGTAGAACTATCTGGCGCGGTAACGGTGTAGGTCACCGGGGCGGTGAAGTCCTGCGCCGCGCCGCTGGCGGGCGAGATGGACGCGCTGCCCGACACCAGCGTGATGGTTGGCGTCAGACTGGTGACCGCCGTACCGGCGGGCATCAGCACCGTGATGGTGCGGGTGTCGACGTCGATGTTGGTGATGTCGGCATCGGGAATGACGAAGGTGGCGATGTCGGCGTCAGTGCGACGCACCAGCGCTTCGTAGGCAGTGCGCAGCGCCGTAATCACGCCCTGAATGTCTTCATAGGTGGCGTCTTCGTCGTCGTAGACGTCCTGCGCGTCTTGCTGTGCCGTGACAAAGGCGGCGGCCGTAGCCGTTGTGTAGAAGTCGGGATCGACCGATTCGACCTCTTCAAGCAGCGCCTGCAGCTCGGTCTTGTCGGCCAGCTCTTTCAGCGTGTAGGTCTCGCCCGCCACGGCGGTAAATGTGACGCGCTGGGTGCCGTCGCCGGTTACATCCTTGGTCAGGGTGACGGGCACATTGCTGCTGTCGACAATCTTGGCGGTGTGAATGTTGGGGTAGGCCACGGCGCAGGGGCCAGCCACGTTGACCTTGAGGTTGAGCTCTTCGAGCACTTTGTTTTCCCAAATAATCTCGGTCTCGACATTGCCGCGCGCGATGAGGCCGGACACATGGCCGCTTGACCACGCATCGGGCAGCGCCGCCAGCGGGCGAATGTAGCCTTGGTGGCTCTGCATCAGCATCTCGGTGACACCGGCGGTGCCGCCAAAGTTGCCGTCGATTTGGAAGGGCGAGTGGGTGTCCCACAGGTTGTTGAGCGTGCCGTTCTTGAGCAGGTTACCAAACAGCGTGTAGGCGTGGTTGCCGTCGCCGGTGCGCGCCCACAGGTTAATCTTGTTGCCCATCGACCAGCCGGTGGCGCCGTCGCCGCGCTTGCCAAGCGTGACCTTGGCGGCATTCATCAGCGCGACGGTGTCAGTCGTAATGTGTTTGCCCGGATACAGGCCGACCAGCTGCGAGATGTGGCGGTGGGTGGTTTCATATGTGCCCTGTCCGGGGATGGTGGAGTATGTCGTTTCCTCGTACCATTCCTTGATTTGGCCGCTATCGCCAATGTTGAGCGGATTGAGCTTGTCGCGCTGTGTGGTAATCGTGGCAATCAGCGCGTCGCTGTTTTCGCCCAGCACGTCGGCGGCCTTAATCAGGTCGGTGTAGAGTTGCCAAATCAGTTCCTGGTCAAAGGTGGTGCCGCTGGTGTAGGGGCCCAGCTCGGCCGAATAGGACGGCGCCATTTCGAGGCGGTTGTCGTGGTCGGGATTTTCCTTCAGCACGGTGGCGTAGACCTCGGCAGCCTCGTACATGATGGGATAGATGCGGGTACGCAGGAAATCCTCGTCCAGCGTATACTCGTAGTACTCCCACAGGTTTTGGCAAATCCACGCCGCATTGGCGGGCTGCCATGAGGCCGAGGAGTTGATGGAACCGGTGTAGCCCATGGGGTTGTTGGAGCAGAAGACCGTCCAACCGGGCACGCTGGGTCCGAAGAAGCTCTTTGCGGTGACACGGCCGGGCTCGCGCAGCGAGTCGATGTAGTCAACCAGCGCCAGTGCCGTTTCCTTGAGGTTGGCGTTGTAGGCCGGCCAGTAGTTCATTTGCAGGTTGATGTTAAAGTGGTAGTCGCTCTGCCACATCGGGTTGTCATGCACGTTCCAGACGCCCTGCAGGTTGGCGGGCAGCGAGCCGTCACGCGAGGAGGCAATCAGCAGGTAACGGCCGTACTGATAGTACAGCGTTTCGAGATACCGCTTCTCGGCGTTGGTCAGCGAGCCGTTTTTGTAGCCGGCCAGCAGCGCATCGGTCGTCTTGTCGGGCAATTGCTGACCCAGATCAAGCTCAACACGATCAAACAGCTCCTGGTAGTCGGCCAAGTGGTCGGCCAACAGCTCGTCGTAGCCCTTGGTCACGGCGCTGTTCATGCGGTCAAGCAGCGCGGCGTGCGGGTCGGCGCCACGGTAGGTGGGGTACTCGTTTTTATAGTCGGTGCCACAGGTCATGATAATGACAACACTGTTGGCGTTTTTGATTTGCAGCTTGCCGTTGTCTTGCGCCTGACCTTCAAAGGTGCTCGGCGTGTTGGTGGCCGTTACGGTGCCGCCGTCGGCAATGACCTTAAACTGCGCCTCAAACTTCATGCCGTTGTTCTTGAGGCTGCCCTTGAGGGTAATAGTATCACCCTCGGCATGGACGTTGCCGTATTTGCCGATTGCGGTGTATTCGCCGCCGGCCGTGCGCGACGCCATGTGCGGAATGGTGGGGCGCAGGTCGAAGTTGATGGCGTTGGCGGCATCGGCGGTAATGCGCGTGACAAAGACGTTGTCCGGATAGTTGTTGAAATACTCGCGCTTGTAGTTGACGCCGCCATATGTATAGCCGACACCCGCGACCGCCGTGCTGATGTCGAGGTCACGGTAGTAGTTGGTGGTGCCGCTTTCCTGCGTCGGGAAGTCCATGTAGACCTCGGCAAAGTTCTGGTAGTCGCCCAGTGCCGTGCGGCCGAGCAGGTTCATATTATTGTTGACTATGCTGTTTGCCGTGGAATAATTGCCGGTCATGGCCGCCAACTGCGCGTCGGCGAAGTATTTCCACGCGTTGGGGTTATTCCCGTAATAATCGGTGGGTTTGTTGCTGGGATTGTCCTTGTCGGCCGGCGCGTTTTGGCTGGTACCGGCTGCGCCCGGGCCGCCCGTCCACAGCGTTTTTTCGCTGATTTGCAGCCGCTCTGTGGTCAAGCCACCAAAGACGCTGACGCCCATAAAACCGTTGCCGATGGGCAGCGAGTAGTTCTCCCAGCCGGTGTTTGAGTCGGCGGCGGCGGCGTTGTAATGCAGGCGCAGCGAATTGCGATCCTGCGTCGGCAGCGCAATGTCTTGCAGCGTGACGGCCAGCGAGCCGACGATGGACCCGGTGTTGGTCGTGGCTTTCACCGTCACGGTGCCGGCACTGACCGCGGTCAGCAAACCATCCTGCGTGATGGTGGCATTGCCCGTTCCGTTTTCAACACTCCAGACAAGGCTCTTGTCGTTGGCGTCGGTGGGTAGTACGGTGGCCTTATAGTTGCCGTTGCTGCCAACCGTAACCGACTGGCTGCCCGTAACAGTCACGCCCGTCGGGAGAATCGTTGTATCGTTGATATAAACCACCAGCGAGCCAACCACGCCGCTGATGTCGTTGGCGGTAGCGGTGATGGTGACGGTGCCCTCGGTAGTGGGCGTCAGCTTGCCGTCGGCGCTGATGGTGGCGCTGCCTGTGCCGTTCAGTACCGCCCAGGTGACCGTCTTATCATTGGCGGCGGCGGGCAGCACCTCGACGGTATACTGCACATCGCTGTCCGCCAGCAAAACGGCATCGGGTCCAACGACGGTAATCTGACTGACAATACGCGACACCACGTCAATTGTCAGCTCCAGCGGCGTATTGCCGCGCGACAGGCCGAGGGTCAGCGTGTGCTCACCCAGCGTCAGCGTGTCGAGATAGTCTTTGCTGATGGTCAGCACGTCGGTGTCCTCGTTAAGGGTGAATTGTGTGCCTTTGACCAGCGCCGTGCCGCCGTTATTCACGGTCACGCCGTCGGTGCAGAAGTCAACGTCAATGGCCAGATCGGTTCTGCCCACCAGCGATTTGTCGTAGGTAATCGGCTGGGCGCTGACAATGCTGTTGGTTTCACCGTGCTCGACCGGAATGGTGATGGCGGTCGCCGCCACATCGTTGGTCGTACGGGTCAAGGAGTAGGCGACGTTGTCGTAGGCGAATCCGCCGCTGGCCTGCCCCCAGTGGAAGCCGAGGTTGAGGTAACGGAAGTTGGTCTGTCTGGCGGCCGGAACAATACCGGTTCCGGTTGTGGCGACACCATCGATGTACGTTTTGATGCCGTTGTGGTCAATGACGTATTCAATGAGGTGCCAGCCAACACTGCGGTTGACGCCTATCGTAGCAAATGTGGTGCCGCCGCCATTATCAGTCCAACGCGCGGCATAGGCAGTGGTGGTGGCCGTGCCCAAGCCAATGCCGTTGACCAAATTGCGGTTGTTGGCATTGGCCGAGAAGACAATCTGCGAGGGCGTTCCGGTCGCTCCGTCGTCGTAGAACATGAACGACACGACGCCCTGCTTGGCCGAGCCAAGGTCTTTGGAGATGTGCTGTGCAACACCGCTCTTCTTTGTGTCGATGGAAACAGATGCGCCCTGGAAGCTGCGGCTGGTATTCAATACCGGCGGGCTCATACTGTTGGTGCCGACGCAGATGTATTCGCCGAGGCTGCCGACCGGATCAGTGGTATAGCTGCCATCGGTGCGAATGACATTTTCAAAGCCCTCAAAATACTCGAGATCGGAAAATTCCTTGACTGTGGCGTTGATGGTGATGCTGTCGACGCCGGTAAAGTCGGCGCCAACTTTCGGGCGGATGGTGCCGTCACGGTCGACGGTGACCAGCTCCGCCGACGCGGCGTCGGGCGTGTAGGTAACATCCTTATAAATGGGGTTGGCAACGTCGTTGCCGCCCTTGACACCAATGAGGTCCAGCTTGAGCGGCTCGGTGACGTTGAAGTAATTGCGACCGACCGTGCCCAGCTTGTAGCTGTCGTTGGCGCCCTTGGCGACATCTTCGCCACCCAGCGTGTTGATGGTGACTTCCAGCGTGTTCTCCACTGACGTTTTGGCAACGCTGACCGCCTTGACGGTCACGGTGCCGGCGGTCACCGCCGTCAGCAGACCGGCTGGGGTAATGGTGGCCGAACCGGTGCCGTTGACGACCGACCAAGTCACCGACTTGTCTTCGGCTTCAATCGGCAGCACGTCGGCTGTGTAGGTCGCGGTCTTGCCGCGCATGACCGTGGTCGAGCCCTGCACCGTCAACTCGGCGGGCAGAATGGCCGTGGCGCTGATGGTCACAGCCAGCTGTCCGGTCACGCCGCTGACGTCATTGGCGGTGGCCACGACGTCAATGGTTCCGGCTGTGCCCGGTGTCAAAACGCCGGTCGCCGCATTGATGGTGGCGCTGCCGGTGCCGTTGACGACCGACCAGGTGACCGTCTTGTCTGTGGCGTTGCTCGGCTCAACCTCCGCGGTGTATGTAACATCTGTGCCAACCACAATATTGGCGGCACCCGACACGGTGATGGTTTCGGCGAGAATGGAGGACACGACAATCACGGCGGCGGCGTCACTGGTGGTGGTCGCCGTAGTGTTGACGGTCGCTTCGTCGTTGGTGTTGGTGACGACGGCGTAGTAATAGGTGGTGCCAAGCGTCGCCGTCGACGGCGTGTAGCTGCTCTGCGTCGCACCCGCGATGGGCGTGCCGCCGGTGGTGGCTGAGGTTGCATTGCTGTACCACTGATAGCTCAAGGTGCCGCCGTCAGTGACACTGGCCGTCACGCTGAGAGCGTCGGCGGTTGCGTCTCTCTGGTAGGTATCGCCTTGCGGCTGGGCGGTGATGATGGGCGTTTCGGCGTCTTCCGGCGCCAGCGCCGTCTGACCCGAGTAGTGGATGTCTTTAATCAGCGCCTCGCCGCGGATGCTGTTGTTGATTACTTGAAGGCCAATATAGTTACCGCCGGTGCTGACAAAACTGTTCGTGTTCGCAAAATCAAAGGTCGTGGTGTAATTGGATACGCCATTGATTTTAAATGAGGTCATCTTTCTGTCGGCCCACTCGACACGCATGGTGTATTCAACGTTGGCATTCGGCCTTGCAATAGTCCCGTTTCTGAAAGTGCCGGCACCATCGACATACGTTTGCACAAACCACGGCCCGGTACCGCCTGTCCCGCTGCGCATCACCAGCGTGTTGTAGTGGTTGGCGTAGCCTAAAACAGGCCCAAACCGTGACTTGCTGGCGTCTGACATCGGAAGCATAAAGGTAAGCTCTAAATAACCGGGCGACGTATAGTCCATTTCAATCGGGTCTCCATTGCTGTCACACAGCAAAAACACTGCCGGAGGCGTTAGGGTATCCTCCGTGTACTTGTTGTCGTTGGTTGTGCCCGACGTAAGGTGCAGCCATTCGACCCCATCAATGGTGTCGACGGTCACTGTACCGGTGGTCGTAGCGCCCTTAATGGTGCCGGGATCCTGTATCCACCGGTTGGCCGTCGCCGCGTCGGGGTATACCGGGTCGGCAAACGCCAGTTGTGGCATCAAGCTGAGTAACAGCATGACCGTGAGAAGCAGAGATAGCGTCCTTTTGGCAGAATGAGTACGTTTTTTCATAGTGCACCTCCGAAAATTCTTGGATACAATTGCCAACGATCCCGCGTTTTTACACCTTGTATTATACATCTTTGCCAATGCAATGCAAGTGCCAAATGCAATTTTTTGTACGTTTTTTCCAAAGTTTTTTGCGGGGATGCAAACAGCCCGTCAACCATAGGCTGACGGGCTGTTTAGGCTCAAATGATTATTCCAGTACGGTATTGATGCCGTTCTTCAGCAGTTCAAAGACCAGCGTTTGATAGCTGTCGTAGTGGGCGTCGCGCTGCATCAGTTCGTCAAACAGCTGCTTCAGCTGTCCGTCGATGATGATGGTAACACCCTCTACCAGCTCGTGGGTCAGTTCATTTTCAAAGGATTCGGTTCTCAGCCGGATTGCGTTTTCGTTCATGGCCATCCCTCCCCGTTGCGTTGTATCATACCATGTCGACACCCGTTTGACAAGTCAGGGCTGTGCCGTGCCGCACTTTTTTCGTCTGGCTTTCTTGCACCGCCTGTGATAGAATTGAAAGACAGTCGAATGTGGGGAAGGTGCGCCATGAAACAACTGCTGCGTCTGATGCGTATTAAACACTTTGTTAAAAACGGGCTCATTTTGCTGCCGCTGCTGTTTAGCGGCCAGATGAACGACGGTGCGCTGCTGGTTAAGGCGCTGCTGGGCGTTGTCGCTTTCAGCCTTGTCTCGTCGGCGGTGTATATATTCAATGATGTCATGGACGCCGAGCGCGACCGCAGCCACCCGACCAAATGCCAGCGTCCCATTGCCAGCGGTGCGGTCAGCGTTCGAGCCGCCTGGCTGCTGGCTGTGGCACTGCTTGTGGCCGCCGCTGTTGTCAATTTCTTTATCGCCGATATGCTGTGGCTGGCGTGGCTGGTCCCCTGCTTGTATCTGCTGTTGAATGTCGCGTACAGTCTGGGGCTGAAAAATGTGCCCATTGTCGACATTGCCATTTTGGTGTCCGGTTTTGTGCTGCGCGTCATCTACGGCTCGGTGCTGACCGGCATTGAAATTTCGCGCTGGCTCTATTTGACCGTCATTGCCATGTCCTTTTATTTGGGGCTGGGCAAGCGGCGCAACGAGCTGCTGCGCCAAACCGACGGCAGCACGCGCGCTGTGCTGCAGCACTACACCCACAGCTTTCTGGACAAGAATATGTACGTCTGTCTGGCGCTGACCATTGTCTTTTACTCGCTGTGGAGCGTCGATGCGCTGACCATTGCGCGCGTTGGCAGCAACCGCCTGCTGTGGACCGTGCCGCTGGTTATTCTTATTTGTATGCGGTACAGCCTGACCATCGAGGGCAGCTCGGACGGCGACCCGGTCGAGGTGCTGTTTACCGACAAGATGCTGCTGGCGCTGTGCGGGCTACTGGGTCTGGCGATTGTTGGACTGCTGTATTTCTTCTAACCGTTTGCTTGTGGCAGACCCGGCTGATGCCGGGTCTGATTTTTTTGTGGTTATGACCACAGTCTCTGATGCGACGACGGGGTATACTAATCTTGTCATCGCCGGAAAAAACCGGCAAAGTATGATCACGCAATGACAAGGAGGAAACCCCCATGGATAAGATGTTTTGTTTTCAGTGCGAGCAGACGGCTCGCCGCACGTCGGAGAACGGCGTTTTAACCGGCTGCACAGTGTCGGGCGTCTGTGGCAAGAAGCCGGACGTGTCGCGCGCGCAGGACGAGTTGACCTGCGAGATGCTGTCGCTGGCCGCCGCTGCCAGCAAGCAGGCGTCGGTGTCGACGGTGGCTGTCGATTTGATTGTTGACGGTCTGTTTACCACGCTGACCAACGTCAGCTTTGACAAGCCGCGCATTGACGCGCTAACCAAGCAGCTCGACACCGCGCGCACCGCGCTAAACGGCGGCTGCATCGCCACACCCGAGATGCTGTATGACGGCGACGAAAACCTGGTGTCGCTGCGCTCGACGCTGCTGTTCGGGCTGCGCGGTATGGCCGCCTATGCCCACCACGCCCGTGTGCTGGGTGCCCGCGACCCCGAGGTCGACGCTTGGTTTATCAAGGGCATGGCCGCCATTACACAGAGCCACAGCGTTGAGGACTGGCTGGCGCTGCTGATGGAGTTTGGCCAGATTAACCTTAAATGCATGGCGTTGCTTGACACCGCCAACACCGGCGCGTACGGCAATCCGGTGCCGACACAGGTGCCGCTGTCGATTGAAAAGGGACCCTTTATCATCATCAGCGGTCACGACCTGCACGATTTGCAGCAGCTGCTGGAGCAGACCGACGGCAAGGGCGTCAACGTCTACACGCACGGCGAAATGCTACCGGCGCACGGCTACCCCAAATTGAAAAAGCACGCTCAGCTCAAGGGCAACTTCGGCACAGCGTGGCAGAACCAGCAGCAGGAGCTGGACAGCGTACCGGCGCCTGTGCTGTTTACCACCAACTGCTTGATGGCGCCCAAGGCGTCGTACGCCGACCGCGTCTACACCACGTCGGTCGTTGCCTTTCCCGAGCTGGTGCACATCGAAGGCGATGGCACCGGTCACAAAGATTTTTCGGCGCTGATCGACCAAGCGATAGCGCTGGGCGGCTACGCCGAGGATCAGCAGCGCACCGGCATTAACGGCGGTACGACCGTGACCACCGGCTTTGGCCGCCAGACGGTGCTGGACAACGCGCCGACCATCATCGACGCGGTCAAGGCGGGCGCGATTAAGCACTTCTTCTTAGTGGGCGGCTGCGACGGCGCCAAGCCGGGCCGCAACTACTACACCGAGTTTGTCAAGCAGACACCGGCCGACACCGTTGTGCTGACGCTGGCGTGCGGCAAGTACCGCATTAACGATTTGGACGTCGGTGCCATCGGCCCCTTCCCGCGCATCCTCGACATGGGACAATGCAACGACGCCTACGGCGCCATTCAGGTCGCCGTCGCGCTGGCGGGCGCCTTTGAGTGCGGGGTCAACGACCTGCCGCTGACGCTGGTGCTGAGCTGGTACGAGCAAAAGGCCGTCTGCATCCTGCTGACACTGCTGTCGCTGGGCATCAAGAACATCTACATCGGTCCCAGCCTGCCCGCTTTTTTCTCCAGCACGGTACTTGAGACGCTGGCCGGCATGTTCGATCTGCACCCCATCACGACGCCGGAACAGGACTTGAAGGCAATTCTGGGCTAAATAAAGCGTATCAGCCAAAGAAAAACAGCCACTTGCACAAAGTGCGCTGTTTTTCTTTGGCTATTTTGTACATCTTCCCGCCTATAGCTTGACTTGCAGTTGCTTCCATATTATAATTTTGGCTATCATGCGGGAATTTGGCAATTTCATCTCCCGCAATTGTTAAGGGGGAGTATCTTTTGGAAAATTTCGTCAACAGCTACGCTCCGTACATCACTTTGGCAGGATCGATTTTAGCGCTCCTGTTTGCCTTCTGGCAAGGCAAAAAAGTGTTGGCGGCGCCGGAGGGCACCGACGTCATGAAGTCGTTGTCAGCCTCCATCCGTCGTGGCGCTAACGCCTATCTGCGCCGTCAGTACACCGGCGTCGCGCTCTTCTTTGTGGCCCTGTTTGTGCTGCTGGGCATCATGGCGCTGCTGGGCAAGCTGACGCCCTTCGTGCCGTTTGCCTTCATCACGGGTGGCTTCTTCTCGGGCCTGTCCGGCTTCATCGGCATGAAGATTGCCACGGCCGCCAACGCCCGCACCGCCTTCGCCTCGTCGAAAAGCCTGAACAAGGGCCTGCGCGTCGCGTTCTCGGCCGGCTCGGTCATGGGCTTTGTCGTGGTTGGTCTGGGTCTGCTCGACCTGTCCATCTGGTTCGCGCTGCTCAAGTTCGTCTTTTACACCTCGACCAACGGCGATGTGCTGCAGATGGTGGCCGAAAAGGGCCTGTCGGTCTCCGACGCCCAAATTCAGCTGATTTCATCTGCCATGCTGACCTTCGGCATGGGCGCGTCGTCGATGGCGCTGTTTGCCCGCGTCGGCGGCGGCATCTTTACCAAAGCGGCTGACGTCGGCGCCGACCTCGTCGGCAAGGTCGAAGCCGGTATCCCCGAAGACGACCCCCGCAACCCCGCCGTCATCGCCGACAACGTCGGTGACAACGTCGGCGACGTGGCCGGTATGGGCGCTGACCTGTATGAGTCCTATGTCGGTTCGATTGTCGCGACCATCGCATTGGCTGTGGCCGCCGGCTTCGGCATTCAGGGCGCTGCTATTCCTATGCTCATTGCCACGCTGGGCACACTGGCCTCGGTGGTCTGCACCTTCCTGGTTCGCACCAAGGAAAATGTCAGCCAGCGTTCGCTGCTGCGCGCACTGCGCACCGGCACCTTCAGCGCCGCCGCTGTTGTGGCTGTGCTGTCGGCACCCATTGTCTACTTCTTTATGGAAGACAATTTCGGCATCTACTTCGCCGTGCTCTCGGGTCTCGCCGCCGGCGTGTTGATTGGCTACTTCACCGAGTACTACACCTCCGATACCTATAAGCCCACCAAAAAGCTGTCCGACTCGTCGGAGACGGGTCCGGCCACCATTGTCATCGCCGGTATGTCGCTGGGCATGATGTCGACCGCCATTCCGGTCATCATCGTCGGCATCTCGGTCTGCATCAGCTTCTGCGTTTCGGGCGGCTTGTCCAGCTTCAACCAGGGTCTCTACGGCATCGGCATTTCGGCCGTCGGTATGCTGTCGACGCTGGGCATTACGCTGGCGACCGACGCTTACGGCCCCATCGCCGACAACGCCGGCGGCATCGCGCAAATGGCCGGCTGCGACCCCGAAGTGCGTGAGCGCACCGACGCACTCGACTCGCTGGGCAACACCACCGCTGCCACCGGCAAGGGCTTTGCCATCGGCTCGGCGGCGCTGACGGCGCTGGCGCTGATTGTCGCCTATGTCGATGAAATCCATCTGCAAGCGCCTCAGTTGGGCGCTCTCGATCTCAGCCTGACCAATCCGTCGGTGCTGATTGGTCTGTTTATCGGCGGTATGCTGCCCTTCGTCTTTGCCGCCATGACCATGAGCGCTGTCGGCCGCGCCGCGCAGAGCATTGTGTATGAAGTGCGTCGCCAGTTTAAGGAAATTGTCGGCCTGATGGACGGCAAGGCCGAGCCCGACTACGCCAGCTGCGTTGACCTGTGCACACGCTCGGCGCAGAAAGAAATGATGGCGCCCACCCTGCTGGCCGTCATCGCGCCGGTCGTCTCGGGTATCATCCTCGGCGTCAACGGTGTCGTGGGTGTGCTGGCCGGTTGTACCGTCACCGGCTTTGTGCTGGCCATCATGATGGCCAATGCCGGCGGCTCGTGGGACAACGCCAAGAAGTACATCGAAGCCGGTGCCCACGGCGGCAAGGGCAGCGACGCGCACAAGGCGGCCGTTGTCGGCGACACCGTCGGCGACCCGTTCAAGGACACCTCCGGCCCGTCGATCAACATTCTCATCAAGCTGACCTCCATGGTCTCCATCGTGTTCGCCGGCGTGGTCATTTCGCTGCACCCGTATCTGCGAGATGCGCTGGATTGGTTCCTCGGACTCTTTTAAGCTGGTATGATGACAAAGCCACGAGCTGCCACGTGCGGCTCGTGGCTTTTGACTTGGCCAAGTCTTGACAAACGTGCAGTGCGCCACTATAATAATCAGGCGCGCTGGTATAGCTCAGTTGGTAGAGCAGCTGATTTGTAATCAGCAGGTCGTCGGTTCGAGTCCGACTCCCAGCTCCACAAAAAATCGCTCAACCCTGTGTGTTTGAGCGATTTTTTCTTTTATTTTGACGACGTGAGGTGACGCCCATGAACTATGTGCAGCAATTATGTGCCCAGTTTCAACTCAAGCCGTTTCAGGTGGAAAACACGCTGAAGCTGTTGGACGAGGACAACACCATTCCCTTTATCGCGCGCTATCGCAAGGAGCTGACCGGCTCGCTGGACGACCAGCTGCTGCGCGAGCTGTCGGAACGCTATGACTACCTGCGCGCGCTGCAAAAGCGGCGCGAAGAGGTGCTGGCCAAAATTGAGGAGCTGGGTGCGCTGACCGACGAGCTGGCGCACAGTCTGGACAACGCAAAGACGTTGGCCGAGATTGAGGACCTTTACCGCCCCTACAAGCCGAAGCGCAAGACGCGCGCCTCGGTGGCCAAGGAAAAAGGTCTTGAGCCGCTGGCTGACCTGATTTTTGAGCAGGCCGACTCGAGCCCGCCATTGGCGCTGGCCGTCGCCTTTGTTGACGCCGACAAAGGCGTGGAGACGGCCGAGGACGCCGTGCAGGGCGCGATGGATATTATCGCCGAGCGCATATCGGACAACGCCGGTATCCGCAGCCGGCTGCGCATGCTCTACGCCGCGCAGGGCGTCGTATGGTCAAAGGCGGCCACCGAGCAGGACTCGGTCTACGCGCTCTACTACGATTTTTCCGAGCCGGTGGCGCGCATTGCGGGTCACCGCATTTTGGCGCTCGATCGAGGCGAGCGCGAGGCGTATTTGAAGGTGTCGGTGACGCTGGACGCAGAGCGCGCCATGGCCGCCGTGTATTCGGCGACGCTGAAGGCCACCCACTCGCCCTGCCGCGACACCGTTATGGCCGCGGCGCAGGACGCCTACGACCGGCTCATTCAGCCGTCGGTGGAGCGGGAAGTGCGCGCCGCGCTGACCGAAAAGGCCGCCGACGCGGCCATCCGGGTTTTTGCCGTCAACCTGCAGCAGCTGCTGATGCAGCCGCCGGTCAAGGGCTCGGTGGCGCTCGGGCTCGACCCCGCCTACCGCACCGGCTGCAAGTTTGCCATTGTGGACAAGACGGGCTTGGTGCTGGAAACGGGCGTGGTCTATCCGACGCCGCCGCACAACCGCGTTGACGAGGCCAAGAAGCTGCTAAGCGGTTTGATGGCAAAGCACGACGTCGACATCATCGCCATCGGCAACGGCACGGCGTCGAAGGAGACCGAAATCTTTACGGCCGCGTTGATTGCCGGACTTGACAAACAGGTGTATTACATGGTCGTTAGCGAGGCGGGCGCCTCGGTGTACTCGGCCTCAAAGCTGGCTGCCAAGGAGTTTCCGCAGCTTGACGTATCGCTGCGGTCGGCTATCTCCATCGCGCGGCGCTTGCAGGACCCGCTGGCCGAGCTGGTAAAAATTGACCCCAAAGCCATTGGTGTCGGGCAGTATCAGCACGATATGCCGGCCAAAAAGCTGGGCGAGGCGCTGGATGGCGTGGTCGAGGCCTCTGTCAACGCCGTTGGCGTCAACCTCAACACGGCGTCTCCCGCGCTGCTGACGCGTGTGGCCGGCGTCAACGCCGCAGTGGCCGACTCGATTGTGGCCTACCGCGAAGCGCACGGCGCCTTTCAGACGCGCGCCGAGCTGAAAAAAGTGCCCAAGCTGGGGCCGAAGGCCTTCAAGCAGGCGGCCGGTTTTTTGCGCGTGCCGGACGCGAAAAATGTGCTGGACAACACAGCGGTGCATCCCGAGTCCTATGACGCGGTCAAGGCGCTGCTCAAGGCTTGCCATGTGACGCTGAAAAGTATTGAGAAGGACATCGCGCCGCTCAACGACGCTGTGGCCAGTATCGGTGAACACGCGATTGCCGAGCAGCTGGGCATTGGCGTGCCGACCCTCAAGGATATTTTGGCCGAGCTGGCCAAGCCGGGCCGCGATGTGCGCGACAGCCTGCCCAAGCCTTTGCTGCGCAGCGACGTAATGGAGATGAAGGACCTGAAGCCGGGGTTGATTTTGGACGGTACGGTGCGCAATGTGATTGACTTTGGCGTGTTTGTCGACATTGCCGTGCATCAGGACGGGTTGGTACACATCTCGCAAATCACCGACCGCTACATCAAGCACCCGTCCGAGGTGTTGAAGGTCGGCGACATTGTCAAGGTGCAGGTGCTGAGCGTCGACGTGGACAAGAAACGCATTGCACTGACGATGAAAATCAAGGAACAGACGGAGGTCAACGCTTAAAACAGTTATTTTTCTACAAAATATGACAATCCGTTATCATCTGCGAAGTCGGTAGCACGGCGGTACTGACTAGGCTTGCACGGCTCATACAATGGCAGTGAGGAGAGTGAAGCCTATGTTCTTTACCAAGTCGGCGCGCATGGCGCGGACGCTGCAAACGCGTCCCTATGCCGTTGCCGACATTCACGGTGCCGACGGGATACACGGCACGGCGGCTGTCTATCCGGCGCCGGGTGGTGTGCTGGTAGCCGTCGAGGTCAATGGACTGCCCGACAACGGGTTCCACGGCCTGCACCTGCACAGCGGCGCCCATTGCACCGGCACGGCCGACGACCCCTTTCACGACACCGGCGGCCACTACAACCCCGCCAACGCCGAGCATCCCCGGCACGCGGGCGACTTTCCGCCGTTGCTGTCGGACAACGGCTATGCCTACACTGTTTTTTACACGCCACGGCTGACGGCGCTGGAGATGGTGGGCAAGACTGTGGTTGTACACCGCCAGCCCGATGATTTTCACACGCAGCCGTCGGGTAACTCAGGTGAAAAGCTGGCCTGCGGTCAGGTACTGCGGCGATGAAAAGAGCCGGACGCTATGCGCGTCCGGCTCTTTAGACTGCCAAAAAAGCGCGCACCATAAAACCAGTGTCAGAAAAGAGAGCATTCGGCGACGTAATGAGGCCTTTTGTTCTCGGCTAATAATTTGCGGCGCACCGACAAGGTGCTGCGCCGCAATGGTTTTACTTGCTGCAGAAGCGCTGTCCTAGCGTACCATCGTACGCCGACGGACAGCGTTTCTTTGCCTGCGCACGTCTTTGTCAGTCTTCAGCGTGCCAAAAAAACTTGTTTTTTTGGCACGCTGAAGAGCCGGACGCAATATGCGTCCGGCTCTTTTGGCTTATGAAGATTAGTTGGTAATGGTCTTTTCGGTTTCCTTGTCGAAGAGGTGGATGCGATTGGGGTCGAGCGCGACGGTGATGATGTCACCGACCTTGGCGGGTGTACGCGGGTTGACACGCGCCACAAAGGTGCTGCCCTCGGCGGTCATGGACAGATAGGTCTCGGCGCCCATCATTTCAACGACGTCAACGCGCATTTTGATTACCGCGTTGGGGTACTGCTGGACAAAGACCTCCTCGTCGTGCAGGTTCTCGGGGCGAATGCCCATAATGACTGTTTGGTCAGCGCTGGCGAGCACCTCGGGCTTGCGGCCCTTGTTTTCGGGCAGTTCCACACGGCTCTCGCCGATCTGCAAGTAGGTCTTGCCGCCCTCGTCAACGACAACGGCGTCGACAATATTCATCTGCGGCGAGCCGATGAAGGTGGCGACAAACAGGTTGTCGGGCGTGCTGTACAGCACCTGCGGCGGCGCGATTTGCTGCACAAGGCCGTCTTTCATTACGACAATGCGCGTGCCCATCGTCATGGCTTCAATCTGGTCGTGGGTAACGTAGATAAACGTAGTCTCCAGCTTCTGATGCAGCTTGGTCAGCTCGGTACGCATCTGCGCGCGTAGCTTGGCGTCGAGGTTGGACAGCGGCTCGTCGAGCAAAAAGACCTTGGGGTTACGCACGATGGCGCGACCCAGCGCGACGCGCTGACGCTGGCCACCCGAAAGCGCCTTGGGCTTGCGCTCAAGCAAGTGCTTGATTTCCAGAATTTGGGCCGCTTCTTCCACACGGCGGCGGATTTCGTCCTTGGGCAGCTTGCGCAGCTTGAGGCCGAAGGCCATGTTTTCAAAGACGGTCATGTGCGGATAGAGCGCGTAGTTTTGGAACACCATGGCAATGTCGCGGTCCTTGGCCGACACTTTGTTGACCAAGCGATCGCCGATGTACAGCTCGCCGTCACTGATTTCCTCCAGCCCGGCCACCATACGCAGCGTCGTCGACTTGCCGCAGCCCGACGGGCCGACTAGGATGATAAACTCTTTGTCCTCGATTTCGAGATTGAAATCGGTGACGGCGGTGAATCCGCCCGGGTATTTCTTATAGATATTCTTCAACGAAAGACTTGCCATTGCTGTCGCCTCCTGAATTTCGCAGAGCACGCACAGTGCCCTCTTGATGTATTTAGTCTACCATAATCGGCGGCGCTTTGATAGACGTTAATCGTCCAAAAAAAGGCTGCCCACCTTAGCCAAAATCCACAAACCTACACAAAGGGCTTGTGACTTTTCCCCAAAAACATCCTCGCCGTTCGTACAAATTAACCAAATTTTTCCTGCCGTAGTTGGAGCAGCTGTTGGCCCGTCAGCCGCCTTATATCGCCCGGAGCCATATCCTCCGGCAGTTCCAACCCATTGACGGACAGGCGGTGCAAGCTTTTTACCGGGCAGCCGAGCGCCGCCAGCATACGTTTGACCTGATGAAACTTGCCCTCGCGCAGCGTCAGCCTGCACTGCGTCGGCGAACAGATTTCCAGCGCAGCCGGCTGGCAGACAAGCCCGTCGGGCAGCGTCATGCCCGACGCCACAACGACAATGTGTTCGGGCTGCAAGCAGCCCTCGACTTCGGCTCGATAGACCTTGTCGACGTGGCGCACGGGCGAGGTCAGCGCGTGCGACAGCGCGCCGTCGGTAGTCAGCAGCAACAGCCCGGTGGTGTCCTTGTCCAGCCGGCCCACGGGCACCAGCCCGAGGTTGAGCAACCGCGGCGGCAGCAGACTGTATACGGTGGGCTGATGCCTGTCCTCGGTGGCGGTGAGCAGCCCCGCCGGTTTGTAGAGCAGGTAGGTGTAGTGCTCGAGGTAGTCGATGTCAACGCCGTCGAGTGTTACGGGTTGGTGCTGCGGGTCAACCTTGGCCGCGCCGTCGCGCACAACGGCGCCGCTGACACAGACGCGGCCCTGCGCCAGCGCTTGCTTCATCTCGCTACGACTGCCCCAGCCGGCATGGCACAGCGACTTGTCCAAACGCACTGCGGGCATGGCGACCACCTCCTAGTGCCGTTATTGTACCACAGGGCGACGCCGACAGGCAAACAGCACCGCCGACGCTGCCGTCGCGGTGCTGCCAATGTGCTTACTTTTAGTCGTCCTCGCCCTTGTATTTCTTGCGCGTGGCGGCACCGCCACGCAGGTGACGCTCGGCTTTGTTCTGCTCGAGCACCTCCTTGACCGATTGGTACAGGCTCTTATTGTACAGCGGCAGCCGTTCGGCAATGTCCTTGTGGACGGTACTTTTGCTGATTCCGAACTTTTTGGCGGTGGCGCGCACTGTCGCTTTATTCTCTAAAATGTAGGTCGCCAATTCACAGGCGCGCTCTTCCATGTTGCCTTTCAATCGGAACCCTCCTCCAATACTGCGGTCTCTCATCCTCATGTATATGCACGGGGGTTGGCCGATATTTCTTTTGATGGTCACGGCGAATGGCATTGACGCTTTAGACAGTCGCATGGTACGATAACGCGGGTGATAACTATGATGTATATCTCTTCGCGCAGCACAGACCCGTACGAGAATTTGGCGCTGGAGCAGTACGCTTTTGAGACGCTGTGCGACGACGGCGGCTGTGTGATGCTGTGGCAAAACGACAACACCGTTGTCGTCGGTCGGCATCAAAATACGCTGGCCGAAATCAACACCAGCTTTGTAAATGACCGCGGTGTGCGCGTGGTGCGCCGCATGACCGGCGGTGGCGCCGTTTATCACGACATGGGCAATGTTAATTTTACCTTTATTGAGCCGTGCGGCAGCTATCAACGGCTTGATTTTGCGCGCTATAGCCGCCGGCTGGCCGACGCGCTGGGCACTATCGGCATAAACGCCGAGGTCGACGGCCGCAACGACATTCTTTTTCAGGGCAAGAAGTTTTCGGGCAACGCCCAGTGCGTGCGCAACGGTCGCGTGCTGCACCACGGCACCATTCTATTTGACACCGACATCGCGGTTATGGCACAGGTGCTCAATCCGGCGGCCGAGAAGCTGTCGTCCAAGGCGGTTGACTCGGTGCGCGCGCGCGTGACCAATTTGGCGCCCTACCTGCCCGGTATGACTGTATCCCGGCTGATGCAGGCACTGGCCGGTGCGCTGTGCGGCGGCGTCGCGCCCTACGAACTGACACCCGATGATCAAACGGCCGTCGCGGCGCTGCGCGAGCGCTACGCGTCGTGGGACTGGAACTACGGGCAGTCGCCGGCGGCGCGTTTTCGCGTGCGCGAGCGCCTGGAGGGCTGCGGCAGCGTGGAGGCCGGCTATGACGTGGTCGACGGCTGTTTGCGCAACATCAGCTTCTGCGGCGACTTTTTCTCCGAGGGCGACCCCGACGAACTGGCTCGGCAGCTGGACGGTGCGCGCTGCGACCGGGCGACGGTTGAAGCGCTGCTGACCAGCCTTGACGTCGGACGTTACCTGTTTAACGCAACCCCCGCAGCGGTGGCCGCGCTTCTTGTGCCGTAACGCCGCGCGGCATTGGCGGCCAAACAACAGTCATATCAACCGGCATCCCTTGCGGGGGATGTCGATTTTTTCTTTAATTGACACCATGCTGTTATGCAGCAGTCGTTTTCGTCTTTTCTGCCCTTGTCTTACCTATTTTTTAAGTAGATTTTACCAAAAAGGACTGTACAACCTTACCATTTCCTGTTAGAATTTATATGTTCGGGTATTGTGTGTTCTGCTGAGATATCATGCGTAATTACGCGGCTATGACAGCACCAAATTAAGGAGGATGTACCATGAAACGCAAATCGCACCACGTCCGTCGCACATTGTCATTTGCCCTGAGTATTTGCCTGCTTGCGGCACTGCTTCTGCCCGCGATGCCACTATCGGCATCGGCCGATTCCGCCTATCCCGACGCGGCGACAGCCAACAAGTGGGTGCAGGACGCCGGCACGATTAAAGGCGAGTCGACGACCGGCACGGTCGACGAAATCATCGAAGGCAGCACCAAGTGGCTGCACCTCAAGTCGGGTATGGCCAACGACAACAACTACGCCAACAACTCGACGCCACCGGCGGTGTTTCTGCTGTGTGACCAAGAGAACAGCCCCATTGAAATGGACTACAGCGAGCCCGGTTACTTTGAGTTCACTTTCAAAATCCCCATGTCAAACGCGACAAAATCGCGCTTTGGCCCTGTCCTCGGCTACAAGAACCATTACAACACGATGGTACTGCGCAGCGGTACGGGCGGCAGCGCACCGTGGTTCTTTCAGGTTTACGG
>JAVBPM010000005.1:0-80465 GCA_031549605.1 Oscillospiraceae bacterium | reverse complement strand
CCGATCAATACATAGAACACTTATGTGAACACAAAGACGGCATACGAGCCAAAAAGCAAATGGTAGTCATCAAAGACGTTCGCATCTTTTTTAACACGGTAAACCGCGCCGTGTCTATGTTTCAGAGCTCCGGGCTGCAGGCCGCCATTAACCGCAGCGACACCGACGACAACTTTGTGCTAACCGTCACCATACCGAAAAAAAGTTAATTATGTCGCCCAAAAACGCCAAGTGCCTGTCACACAGGTGCTTGGCGTTTTCGTTTCACGTGAAACATCACGGTTACATCGTTTTGTTGCGCTTGCTTTTTCGCCGCCCTGTGCTATAATGGCCAAAGACTATTTGGGGGAGGGACACTATGGCGCATATTCTGTCCGTGGTCAACCAAAAAGGCGGCGTGGGCAAGACAACCTCGGCCGTCAATCTGGCGTCTGCACTGCATTTGAGCGGTCATAGAACGCTGCTGGTCGACTTTGATCCCCAGGGCAATGCCACGTCGGGCTTTGGCGTCGACAAGGCCAGCTCGCCGCACGTGTACGACATCATCATTAACGGCACCGCGGCCGCTTCGGCGGTTGTCCACACCCAGTGGGGCGACCTCATACCCTCCAACAAAGCGCTGGCCGGCGCCGAACTGGAGCTAATCGGCATCGCCGACCGCGAATACTGCCTGAAGCGTATGCTGGAGCCGCTTGTCGCCAGCTACGACTATATCCTGATTGACTGCCCACCATCGCTCAGCCTGTTGACACTCAACGCACTGTGCGCCAGCGACTCAGTGCTGGTGCCGGTGCAGTGCGAATACTACGCTTTGGAGGGCCTGAGCAACCTGATGCACACCATCCGGCTGGTGCGCATGCGGCTTAACCCCGCACTCGACCTGCTGGGCGTATTACTCACCATGTACGACTCGCGCACCAACCTGTCGATGCAGGTAGCCGACGAGGTCAAGCGCCACTTTCCCGGCAAGGTATTCAAGTCGGTCATCCCGCGCAGCGTGCGCCTGTCCGAGGCGCCAAGCCATGGCGTGCCCATCTTCGGCTATGACCGCACCTCACGCGGCGCGGCCGCCTACGCCGATTTGGTGCGCGAGCTGACCGCCAAACCAACGCGATAAAACGTAGAGGTGACAACTGTGAAAAACAAATCCTTGGGGCGCGGCCTTGGCGCACTCATCGGCGACGAAGCGCTGCACAGCGCCGAGAGCGGCGACCGCCTGCTGCGCATTAGCGAAATTGAGCCCAATGCCGACCAGCCGCGCAAGCAGTTTAAGGAGACGGCGCTTGAAGAGCTGTCCGACAGCCTGAAAACCCATGGCGTACTGCAACCGCTGACTGTGCGCCGATTGCCCACCGGCTACTATCAAATCATTGACGGTGAGCGCCGCTGGCGCGCCGCCCGTATGGCCGGCCTACAGGAGCTGCCGGTGCGCATCTTGGAGGCCGACGACCGCCTGGCGGCCGAAATGGCACTTATCCACAACCTGCAGCGTGAAGATCTGGCGCCGCTGGAGGAAGCAAACGGCTTTAAGAAGTTGATTGAAGACTACCACCTGACACAGGAGGAAGCGGCCGTCCGTGTCGGCAAGTCGCGCCCAACCGTTGCCAACGCGCTGCGCCTATTGCTGCTGCCTGATTCGGTACAAGCCCTGCTGCAGAACGAGAGCCTGTCGGCAGGTCACGCGCGCGCGTTGCTGACGTTGTCTTCCAAGACGGCCATGGAAAAGGCGGCCAAGTACATCATTGACAACAAGCTATCAGTGCGCCAAACCGAGCTGTATGTCAAAAAGCTGGCGGCCGAAAAGAAGCAACAACCCAAGACCCAGAAGGTCAACGAGCATATTCAGGCCTTGCAACTACACGTCGGCCAGCGGTTGGGTCGCAAGGTTCGCATTGTCCACAGCGCACGAAAGGGCAAAATCGAATTAGAATACTACGGTCTTAACGATTTGGATACGCTACTGTCGCAGCTCACCGGAATGACCAAAGAGGGAGAATAATATGAGTCAACAACCAGAAAACACCGGCGCCGAAACCCAGGTTGCGGCCGCAACGCCCACCTCGGTCAAAAAAGAACGCCCACCCAAGCGCAACCTGCGCTTTTTGGTTATCTACATTATCCTACTGTTTGCCGTTTCAGCTGTATTCTTGGTCACCTCCTTTCTTGCCGATCAGAACAACAACACAAAGCTGGAACTGGGCAAGGCCAAAAGCCAGATCGAACAGCTGGAACACGAGCTGTCAGCACAGGCCGACAAAGCGACCAAAGACATCGACGCGTTAAAAAAAGAGCGCGACGAACTGTCCAGCAAGGTCGCCGGCACCGAAGCCGACCTGAGTAAAGCCAACAACGACATCGAAGCACTCAACAAAAGCATCACCGCCAAGGAAACGGCGCTGTCCACACTGGAAAAGCAGCTGGAGACCGTGCAAAAGGAGCTGGACGGGTTGAAAGCCAGCGCCAAGCCCAGTCCCAGCCCGACCGCAACGACCAAGCCATAAGGAGGAACAAGCGATGCTGGATATTGCTTTTATTCGCCAAAACCCAGAGATTGTTAAGAAAGCGGCCCATGACAAAAATATGAAGGTCGACATCGACCTCTTGCTGTCCCTCGACCGCCAAATCCGCGATGCCACCGCTTCGGTTGAGGCGCTGCGCGCTGAGCGTAACACACTGTCAAAGCCGTCGCCCGACACCGACCGCGAAGCGGCCATCGCCCGGGTGCGTGCCATTAAACCCGAGCTGGCCGCACTGGAAGAACAACTGACGGCACAGAAAAACGATTTACACACCCTGCTGTTGACCGTACCCTCCATCCCGGCGCCCGAAGTGCCGGTCGGCAAGGGCGAGGAGGACAACGTCGAGTTGCGCCGTGTCGGAGACTTGCCTGCCTTTGACTTCACGCCACGCGACCACATTGAGCTGGCCGAGCTGCACGACATGATTGACGTACCGAGAGCCGTCAAATTCGCCGGCAGCCGCTCCTATTTTCTCAAAAATGACGCCGTGCTGCTCGAAATGGCCGTCTGTCGCTTTGTCATTGACTTCCTGGCCCAGCGCGGCTTTTCGCCCATGACTGTGCCGCTGATGGTAAAAGAGAGCGCCATGCGCGGCACAGGCTATTTCCCCATCGGCCGCGACCAAGCCTACCACATCACCGAGGATGAACTGTTTTTAATCGGCACTTCCGAAGTGTCTTTGGTTTCCTATCACCAAGACGAAATTCTTGATACAGCGGCACTGCCACTGCGCTACGCCGGCTATTCCTCCTGCTTTCGCCGCGAGGCCGGCACCTACGGCAAAGATACGCGCGGCCTATACCGCGTCCACCAGTTCCAGAAGGTCGAGCAAGTCGTGCTCTGCCCTGCCGATGAACAGCAAGCCGAGCAGCTGCACTACGAAATATTGGGCAACGCCGAGGCTCTGCTACAGGCACTGGAACTGCCCTATCGCGTCTGCCTCGCCTGTACCGGCGAAATCGGCATCGGTCAAATCCGCAAGCACGAGATTGAAACATGGATGCCCAGCCGCAACGCCTACTGTGAGACACATTCCTGCTCTACGCTCAGCGACTTTCAGTCCCGACGCTCCAACATTCGCTATCGTGACGCCGATGGCCAACTCAAGTTCTGCTATACCCTCAACAACACTGCCATCGCATCCCCGCGCATCCTTATTCCGCTATTGGAAAATCACCAGCGCGCCGATGGCAGCATTCACATCCCCGCCGCACTACAGCCTTACATGAACGGTCGAAAGGAGATTGCCCATGGCTGAGAAAAAAAAGGGAAAGGTGGCATCCTTCTTTGCCGAATTCAAGACCTTTGCCATTCGGGGCAATGTCATTGATTTGGCCATCGGTGTCATCATTGGCAGCACATTCTCCAAAATTGTCAGCGAGCTGGTCGACAGCATCCTCATGCCGTTTCTCAGCCTGCTGACCGGCGGTATCAACATCTCCGGCCTCACCATTCACATCGACTCCTTTTGGGACGGGCAAGCCGGCGTTGACTTACTCGTCGGACAATTATTGCAGACCATCATCAGCTTTATATTCATCGTTTTCTGCCTCTTTATCTTGGTCCGTGTCATCAACCGTCTGCGCAAACCGGCGGTCGAAGAACAGGCGCCACCGGCGCCCACTCAAGAGCAGTTGTTGACCGAAATACGCGACCTACTGGCCCAGCAAAAGCAGTAAAGCCAAAACTACATACAACGTCAGAAAAAGGGGGAAATTTATCCTCCTTTTTCTTGTATTATTGCTGTCTTTATGATATAATAAATCAGTTATACGCTTCTTTACTTTTCCACAACGAACCCACCAATTTTCCACCTTATAAGGGGTATCGATATGAAACAGCAAACGCAACTGTGGCAACTGATTCACAAACGACTCTCAACTGAATTAACACCCATGAGTATGATGACCTGGTTTGACGACACCCAGGTTCTTTTGTGTACCCAAAACAAACTCATCCTCTGCGCGCCAACTTTTAAGATGGAACATATAACGGCGCGCTATATTCCCGCCATCAAGCGTGCCTTAAACGACATCTTCAGCGAGGAATTTGAGGTTGAGGTCGTCGACAATCCCGACACCTTCGACCGTCAACAGGAGGAGCAAAAGGTTAAACCCTCCAATCTTTTCAGCCAATATACATTTTCAAACTTTGTCGTTGGAAAATCAAATGAATTTGCCCATGCAGCGGCTCTTTCCGTTACCATTTCACCGGCAACAGAAAACAACCCTCTCTTTTTACACGGCGACTCCGGCTTAGGGAAGACCCACCTGCTTTACGCCATGATCAATAAAGTTAAGGCCGAGCGGCCCGATTCCGTTGTCTTTGCCGTCACAGCCGAGCAATTTACCAACGAAATCATCACAGCCATCCGTACCGGCACCACGAAAGAATTCCGCGACCGTTACCGCCCCGCCGACATGCTCTTTGTTGACGACATACAGTTTATTGGCGGAAAAGATTACGCCATGGAAGAGTTTTTCAACACCTTCAACGAACTGTACATGTCAAACCACCACCTTGTGTTCACCTCCGATCGGCCGCCGCGCGAAATACCGGCACTGACCGACCGTTTGCGTTCTCGTTTTGAGTCGGGTCTCGTTGTCGACATCCAACCCCCCGATTTTGAGACGCGCGTCGCAATCATCCAAAAGAAAGCCGCTTCCTGCGGCATTATACTTTCCGACGACATCAGCTACTTTATCGCTGAAAACATCACCCTGAATGTGCGCCAGCTGGAAGGTGCCGTCAAGAAAATTGCCGCTTATCACCAATTGCTCGGTAAACCGCTGTCGATGGAAACGGCACAAAGCGCCATCAGCGATCTTTTCTCTGAAAACCCAGGCACGAACCCTTCGTCAGACCTCATCATTGATAAGGTGTGTCACTTTTTTAATGTTGAGATTGACGACCTGTTGAGCTCCAGCAAGCGCGCTAACATTGTGTACGCACGACAAACGGCCATTTACCTTGTCCGCTCTCTGATGGATATTTCGCTGTCCCAAATCGGTACCATCTTCCGTCGTGACCACACTACGGTCATGCACTCGCTAGACCAAGTTGAAAAACGAAAGGCCAGCAGTGAAAACGTGCAAAAAGAACTCGACACCATCACACGAAACATCCGCGGCTGATTTTCCTCATTTCCACAGGGAAAACGACAGCGCCAGTGTGGATAGATATTTCATTTTTTCGCACTGTGTACAACCTTTTCTTTTCCCTACCTAATTCCCACACCCTTTACTGCCTCAATTTTCCTGATACTGTAAAGACTTACCGCCTTTCCCACAATTCCCCACGCCTAGCGCTACTAACACTACCAAGAAAATAATACTCCTACACTAATTATTGGAGGTGTCCCCATGCGTTTCCATTGCGAGAAAAGTATCATCCTCTCCGCCGCCAGCACCGCCGCTCGTGCAGCAGCTGTTCGCAATGTTCAGCCCTCTATCGAAGGTCTGCTCTTTGTCGCCGACGACCAATTAACCATCACTGGCTACGACCTGGAGGTTGGCATCAATGTCAGTGTCTATGCCGACATTGAGAAAAAAGGCGCTGTCATTATGCCCAACAAGATGTTGCTCGACATTTTGCGCAAAATGCCCGATGAAACCATCACCTTTGATGTCGACTCACAGCAGACGATTACCATCAAATGCGGTATTATCGAGTTTTCTTTGCCCGGTTTACCCTCTTCCGAATACCCCAATATGCCGGAAATGATTAACGAGCGCCACATTACCCTACCGCAGGGTAAACTCAAGTATATGCTGCAGCGTATTACCTACGCGCTGAGTGATAATGAAAGCCGCATTCTGAACACCGGAGCACTATTTGATGTGGTGGGACAGACGCTCAATATAGTCGCGCTCGACGGCTACCGCATGGCTATCCGTCGCACTGAGATCGACTACGACGGCGAAGATTTCAAATTTATCGTGCCCGGCAACGCGCTGCGTGAGTTGGAAAAGACATTATCCGACGACAATGACAGTGCTGTATCCATTGAACTGGGGCGTCGTCACATTCAATTTATGCTGGGGCAGGCCACCCTTGTTTCACGACTACTTGAGGGTGAATTCCACAATTACGCACGCGCCATACCCGACCAATATAAGTACAAAATCCGTGTGCGCACCCGTGAGTTGCAAACGGCGGTAGAGCGTGTATCACTGCTCATCCACGAAAAAATTCGCAGCCCCATCCGCTTGGTTTTCGGTCAAGATAAAATTAACCTCAGTTGTCAGACGGCGCTGGGCCGCGGCTTTGACCAATGTTCCTGTGAAGAGGACGGCGAAGAGTTGGAAATTGGCTTTAACAATCGCTATTTACTCGACTCACTGCGTACCGTTGACGACGAATGGATTGACCTGGGTCTGTCCGGCAGCCTTAACCCCTGCTGTGTAATGCCGCTGGAAGGGCAAGACTTTCTAAATATGGTACTGCCCACACGGTTGAGAAACGATTAAACAATGCTGTTACACCGGCTGTCGTTGGAGCACTTCCGCAACATTGAGCAGCAGACCGTCACGTTCACAGAGGGCATAAACGTCATTACCGGCGCCAACGCTCAAGGCAAAACAAACTTAATAGAGGCCATTGCCTATTGGTCGGCGGCACGCAGCCACCGCACACAGCACGAGACTGACCTTATTCAAACAGGTAAGCCTGCCGCCTATCTCAAGGCAGAGTTTGAATCACAAGGGCGCCACCAACAACTGGAAGCGACGCTGCTGCGCAGCCGTCAGCGCAAACTGCTGCAAAACGGCGTTCAACTTCGTACCTTGCGTGAATTGATTGGCATACTGCCGTCAGTGCTCTTTTCACCCGCTGATTTAGAGCTGGTGCAGGAGGGCCCGGCCGCCCGCCGCCAGTTGATGGATATGGTGCTTTGCCAAGTAAATCCCGCCTACATGACGGCGCTGGGCCGTTATAACAAGGTGCTCAAGCAAAAGCAAAAACTGCTGCGCAATGACCACCATCCGGATGTCAATCTCTTTCAAGTGTACAATGCGCAGCTGGCCAAAAACGGCGCGTTGCTCATTCACCGCCGTGTGCGTTTTCTCGATAGCCTGCACCGCTTGGCCAGTGAATTTCACACCAACCTCAGCCGCGGTTTAGAAGTATTGTCTATGCAATACAAAACCGTAAGCGTCGTCCATGACCCCTATCTGCCCGTCGAACAGCTGGAACAGCAGCTTAACGCCCATTTTGCCCTGCGTTTGCCGCAGGAGTTAGCCTGCCGTATTTGTCTGACCGGGCCACAACGCGACGACTTTTTGTTATATATCAATAAAAAAGAACTGAAAGTATTCAGTTCGCAGGGACAAGCGCGCACCGCCGCCATTGCGATTAAATTGGCAGAACGATCCTTTTTTAGGCAAGAGCTGGGCGAATATCCCCTTCTTTTGCTCGATGATGTGCTCAGTGAATTGGACGACAAGCGTCGGCGCGTTGTACTCAACGAGCTATCACAGGGACAGGTGTTTATCTCCTGCTGCGATCAGCGCCGTACCAGAGCGCTGTCCGGCCGAGTTATAAAGGTCAAAAAAGGCGTGTTCACATAGGAGTTGATTGCTTGTATTACCATCTGGGCCAGGATGTTGTAACCACAGACCGCGACGTCATCGGTGTGTTTGACCTCGATACCTCAACGGTTGCCAAGGACACTCGCGTTTTCTTAGAGCGGGCGCAGCGGGGCGGCGACATCACCGATGTCTGCGACGACATTCCCAAGGCCTTTGTCCTGTGTCACAGCAGCGGTCGTAGCCGTATCTACATCACGCAGGTCTCGTCGGCCACGCTGCGTAAGCGCGCGCAACCCAACAGTTGGCAAGTATAACAAACGACAGCGTTTGTTTGATTTAGGGAGGAACTATGTCTACAAAACAGTATGATGCCAGTCAAATCCAAGTGCTGGAGGGTCTTGAAGCCGTCCGCAAGCGGCCGGGTATGTACATTGGCACCACCAGCATCCGCGGTCTGCACCACCTTGTCTACGAAATTGTGGACAACGCCATTGACGAGGCGCTGGCCGGTCATTGTGACAAAATTGTCGTGACCATCGGCAACGGCGATACCATTACCGTGGTCGACAACGGGCGCGGTATACCGACTGACCAGCACGTCACCGGCAAAAGCGCGGCGGAGATTGTCTTTACCGTACTGCACGCCGGCGGCAAGTTCGGCGGCGGAGGGTACAAGGTGTCAGGCGGCCTGCATGGCGTCGGTGCCAGCGTGGTCAACGCGCTGTCCGAGTGGATGGAGGTCACCATTTGCAATCAAGGCCATGTCCACGAGATGCGCTTCGAGCGCGGCGACACCGTTACGCCCATTCACGCGACGGAAAAAACAGACAAGACGGGCACCAGTATCACCTTTAAGGCCGACCCTGAAATCTTTGAAGAGACGATCTACGAATTTGAGACGCTGCTCAGCCGTCTGCGCGAGCAGGCCTTCCTCTGTGCCGGTCTGACCATCGTACTCAACGATGAGCGTGACGGCTGTGAGCGCAGTGAAACACTGTGCTATGAGGGCGGTATTAAGAGCTTTGTTGAATTTATCAACCAAAACCGCGCCGCATTGCACGAGCAAGTCGTTTACATGAACGGCCAAAAGAACGACATGGTCGCCGAGGTCGCGCTGCAGTACAACGACGGCTACAACGACGTCATTCTCTCCTTTGCCAACAACATCCACACCGGTGAGGGCGGCATGCACGAAACCGGCTTTAAGACAGCGCTGACGCGTGTGATTAACGAATACGGCCAAAAATACAAAATCCTCAAGGAGGACGAAAAGCTGAGCGGCGAAGACGTCCGCGAGGGCCTATCGGCCGTCATCAGCGTCAAGCTGACCGACGCACAGTTCGAGGGTCAAACCAAGACCAAGTTGGGCAACAGCGAGGCGCGCACGCTGGTCGACTCCATTGTCACCGAGAAGCTGAGCGATTTCTTTGAAGAAAACCCGGCTACCGCCAAAATCATTGTCAGCAAGTCCATTGACGCCGCGCGTGCTCGCGAGGCGGCGCGCAAAGCGCGTGACCTGACGCGCCGCAAGAGTGCGCTTGACTCGGCTTCACTGCCCGGCAAGCTGTCTGACTGCTACGAAAAGGACCCGACACTGACCGAGCTGTTTATCGTTGAGGGCGACAGCGCCGGCGGCAGCGCAAAGGGCGGCCGTGACAGCCGCTATCAGGCCATTCTGCCCCTGTGGGGAAAAATGCTAAACGTCGAAAAAGCACGCTTGGACAGGGTGTACGGCAACGAAAAGCTGATCCCTGTCATCACGGCGCTCGGCGCCGGTGTCGGCCCTGAGTTTGACGCCTCGCAGCTGCGCTATGGCAAAATTGTGCTGATGGCCGATGCCGACGTCGACGGCGCTCACATCCGCACGCTGCTGCTCACCTTCCTGTTCCGCTATATGAAGCCGCTGATTGAGGGCGGCCACGTCTACATCGCGCAGCCGCCGCTGTACAAGGTGACGCGCGGCAAGCAGGTGCGCTACGCTTTTAACGACCGCGACCGCGACGCCGCGATGGAGGAGCTGCGCAACGGCGAGCCCAACGCCAAGATAGAGGTTGGCCGTAACAAGGGCTTGGGTGAAATGGACGCCGAGGAGCTATGGGAAACCACCATGAACCCCGAGACACGCACGCTGCTGCGTGTGGAGCTGGAGGACGCCGTGAGTGCCGACCAGATATTCACCGTGTTGATGGGCGACAAGGTGGAGCCGCGCCGCGAGTTTATCGAGGCCAACGCCAAATACGTCGTCAACTTAGACGTTTAGCCGCTATGAACAGCAACACAGAGTTTTTGGCGCTGAAAGAGGCGTTGAAGTCATGCTTTGAGGAAAACCACGTTGTCAAAGCCTATGTGTTCGGATCCTTTGCACGCGGCGAGGTACACGACAACAGCGACATCAATTTGCTGGTCGACTTTGACGACGAGGCTAGCATGCTGGATGTGGGCGGCCTGTATGAGGACATTCACCACAAGCTCAGCCGCAAGGTGCACATTGTCACCAGCGCCAGCCTTGAGCGCCTGCCAGCCGATATCATTGACAGTATTACCGGTGAGGCGAGGGTCATCTATGAAAAAATGGATTAGGCCCGTGCTGCAGCAAATGCTGCACTATTGTAAGCTGGCCGAGGAATTTCTGGAACAAACCAGCCTGCACGAGTTCCACAGTGACGAGGAAAAGCAGATGGCCGTTTGCATGGCTATTTTGCAGGTCGGAGAACAGGTGCGCAACCTGCCCGAATCCTACAAGGACAAACACCGCGACGTGCCGTGGGACCGATACCGCGGCATTCGAAACGCCATGGCGCACCAGTACAGCGCCGTTGACCTGTCGCTGATGTGGCAGCTGGTCAAGCGCGACCTGCCGCGCCTGCGACAGTCACTGCAAAAACAGCTAACGCAACTAACGGTTGCGCAATACGACGCCGTATACTCGTAGACGACGCGTGAAAGTGAGGAGCCCAAATGGCCGAGAAAAAACCAGGACACAGCGCTGATTTCACCAACCAGACCATCGTGGGAGTGGACATCGAGCGCGAGATGAAGAAATCCTACATCGACTATGCCATGAGCGTCATCGTCAGTCGTGCGCTGCCCGATGTGCGCGACGGTCTCAAGCCGGTGCACCGCCGCATTCTCTACACCATGTACGAGGAAAACCTGACGCCCGACAAGGCGTTTCGTAAGGCGGCCACCGCCGTTGGTGACGTGTTGGGTCGCTACCATCCGCACGGCGACCAGTCGGTTTATGACGCGTTGGTGCGCATGGCGCAGCCCTTCTCGCTGCGCTACATGCTGATAGACGGCCACGGCAACTTCGGTAGCGTCGACGGCGATCCGCCCGCTGCCATGCGTTACACCGAGGCGCGCATGTCCAAAATCGCCATGGAAATGATGACCGACATCGAGAAAAACGTCGTCGAATTTGTGCCCAACTACGACAACTTCCGCAAGGAGCCCAGCGTGTTGCCGGCGCGTTTCCCCAGCCTGCTGGTCAACGGCAGCTCAGGCATCGCCGTTGGTATGGCCACCAACATCCCGCCGCACAACTTGTGCGAGGTCATTGACGCCACTGTGGCCGTCATTGACAACGACAACGTCACACTCGACGACCTGATGGAGCACATCAAGGGCCCCGATTTTCCCACCGCCGGCATTGTCTACGGCCTCGCCGGAGTGCGTGCCGCCTATGCCACCGGCCGCGGCCGCGCCAAGGTGCGCGCCAAGGCCGACATCGAAGAGGACAAGGGTCGCCAGCGCATCGTCGTGCGCGAGCTGCCCTATCAGGTCAACAAAGCGCGACTGGTCGAGAGCATTGCCGATCTGGTCAAGGAAAAAACCATCGACAGCATCTCGGCGCTGCGCGACGAGTCCGACCGTCAGGGCATGAAGATTGTCATAGAGCTCAAGCGTGACGCCAACGCACAGGTCACGCTCAATCAGCTGTACGCACATACACAGATGCAAATAACCTTTGGTATTATTCTGTTGGCGCTGGTCAACGGCCAGCCCAAGATTTTGACGTTGCGCGAAATGCTCGACCATTACATCGCCCACCAGCGCGAGGTCACCATCCGCCGCGCCGAGTTCGAGCTGCAAAAGGCGCGCGAACGCGCACACATCTTAGAGGGTCTGCGCATTGCCGCGCAGAACATCGACGAGGTCGTGCGCATCATTCGCGCCAGCAACGACATTCCCACCGCCAAGGCGGCGTTGATTGCGCGCTTCGAGCTCAGCGATTTGCAATCGCAGGCCATTGTCGATATGCGACTCGGCCGCCTGACCGGTCTAGAGCTGGACAAAATCGAGAAAGAATATCAAGAAATCATGACCCGCATTCGCGAGCTGGAGGAATTGCTGGCCAGTGAGGCCAAAATTATGACGCTGATTCGCGACGAACTGCTGGCCGTCAAGGCAAAATTCGGCGACGTGCGCCGCACCGTCATTGAGCCCATCGACGACGAGATTGACATCGAGGATCTGATTGAGCGCGTAGACTGCGTCTACACGCTGACCAGCCAGAACTATATCAAGCGCCAGCCGGAAACCGCCTACCGCGCCCAGCGCCGTGGTGGACGTGGCGTGGCCGCACAGGCTATTCGCGAGGAAGACTACATCAAGGACGTGTTTATCGGAAACACCCACGACACACTGCTCTTCTTCACCAACTACGGGCGCCTGTACACCAAAAAGGGCTACCACATTCCCGAGCTGGGTCGCAGCGCCAAGGGCATGAACATTGTCAACCTGCTGCCGCTGGAGGCCGACGAACGCGTCACGGCCATCATTCCCATGTCCAGCGATGTGCAGGAGGAGTATCTGGTCATGGCCACCAAGCGCGGCGTGGTCAAGCGCGTGCATCTCGATACGCTACGCACCAACCGCAAATCGGGCGTGCGTGCGCTGACACTCAGCGAGGGCGACGAGCTGATTACCGTGCGCAAAACCGACGGGCAGACCGAGATTATCATTGCCACGCGGCAGGGCAAGGCCATTTGCTTCCCCGAGACTGACGTGCGCACCATGGGCCGCGAGGCCGGCGGTGTGCGCGGCATCCGCCTGACCGACGGCGACGAGGTGGTCGGCGCCGCGCGTGTCCGCGAGGGCGGCACGCTGCTCACCGTTACCGAAAACGGCTTTGGCAAGCGCACCGAACTGACCGAGTATCGAATGCAAAAACGCGGCGGCATGGGCATGAAAAACCACGGCCTCAACGACAAAACGGGGTTGGTCGCCGACATCAAGGTCGTCAGCGACGATGACGACGTGCTGCTCATCAGCGACGACGGCACCATCATCCGCATCGCCGCCAACTCCATCAATGTTTACAGCCGCTACGCCTCGGGTGTTACCGTTATGCGTATGGGCAAAGACGCCAAGCTGATTGCCATGGCGCGCTTTAAGCGCGAGGAGATCGCCGAAGAGGGCGAGGAGCAAGACACCGACGAGCCGGCCGAAGGCACGGCACCCCAACCTGAGAATGGCTAATCCGCGCGTCGAGCTATACGCCGACGGCGCTTGCTCCGGCAATCCCGGCCCAGGTGGCTGGGGCACGGTGCTGCGCTACGGTGATGTGGAAAAAGAACTATCGGGCTACGAGCCGGATACGACCAACAATCGCATGGAACTGACAGCGGTCATCCGCGGTTTGCAGGCGCTCAAACGGCCCTGCGACGTCACGCTAACCACCGATTCGCGCTATGTCGCCGACGGGCTGAGCAAGGGCTGGGCCAAAAACTGGCGCGCCAACGGGTGGCGCAAGGCCGACAAAAAGCCGGCACTCAACCCCGACCTGTGGGGTCAGCTGCTCGACCTTTGCGAGCCGCACAAGCTAACTGTTGTGTGGGTCAAAGGGCACTCCACCAACGTCTACAACAATCGCTGTGACGAGCTGGCCGTAGCCGCCTACAAGGAGCATCAGGCATGAGCAGCGAGACGCAACCGTTGGTTGCCAAGCAGCGATACCAGCTGATTGACGCGCTCCGCGGCCTATCCATCGTGCTGATGGTCGGCTATCACGCCGGCATTCAAATCATCCAAATCCTCGGCGCGCCGCCGTCTTTAATTGACAACGCGCTGCTTAATACGTTACAACCCATCTTTGCCGGTGTGTTTATTCTGCTGTCGGGCATGAGCTGCTATTTCGCTCGCTCGAATGTCGCACGCGGACTCAAGACATGGGCATGTGCCATAGCAGTAAGCGTTGTGATGTATTTTGCCGGTTACCCCGTCTGGTTTGGCATACTGCACTTCTTAGGCACAGCCATGCTGCTCTATGCGGCGCTGCAAAAGCCGCTGCAGCTGTTGCTTAACCGCGCGCAGCCGTGGGTATACGGCGCGATGTTTATCGCCAGCTATTGCTGGCTGCCCATCGAACGCCAACTGCCCAAATGGACACTACCTTTGGGCCTCGGCTATACGGGGATCCAAAGCTGGGACTTTTTCCCGTTGCTGCCCTGGTTTTTTCTCTTTCTGTTGGGAACGTGGCTGGGCCGTCAGGTCGTTTACAACAGATTTCCGCGCTGGTTTTACACGTTTCACATGCCGGTGCTGCCTTGGATCGGCCGCCACACGCTGATCATCTATCTGGCACATCAGCCTGTTGTGTTGGGCATTCTTGAGTTGCTGAAGGCGCTCGGCGTCGGGAGGTGAGCGGTATCGGACAGTCAATCGTTGTCACATCGGGTAAGGGCGGCACGGGCAAAACGACCTGTACGGCGGCCATTGCCAGCTGTCTGGCCGGTCTGGGCCGTCGTGTGCTGGTAATAGACGGCGACATCGGTCTGCGCAACCTCGATCTCGTGCTGGGCATGAACGAGCAGGTGCCTTTTGACTACAACGACGTCATTCAGGGCCGTTGCACGCTCAACGACGCCATTGTCAGCCATCGCAAAATCAAGCGGCTGTCGCTGCTGGCCGCACCTATGTCCATTATGCCGGGCGACATTGAGCCGCAGGTGTTCCGCGCCATCATGCGCGCGGTCAAGCCGTTTTATGACTATGTGCTCATCGACTGTGCCGCCGGTCTCGACACCGCCTTTCAGCTGGCGGCCGGCGCGGCCGAATCGGCAATTCTTGTGGCCAACACCGAGCTGGTCAGCTTGCGCGACGCCGCACGTACCCACCAGCTGTTGCGCGAAATGAACATCACCGACTGCCGACTCATCATCAACCGGCTGCGCCCGCACCAAATCAAAGCCGGTGAGGCCGCCAACATCGACGAGGCCATGGACATCGCCGGCCTACCGTTGCTGGGATTGGTGCCTGAGGACGAAACGGTTATCGCCTGTGCCAACCACACAACGCCGCTGGTGCTACAGGGCAAAACAGCCGCCGGCCTCGCCTTTCTCAACATCGCCAAGCGCATCGACGGCCAGACGGTTCAGCTGCCCAAGAAAATCAAGTCGTCACCCTCCCGGTTTGTCATGCCCAAGAAAAAAGACTGAACAGCGCAATGCCGCAACCATTGGTTGCGGCATTGCTTTTTGCATAGAAAAGAGTAGGAATTAGCGGATAAACAGCTGTGTCCAGTACAAATTTCCTTTAGAGTCCTTAGCCGCACCGACGCCAATCTTGGTAAAGGCGGACGACAGGATGTTGCCGCGGTGACCCGTCGACGCCATCCAGCCGGCCATCACAGACTGCGCCGTCGGCTGACCCTTGGCGATGTTCTCGCCCGCCGACGTGTACTTGATGCCGTTGCGCTTGAGCATATCAAAGGGACTGCCGTAAGTCGGCGACTGGTGGGCAAAATAGCCCTTGTTGATAAAGTCCTGCGATTTCATGCGCGCCAGCCGACACAGCTCGGCGTTGTAGGCCAGCGCCGGCAGCTTGCGCTTGGCGCGCTCTTGATTGACCAGGCGCGCCACTTCCTCCTCGAGACCGGCCAGCTTGTCGGTGTTGGGAATACTGACCTTCTGGCCCGGCTTGAGCGCGGTGCCCTTGCCACACTGCGGGTTGGCCTTGCGCAGCTCGTTAATATTAATTTGATAGCGCTTGGCAATCGAATCGAGTGTGTCACCGTTGCGCACCGTGCACGAGCCCGGCTGCGCTTGCACCGGCAAAAGCAGTGCTGTCAACGCAAAAGCGACCGCACAGCAGTGTATAATCCAGCGTTTCATAATAATCACCTCGCTGCTAGTCTGCCTATTGCGTATCGGCGGCATACGTGGGAAAGCCTACGAAAAGTGGTAAAACAATCTTGTCGCACCGGCTCAATTTTGATATACTGGAAACACTATAAAAAGAATGGTGATGTTGACCCATGCGTAAAACAAAAATTGTAGCCACCCTCGGCCCCGCCAGCGGTGAAGAAAAGACCATGCGCGAGCTGCTGTTGGCCGGCGCCAACGTTGTGCGCTTCAACTTTTCCCACGGCGACCACGACGAACAGCTCAAGCGTGTGCTGATGGCCAAAAAGTTGCGTGCCGAGCTTAACATGCCCTTGGCACTGCTGGCCGATACACGCGGCCCTGAAATCCGCACCGGCCTTGTCAAAGATGGCCCCATCATGCTGCAAAAAGGTCAGACGCTGACGCTGACGACGCAGGAGTGTGAGGGCACCGCCGAGCGCATCGGTATCAGTTACGACGAGCTGCCGCGGGACGTCAAAGCCGGCGACCAAATACTGCTCGACGACGGGCTGATTGCGCTGACTGTCGAGCGCACCGACTCGCAAAACATCTATACAATGGTCATGAACAGCGGCAAAATCAACTCGCGCAAGGGCATTAACGTGCCCAACGTCAAGCTGCACATGCCCTTCCTGTCCCAACAGGACAAGAAAGACCTGCAATTTGCCGTCGACAACGACTTCGACTACGTCGCCGCTTCGTTCACGCGCAACGCCGCCGATATTAGGGCGCTGCGCGAGGCGCTGCACGACATGGGCGGCGACAGGCTGCGCATTATTGCCAAGATTGAAAACGCCGAGGGCATCGCCGAGGTTGACGACATTTTTGATGCCGCTGACGGCATCATGGTCGCGCGCGGGGACATGGGCGTCGAGGTCGCGCTCGAAGAGCTGCCCATCATCCAAAAGAAGCTGATTCGCAAGGGGCTCTACTGGGGTAAGCCGGTCATTACCGCCACCCAGATGCTGGACTCGATGACGCAAAACCCCCGCCCGACCCGCGCCGAGGTGACCGACGTCGCCAATGCCATTTACGACAACACCAGCGCCATTATGTTGTCGGGCGAGACGGCCAGCGGCCTGTACCCGGTTGAAACGGTGCAGACGATGGTGCGCATTGCCAAGTGCACCGAGGCCGGCTATGTACCGGTCAAGCACACGCGCAACATCGTCACCGACCAGAACACCATGATTGCCAACGCCATCAGCCACTCTACCTGCACCACGGCCACCGACCTTAACGCCAAGGCCATTATCACCATCACCAAGAGCGGCGAAACAGCGCAGCATATCGCCAAGCACCGCCCCGACTGCATGATTATCGGTTGTACGCCGGTGGAGAAAACCTACCACCAGATGGCGCTGTTCTGGGGCGTGCGGCCCGTGATGACCACCATTGTGGACACCAGCGAGCAGTTGATGGCCAACGCCGTCAAAGCGGCACAAGACGCCGGCTACGTTAAGGATGGCGACCTCGTAGTGCTGACCGCCGGCCTGCCACTGCACGCACAAGGAGGCCCGGCCACCAACATGCAGCGCGTCCACATCGTGGGCGCACCCATATAGGGTGCGCGTATGCAACCCGCCTTTCATCTGCACTGCCGGCCCGAGGACGTCGGACGTATTGCCCTGCTGCCGGGCGACCCCGGGCGCGTCGAGACCATCGCCGCGCGGCTTGAGCAGCCGCGGTTGGCCGCTGCCAACCGTGAATTTGTTACCTACACCGGTCGATACAAGGGCGAGCTGATTACCGTTACCAGCACCGGCATCGGCGGCCCCAGTGCCGCTATCGCGCTGGAGGAGCTGGCCGCGCTGGGCGTCAAGACCGCCGTTCGCATCGGCACCTGCGGCGGCATTGCTGAGCAGGTCAAGGGCGGCGATGTCGTCATTGCCAGCGCCGCCTGCCGTCAGGAGGGCACCACGCGCGAATACGCGCCGCTGCACTACCCTGCCACTGCCGACTACGCCGTCCTGCGCGCGCTGGCCGACAGCGCACAGGCGCAACAGCTGCCATACCACGTCGGCGTCGTGCAGTCCAAGGACAGCTTCTACGGCCAGCACGACCCACAGCGCATGCCGGTTTCCGAGCAGCTTATCGCCTACTGGACGGCATGGAAACGACTCAACGTCCTGGCCTCGGAAATGGAAACGGCGGCACTCTACGTCGTCGGTGCCGCGCTGGGCGTGCGCGTCGGCACCGTGCTGCAAACGGTGTGGAATCAGGACAGCGGCGGCACCGGCCGGTTTGTCAACGGGCAACAGGCCATAGACGTCGCCATCGGCGCACTCGACGCGCTGCTGTAATAATTGATAGAACAAAAGGACGCAGGCTTGCCCTGCGTCCTTTGCAGACTGTCAAAAAAGCGCGCACCGTAAAACCAGTATCAGGAAAGAGAGGACACGGCGGCGTGAGGCTGCGTATTGATACCCGGGTAATGATTTGCGGCGCATCGACAAGGTCGTTGCGCCGCAATGGTTTTACTTGCTGCAAAAACGCTGTCCTAGCGTACCATCCTACGCCGACGGACAGCGTTTCTTTGCCTGCGCACGTCTTTGTCAGTCTGCAGCGTGCCAAGTCAAGTTAATGGCCGCTCTCGTCCATCAGCTTAAAATCTACATCAAAACGATCGCCGTCGCGGTAGACGCCTACGGTAATAGTGTCGCCGGCTTTCAGGTCGTTTTTAATGACGTTGATTTCGGTGCGCGTGGTAATGGTCTTCCCGTTAAAGGTGTAGATGATGTCGCCCGGCTTAATGCCGGCACGGTGGGCGTCACTGTCGAGGCTCACGGTCGCAACCAAAAAGCCGGCCGGCGCGTCGCCTTGAGCCGGAGTATCAGTGCCGGTAATGCCGATAGCCGGACGTCCTGCGATGTAGCCGGTTGATAACAGCTGGTTAATAATCGGGGCGGCTTTAACGATGGGTATCGCAAAACCAAGCCCCTCGACGGCGGTGTTGAAGCTACCCATCAGCTTGCTGCTAATGACGCCGACCACCTGCCCGTACTGGTTAATCAGCGGGCCACCCGAGTTGCCGGGATTGACAGCGGCGTCAATCTGGATGACCGTCATGGTCAAATCGTCGACCGAAATGCTGCGATTGACAGCGCTGATAACGCCCTGCGTCAGCGTGCCTGACAGCTCAAGCCCGAAGGGGTTGCCAATACACACAGCGCGCTCGCCCACCGACAACTGGTCGGAATTGCCGAAGACAACCGCTCGCAACGGTTTACCCGCCTCAATTTTCAGCACGGCCAAATCGGTCTGCCGGTCGCGGCCAATAAGCGTCGCGGGGTGCTCTGAAGTGTCGAAAAGCGTGACCGTCAGTGTGTCAAAGCCTTCGATGACATGGTTGTTGGTTAAAATCAGCCCGTCGGCACTGAAAATCATGCCGGTGCCGGTCGCTTCGCCTTCAACACCGTTGTTGGTGCTGGTAATACCGACAACAGAGGGCGTCAGCAGCTGGCCGATTTGCTCGGTGGTCAGCACGCCGTCAAGCACCGGCTGCGGTGTCGCCGCCACGGGCGGCGGCAGAATTTGCACCGTCGCGTCCACACCGCCGCTGCCCGACTGCGCGCCGGGATAGGTAGGCACGGGCGTGGGACTGCCATCGTAGGGCGTTGGCGACGAGCCGTCGGCTGGCGGTACCGCGCCGGTGGGCGCCAAGGATGCCGGCGGCACGCCAATGGTCAGATGTCCGTTGTTGGAGTAAATCTTGACATGGCCGGCGGTAAACAGCACAATGGCGGTCGTGATAATGCCAAACAACACCGTTGTCAGCACGACAACAGTGAAAATAAAGGCGCGGTCACTCTTTTTTTTCGGCATACTGATGCTCCTAATTCGGTTTTTTGCAGCTGGGCAGTGAAAAGACAAAGGTGGTCAGGCCGCCCTGACTGGTCGCCGAAACCTGCTCACCGTGGGCGTTGACAATCGTTTTCACCAAATACAGACCGAGCCCGAGTCCGGTCGGGTCAAGCGCGCGCGAGCGGTCGGCCTTGTGAAAGCGGTCAAAAATAAAGGGCAGCTCATCGGGCGGTATCGGCGTGCCATGGTTACTGACCGAGAAAAAAACCTTGCCGCCGCCGTGCGAAAGCGCCAGCAGCAGCGTCGAGCCCTCATCGGCAAACTTGATGGCGTTTTCAATCAGGTTAAACAGCACCTGTGTAATGGCGTCGGCGTCGGCCATGCACCAGCTGTCGTCGGGAAAATCGGCCTCAACCTCAAGGCTGTGCTGATTGATTTTTGTCTCAAACGAGAGCAGCACGCGCGTGGCCAGCTCGTTGAGCGGCAGCGGCCGCGGATGCACGGCGTATTGGCTCGACTGTAGCCGCGCCAGGTCCATCATACGCTGAATCAATCGCGACAGGCGCTGGATTTCGTCGCTGATAATGCCGAGGTAGTGCTGTGTGCTCTCGGGCGGAATGGTGCCGTCCAGCACGCCGTTGATATAGCCCAGCACGTTGGTCATGGGCGTCCGCATTTCGTGGCTGATGTTGGCGATAAAGCCGCGACGCAGCGTCTCACCCTGCGCCAGCGCGTCGGCCATCGAGTTAAAGGCGCGCGCCAGCTCGACAAACTCGTCGTCACGCTTGCCGGTGATGGGGATGCGAGCGCCGAAATCACCCAGCGTGAAGCTGGAGACAACGGTGTGCATATAGCGCAGCGGCCGCATCATGCGGCGCGACAGCACATAGGCAAACACAGCCGCAATCAACAGCACCAGAAGCGACACCAGCAGGAAAATGCGCAGCAGCTCCGTGGCTAGCGGCGCGTAGTTGTTGGCCGGCATAGAGACAAAGAAAAGCGCGATGTACTGGTCGTTGTACACAACCGGCACGACCTCTGTGCTTTGCGGCTTGCTGTAATAGCCGCCCAGCGTGCCCTCAAAATTGCGCGTTTTGTCAAACATCAGGCCGTCTAACACGTTGTCGACCAGATCGAGGCTGACCGAGGTGACGCCTGCCGTCTTTTCGACCGAGTTTTCCGACTCAAAGGTGATGTTGCCGTTGAGATCAACGAGCAGAATTTGCGTATCCGAAACGTTGGCCACCAAATTGATGGTACGTCGAAACGAGCTGTCCTGTGCCATAAAGGGCGAATTGTTGATGGTCTGAGAAGCGTAAGTGCGCAAGCTTTCGGCGTGCTTGTGCAGCTGGGCCGCGCGCTGGTCGGCAATGTAATTGCGAATTAGGCCGGAAAAGGCAACTCCAATCGACAGCACGCTGACAAATAACAGCAGCGCAGTCATGCGGAAATAGCGTAGAAAAGCCGATTTCATGGGCGCATGACCTCAAACTTATAGCCGACACCCCACACTGTCTTGAGTGCCCACTGCTGGCTAACGCCCTCCAGCTTCTCGCGCAGGCGCTTGATGTGCACGTCGACCGTGCGTGAGTCGCCAAAGTAGTCAAACCCCCACACCTCGTCCAGCAGGCTATTGCGCGAAAAAACGCGGTTGGGCGAGGAGGCCAGATGAAACAGCAGCTCCATCTCCTTGGGCGGCGCGTCGACCCGCTGGCCGTCGACCAGCAGCTCATAGGCGTCAAGGTTAATAATCAGCTTGTCAAAGCCAAGCACGCGCTCTTTGTTGTCGCCGCCGGGCATCGTGCGGCGCAGCACGGCGTGTACGCGCGCCACCAGTTCCTTGGCGTCAAAGGGCTTGGTCACATAGTCGTCGGCGCCCATTTCCAACCCCGCAATTTTGTCAAAGCTCTCGTCCTTGGCCGTCAGCATGATGACCGGCGTCGGACCGGCGGCGCGGATGGCGCGGCAAATCTGCCAGCCGTCAATGCCCGGCAGCATGAGGTCAAGCAGCACCAGGTTCGGCTGAAAGCTGTGGAACAGCTCAAGGCCGGTGTGGCCGTCGCCGGCCGTCTCAACCACATAATCCTCCTTCTCCATATACAAACGGAGCAGCTGGGCTATGTTGTGATCGTCCTCAATAATCAGCACCTTGGTTGCCATCTTGTTCCCTCCACACAGTTGTCAGTAGGTTAGAACCAGTATACGGCAACGAATGGGCGAAAAAGTGAACAATTTGTAAAGCTTGTTCACAATTTAAGGCTGGGTGAAGCGCCTTTTCTGCTGGCGAATGTCCTCGCCGAGGAAAAAAAGCGTCTCATAAACGCCGCGCAAACGGCTGAGCAGAGCGGGGTTATAGCGTTTGCCCAGCTCGTCCATCGTCAAATTGGTGCTGATAATGGTGGGTCGGCTGCTTGTCAACCGTTGGTTGACAAGCGTGTACAATGCCGATTGGGCAAAGGGTGTGGCCATTTCCGTGCCCAAATCGTCGAGAATAAGCAGGTCGCAGTTTAGATAGCGCTCGCTGCCCTGCGTGCCGTCGCGGCGCTCAAACTTTTCGGCCTCCATCGTGGTAATGATGGCGCCAATGCTGTCGTAGACGACCGAAAAGCCATTTCCCGCCACGACGCCGGCGATGGCGGCCGATAAAAAAGTCTTGCCCAAACCCGGCTTGCCCAGCAGCAGTAAGCTGGGACTGTCAAGCGAAAACTCGGCGGCGTAACGCCGGCAATAGCGCAGGCTGATTTCGGCCAGCGCACGCGGACTGTCACCCATGGCTTGGTCGACCTGCGTGCTGTAATAGGATAGGTCAAACGAGTCAAAGGTCTGACCGCGCAGGTCGAGCATATGGCTCAGCCGCTTGCGCTGTTCGGCGGCACATAGCGCCTCAACGCAACCACAGGTTGCGCCGTCGGCGTAACCGCTGTCGTTGCAGTTGGTGCAGTAGATGGGCAAATCCAACACATCGGCGTCATAGCCGTTGTCCTCCAGCAAGGCGGCTCGTTCCGCCTGCAAACGCAGGTTCTCGGCGCGCAGCTCGGCCAGCGCCCACTCCTGCTCGGTCTCGTCACGCGGCAGCGTCAACAGCCGCGACACCGTCGTGACCAGCTGTGCGTCCAGCCGCTGTAAGTCGGGCAGATGCTCATAGAGCCGCGTACGCCGCTCAATCAACGCCGCCTCATCACGATGTCGACGCGCGCGCAGCTGCGCCAGCGCCGTATTGACCAGTTCTGCCGAATAGGGCATGGCTTAGTCCTCCTTTTTCTGCCGCAGTAGACGCATTTGCTCGACGGCCAGCCGCTCGAAATCACCCGGCTGCCCCGTCTTGCGCTTGTCCTTGGCGTTGTCAAAGGTGCTTTTTTTGTCGCCACCGCGCACATCGTCCACGGTCAACAGGCCTTTTTGGTGCCAGTTGCCCAAAATGGCGTCAATGTACTTCCACTCCATTTTGCCGCAGCGCAGCACCGTGCGGTCGTACGCCTCGTAAACCAATTCTGGCGACAGTCCCATTGTCGCCCAGCGCTGGAGATAGCCCTCCTCGCTGTTGGTGGGCACGCGGCCAGTAATCTGCACCGCGCGCGCCAGCTGAGCCGTGGTCGACTGCAGCCGTTCGCGCTCGACCATCCACGCCTCGCACCGCTCGGCGGTGACCAGTCCCTGCTTCTCCCACTCAATGGCCGTTTTCTCAATTTGTCGCAGCGTAGGGCCGCGGCCTCCGGTGCCCATACGGCGCCGGTGCTCGGTTTGGCAATAGACCACCAGCAGGCTGATGACGTCGGCGGGCAGACCCAGCCAGGTGTACAATCCCAGTAATGTCGCCAAGTCGCTGTTGGACAGAATTTTACCCATTTTGCGCGACACATCCTCGGTCAGCTGCTGAAAATGGTTGTCGCGCTGTAGGCTGGCCGTCAGCTCGTCGGGCGAGTAATCGGGCCGCTTCTCGCTCTGCAGCGCGCGGACGGCGGCGCCCTCGACATCGGCCAAGCCGAGCTGCTGCAGCGTATGTAGCGCGCTGTTAAGTTGGTCGGCGGTCAGGTCCAGCTCCTCCATGGCGCCTTTGCCGTTGAGCCGTCCGCCGGCCAGCTGCATGTGAAAATACAGCAGCAAGGCGTCGCCGGCGCGCTCGTTAATCAGCGAGCGCGCCGCGCGGGCAGGTATGGTTAAATGAGCCGGTTTGGTGAGCTGCCAGTCTTGCATGGTTTGTCCGTCCTTAGTTGTTAATCGAGTTTGGGCTGTTCGTCCAGCCACGCCAGTGCCTCAGTGGCCACACGCTTGAGCGTCTCGGCGCTGAAGGGGTCGCCCAGGCCCGCCGCGTGGTTGAGGTCGACAAAGTTCTTGGTGCCGGCCAGCGAGACAAAGCCGTAGTAGCGTCGCCAGGCGTCGGCGGCATCCTGCTGCGCCAGCGCCCACACGCTCAGCGCATTGGCCTGTGCAAAGCAGTAGTCAATGTAGTAAAGCGGGTCGGTGTAGATGTGACCCTGCCCCATCCAGCGGCGTCCCTCGCCGTAGAAGGGCATATCGTAGTCAAGCCACGGGCGGTAAATGGCCTCCAGCTTCTTCCATTCGTCGCAACGCTGCTGCGGCGACAGCGACGGATTTTCATACACGATGTGCTGAAAATGGTCGACCATGACGCCATACGGCAGGAAGGTCAACGCACCCGCCAGATGCGACTGCTTAAACTTGTCGGTCTGACCGCCGTAGAACAGCTCCATCCACGGCCAGGTCAAAAACTCCATCGACATCGAGTGTGTCTCGGCGGCGTCATAGGTGGGGTTGCGCTGCGCCTCGGCTGGGTATTTGTAAGCCTCCCAGGCGGCAAAGGCGTGACCCGCCTCGTGTGTCAGCGTTTCAATGTCGTCGGACGTGCCGTTGAAATTGGCGAAGATAAAGGGCAGGTTGTAGGCCGACATGGAATAGCAGAAGCCGCCGCCCGCCTTGTTTTGACGCGCCAGCACGTCAAAGGCGTCCATATCCAGCATATCGTCGATAAAGCGGCCGGTTTCGTCGCTCAGCTCGTGGTACATCTTCTTGCCGTTGGCAAAAATCTCCTCCGGCGTGCCAATGGGTGCGGCGTTGCCGCTCTTGTACAGAAAACCGTCGTCGAACAACGTCAGCGCGTCAGCGCCAATACGCGCCGCCTGCTCGCGCTTGAGACGGTGCGCCACCGGTACAATGTGCTCCACCACAGCGGCACGGAACTTGGCAACCTCGGCGGGGCCGTAGCAGTCGCGGGCACGGCGGTCGTAGCCCAGCGGCAGATAGTTGTCATAGCCCATTTTGCGGCCCATCTGCGTGCGCAGCGCCACCAGCTTGTCATACAGCTCGTCAAATTCCGCCTTGTGGCTCTCAAACCACGCCGCCTTTGTCTCCATCGAGCGCTTGCGCACGTCGCGGTCGGCGTGGACGTGGAAGGCGGCCAGTTGTGCCAGTGTGTAAACGCCGCCGTCAAAGTCAATCTGAGCGCTGGCCAGCAGCTTGGTGTACTGCGTCTCCAGCCGGTTCTCCTCTTGCATATCCTCCAGAATAGCGGGCGAGAAGGTGCGCAGCTCAATGGCCGTCCGGCGGAAGGCCTGCTCGCCGTACTTGTCCTCCAACGCCTTGAGGTGCGGCGTTAGCATCAGCTTGGTGGCAAAGCCGTGCAGCAGCTCGGTCAGGCGTGGAATCTGCTCGTCATAATAGTCCTGCTCGGCGGCGTACAGCGCGTCAGTGGTGTCGAGGTGGTTGCGGATGTACACCAGCGCCACCGTCGACTCAACCTGCACAACCAGCGCATTATAGCGCTCGTAGACCTCGCAGGCCTCGCAACCGTTGGTTGCGGCATCTAGTGCGGCAATGAGTTGCTCGACCTGAGGCGCGACCTGCTCAACGGTCAGGCGCTGATAGGGGATCTCGGAAAATTTCATACAATGGCCTCCTACTATAATCTTACAGACCTAAAATAACGGTAGCCAGCGAGAAGTAGACCAACAGCGAGGTGGTATCGACAATGGTGCTGATCATGGGGCTGGCCAGCAGCGCCGGGTCAAGCTTCAGCTTCTTGGCCGCCATCGGCATCAGCGTGCCAATCATCTTGGCCAGAATGACCGTGATGTACATACTCAGGCTCATGACCAGCGCCACAGTCGGAGTCATGCCTGCTGTACCTATGTTAAGCAGCAGCACGCGGCCGAAGTTAACGAGCGCCAGTATGCCGCCGGTCAGCAGCGCCACGCGCAGCTCCTTCCACAGCACGCGCCAGACGTCGGCGGGTGTAATTTCGTCAAGCGCCATACTGCGGATGACCATCGTCGTCGTCTGCGAGCCGGCGTTGCCGCCGCTGCCCATCAGTACAGGGATAAAGGTGGTCAGCACGGCGATTTTCTCCATGGCGTTTTCAAAGCCGCTGATGACAGTGCTGGTCAGCGAGGCGCTAATCATCAGCACCAGCAGCCACAAGATGCGGTTTTTGGCCAGCGTCAGCACGCTGGTCTTCATATACTCGTCGGTTGAAGGCACGATAGCCGCCATCTTGTGGAAGTCCTCGGTGTTTTCCTCCTCGATGACGTCGATGATATCGTCAACGGTAATGATGCCGACCAGCCGGTCCTCGCCGTCGACGACGGGCATGGCGGTCAAATCGTACTTGCGGAACATATCGGCGACCGTCTCCTGGTCGTCGTGGGTGTTGACACGGATGTGGCTCTCGCTCATAATATCGCGAATCGCCTGCTCCGGCTGGCAAAGAATCAGCCGCCGCAACGAAACGGTGCCGGTCAGCCGCCGCGAGGCGTCGGTGACGTAGCAGGTGTTGACCGTCTCTTTTTCCAGACCCGTCTTGCGAATGTCGTCCAGCGCGCGTCCTACCGTGTAGGTGTCCTTGAGGTCGACGTATTCAATGGTCATCAGCCCGCCGGCACTGTCGTCGGGGTAGGCGAGAAACTGGTTAATCAGCTTGCGCGTGTTTTCATCGGTGTTGGACAGCACCTTTTTCACGACGCTGGCCGGCACCTCCTCTAAAAAGTCGACGGTATCGTCGAGGAACAAGTCATCGACCAGCGCGCGCACCTCGCGGTTGCTGATGCCTTCGACGATAATCTGCTGCTGCGACGGCGTCATGTAGGCAAAGACCTCGGCCGACACATCCTTGGGCAGGATGCGGAACACCAGCAGCAGCTTGTCGTTGTCCAGCGTCTCCAAAAACTCGGCCAAATCGACGGCATTCGCGCCGGAAAGCTCCTTTTTCAGTGCGGTAAGCCGGTTGCCTTGCAGCAACTCCAGCCATTGTGCGTCCATACGGCACACCCCTCTTTCGTTCAATTGGGAGGGACGCCGCACAGCCACACTGCATCAAAGTGTTGACGCAAACGCAGTGGTAGCCACAGGAGTCCCGGTGGGTTTTCGACTAGGATACGGATCCACTACGTTCACTCCTTTCAACAATCAGGCGTTGCCGGTTTAGCTGCGCAACATAATCGACTCTTTGTGGAACATGCGCGCCGTGAAACGCAGCAGCACGGCGAGAAATGCCAGTGAAATGGCCAACGATATAGCCACCAGACCATAGTCAAGCAGGCCGCCCAGTAACATTTTGAGCGCACCGGCCACATTGAGAACCGGCACAAACATCATCCACGTCGACACGTCGCCCGACTGCAAATACATCGTGGCGTAGGCGGGAATCATGCCGGCCATCATGACGAAGGTCGAATAGGTTGAGGCCTCCTTGATGTTGCGCGCGTAGGCCGACAGCATGACGTGAATGGCCGAGAAGCTGAGCTGCACCACCACGACCAACAGCACGCACAGCGCCACCGCCGGTATCGGAATGTTGAGTCCGGATGAGGTTGCGCCAGCCTCGCTCGTCTGTTCCAGTATTTCGGGCGTCATGGCAAAGCCAATGACCATGCCCAGCAGCGTCAGCAGTGTTGTCAGCAGTCCCAGCAGCGAGACAGCCAGAAACTTGCCCGACAGGATAGACGAGCGTCCGGCGTGTGTGGTCAGCAGCGGCTCAAGCGTCCGCCGCTCTTTTTCGCCGGCAAACATATCAACGGCCGCCGCCATGCTGCCCACCGACAGCATAATCAGCAGCAGCAGCGGAATCATCATCGACAGAAACACGTTGCCGCCACTGCTCTCGCCGCCATTGGCAATGGTCTCGTTGTAAATCTGTGGCGTGCCCATGTGAATAGGCTGCAGCGCGCCGAGACTGGTGTTAAACTGCTGCTTAAGCTTGTCGGAAACAATGCGGTTGTTGTAGTTGTTGATGGCGACGGTAACCACCTGTAGGCTGGCCGACGAGGCCGCCTTGGTGTCGTTGTACAGCAGCGCGATGTCGGCCTGTTGGCCGGAAAGCAGCGCCGTGGCCGCCTCCTCAGTCATGCTCAGCACCAGCTTGACATCGCCGTCGGCCAACGCCTGCTTGGCGTCGTCATGCTGCGCGAACTTAATGCCGTGGTTGCCTTCAAACACCTCACGGGTCAGAAACTCCTGTACCGGCTGCTGCTGTGCGGCGTCAATCAGCGCGATGGTGGTGTTGGTAACCGCTTCCTTTTGCGCGCCCAGCGCGCTGCTGCCCATCAGCCAAAAGATGAGCGGATAAAGCACGAGCGGCATCAACATGCCGGTCAGAATCGTCCGCCTGTCGCGGAAAGCGTCCTTGAGCTCCTTGCGCAATACAATGCGCGTGTAACGGTTCTTTTTCATGCCACACCTCCGCTCTCCGGCGTTGCCAGCTTGAAAAAGACATCCTTGAGTGAAGCGCAGCCGTGGCTGCGGCACAGCTCCTCAACCGTGCCGACGCCAATCAACCGGCCGTGGTCAAGAATGCCAATGCGGTCGCAGACGCGCTCAATGCTGTCGAGGTTGTGGTCGGATAGAATAATGGTGCTGCCATTGCGCCGGCAAGCGTCGATAAACTCCTCGACGTTCTGCCGGCTGGTGATGTCCAAGCCCGTCGTCGGCTCGTCAAAGAGCATAACCTTGGGATTGTTGATAATCGCGCGGGCAAAGGCCACCTTCTGGCGCGTGCCCTTGGACAGTTTACCCGTCCATTTGTCGAGAAATTCGGTAAAAGAAAAGAGCTGCGCCAGTTGCTCAACGCGTTGCGACGCTTCCTCGGCGGGCATATCGTTGAGCTGGGCGAAATACTCAATGTTTTCGCGCGCCGACAGGCGGTCGTACAGGCCGGTGTCGCCACCAAACAGCAGGCCGACGCTCTTGCGCACGGTCGCCGGCTGGTCAACCACGTCAAAGCCCTCGACCGTAGCGCGACCCGATGTCGGCGCCAGCATGGTGGCCAGCATGCGCAGCGTCGTGGTTTTGCCCGCGCCGTTGGCACCCAGTAGGCCAAAGACCTCGCCGTCGTTGATTTCAAGCGACAGGTTATCAACGGCGGTAAAGTCGCCGAATTTCTTGGTCAAGCCGTGTAAAACAAGCATATTGTCACCCCTTGCGGCTATCATAGCATATGGGGTGCCGACTGACAAGGTAAAGGATTTGCTTTTTTCGGCAAAAGGGACTATACTATAAATCAATTACGCCGAATGCACCGTCGCGTGAGCCTGTGTTCGGCCGGCGGGCGACCGCCCTTCTTAAAATTAATAGGCAGATTTTACTGGAATCGGAAGTGCTGTGCCTCGTCGCGCACCATCAACTGGCAATATTGCCAAAAGGGGTGGGGCGCCGCCGCTTTGAATTGGCTACTATTTTCGATTTTCCTATAGAATTTTGTCGGCAGCTCTGCTATTCTATGAGAAGCGTTTGAACGGAGGCGAGTGCATGGAACACATTGAGGTCATTGTCAAGATTATTGAGGCCGAGCAGGCCGCCCAGAAAGTGGCCGATGACGCATTGGCGCAAAAACAAAACCTTGCCAGCAGCCTAACCGAAAAAAAGCAAAATCTGCACGACCAATTTGTCGAGCGCGCCAAACGGCGCGTCGAGCTTGTCCGCCAGCAGGACCAAGAGGAAGCCGAGGAAAATCTGGCCCAGCTGGAAAAGCAGATGGTCACTAGCCGCGAGCAGCTACAACGCAGTTATCAGGAAAACGCGTCAACTTGGACAGAAGCGCTGTTTTCGTACGTCACGCAATCGAGCGTCGAGGGTGAGTAAGCAAGGCGCAACCAACGGTTGACATTCCGGTAAAGGCAGTGGTCATATGCTTCGGCAACAAATGAAATATGGCGCGCTGGCCACCAAGGTGCGTGCCATGTACGGCAAACGGCTGAAAAAAGAGGATTTCGCCAAGCTGATGGATATGAAATCCATCCCTGAGATCGCCAGCTATCTCAAGCAGGCGCCCGGCTGGAGCGAGGGTCTGCGCGAGTTTCACAGCGAGGGCACCAACCGCGCCGTGCTGATTGGCGCCATCCACCGTGCCGAGTACAACAATTACATGAAGCTGTTCCATTTCATGTCGCGTGAGGACAAGGAGGTCATGCACTTCCCCGTCATCGCCGCCGAAATGGAGGAGGTCATGGCCTTTATGCGCCTGACTGCGCAAGGCCGCAGCCACGAGTACAACTGCACGCTGCCGCCCTTTTTGCGTAGAGAAAGCGCCATATACTACCAGGAGTTATCAGAGGCCACCACCTACGAGGGTCTGTTGTCCGCCGTCCGCGAGGCCGACTTCCGCGACGCGCTGGAGCGCATCGCGCCCGATGACGGCTCGTTGCCACCTTACGCACAGGTCGAAATCATCATGCAGAGCTATTATTATCGCACCGTGTACAACAGCGTGCAAAAAGCCTACGGCGGCAAGATACGCCAGCTGCTAATCAAGTCGTTTGGCCAGCAGATAGACATGATTAACCTCATCCACGTCGTGCGCGTTCGCAAGTACTTTGGCGGCATGGCCGACAACGTCAACGGCTACCTGCTGCCCATCTACTTCAACCTTAAGCCGGCCTTTTTCAAGACGCTGCTTGAGGCCAAGGATGACCAGGCCGTGGATGAGCAGCTCAGGAGCTCGCCCTACGCCAAGCTGTTTACCAACAATACGTTTAGTCATATCGAAGAGTATTATTACCGGCTGATGTATGAATTTCATCACCATCAGATATCCTCGGGCGTGCCGTCTATCCTCAGCGCCATATCCTACCTGCTGCTCAAGCAAATTGAGGTCAAGAACCTCATCAACGTCATTGAATGTGTCTATTATGGCGTAGCGCCGCACCAAGCCAACGTAAACCTGCTGCTGTTCTGAGCCAAAGACAGGATGCGCCCCTCGTTTCCTTATTATAAAGACAAGGGAGGTGAAAATCATGGCCGTAACGCCCATGAAACTGGTGACGATTGTCGGCCCGTTGCAGGAGTTTGACAATGTCGTTCGCGGCTGTATTATCAATCGTGATTTTCATCCCGAATCGGCGGCACAGGTCATGCGCAAGGTCAAGTTCCTGCATGCCTTTGACCAAAGCAATCCCTTTACCGAGCTGCTGCGCAAGGCCGAGCAGTTGTCGGAGGTCGGTGGCATCAAGCTGGGCTACCGCGACTTTGAGGACGTAAAACTAGACTCAACTGAGCTGGCGCAGTTCTTCGAGCAGTCGCAGCAGCGCTTCACGCAGCTGTTGGACGAGCGCGAGTCACTTAAACGCAGCATCATTGAAAACGAGCAAGTCGCCATTCAGCTGACACATTTGGGTGACATCAACGTCAACCTACAGGACTTCTTCTCGGTCCGTTTTGTCAAGTTCCGTTTCGGCCGCATGCCACGCGATATTTACAATGACTTCCTCCCTCACCTGCTGGAGCGCAAGGATGTCTATTTCTTTGCCACCAGCATGGAGAAAGACTATGTCTACGGCATGTACCTGACACCCGGGCAGATGCAGGAACGTATCGACGCGCTGTTCCTGTCGCTGCAATTTGAGCGCATCCGCATCAGCGACCACGCCTACGGCACCAGTAGCGAGGCGGCCGAGCGGCTGCATCGGGAAAACGAGCAGAGCAGCGCCCGCATCACGGCCATCGCCGGCGAGCTTGACGCGTTGCGCGTCGAAATAGAGCAACAGTTCCTGCCCTATTACTCCTATGTGCGCTACATGAACGACTCCTACAACCTGCGTGGCTACGCCGCGCACACCGAGGAAAGCTTCTATATGCTGGGCTGGGTGCCCGCCGCACAGCACGACGCATTTGTGCAGCAGTTGGAAACCTATCCCCACGCCAATCTCGTCGTTGTCAGCGACAGCGCCGAGAAGATACGCGATTATACGCCACCCATTAAGCTGAAAAACACCCGGTTGGTGCGGCCCTTTGAGCCCTTTGTCGAAATGTACGGGTTGCCCGAGTACAACGAGACCGACCCCACAGCGCTGATGTGCCTGACCTATACCTTTATCTTTGGCATGATGTTTGGCGACGCCGGTCAGGGCGCCGTGCTGGCGCTTGGCGGGTGGCTGCTGTGGAAGCTGAAAAAAATGTGGCTGGGAAAGATAGTGTCCTATGCCGGGCTTAGCGCCGTGTGCTTCGGCCTCTTTTATGGAAGCATTTTTGGCTTTGAGTTTGACCATCTGCTGCCTGACCCGCTGCACCTCAGCGTGCTGCACCAATCAAACACGGTATTGCGCGCGGGACTGTATATGGGTGTGGCGTTGCTCAGTGTTTGCATTATCGTCAACATGTGGAACGGCATACGGCAGAAATCATTGGTCAAGTTATTGTTCGGCCATAACGGATTGGCCGGCCTGATATTCTATCTGGCGCTGATGGCTTTCTTCTTGCCCATTGTCGGCTTTGGCGAGCCGCTGCTGTCGGCCGGCGCATTCTTTGCCATCATAGCAGTGCCACTTGTTGTCATTTTTCTGCGTGAGCCTTTGGCACGCTGGGTACAGCGGACTAAGCAGGAGCAAAAGCACCCCGTGGGCGGGTTTATTGTTGAAAACCTGTTTGAGATGCTGGAAATTATTCTGTCGTACATCACCAACTCGTTGTCCTTTTTGCGTGTCGGTGCTTACGCCATCAGCCACGCCAGCCTAATGGGCGCTATCTTCTCTATGGCCGGTGAGAGTAAAAATCTGGTCATTATTATCATTGGCAACCTCATCGTCATGTGTCTGGAGGGTCTGCTGGTTGGCATCCAGGTTTTGCGTCTGGAATTCTACGAGTTCTTTAGCCGCTTTTATTCCGGCGGGGGCAAGCCCTATAAGCCTGTCTTTATCGATTATAAGTCCCGCAAAGAATAGCTCCCCTATCGTTCGGCAACTGCCTGTATCATAAAAAAAGACTCACACTTTTGAAAGGACTGTTTCAAATGAAATACCTCTATCCTATCGTTATGACCGCCATCATCGTGGCCCCACTGCTCTACGTCTATTTGCGCCGCAAGAGCGGCAAATCGGTCAAAAGCCCGCTGATCGCGCAAATCGCCTGCTTTTTTGTCGTCGGCGTCGCCGGCCTCGGCCTCATGCTGACCGGTAGTGCCGAGGGCACTCAGGCCGCTGCCGCAACGGCCGAATCGGGCCTCAAGTATATCGCCGCCGCGCTTTCGGTTGGTCTGTCGGGCATCGGTGGCGGCATCGCCGTGTCGTCGGCCGCTGCTGCCGCGCTGGGCGCCATCAGTGAGAATGAGACAGTTTTCGGTAAGAGCTTGATTATGGTCGCACTGGCCGAAGGTATTTCACTCTGGGGTCTGATCATCGCCTTTATGATTCTGGGCTAAACGCCATGCGCTACTATTGCATCGCCGACAGCTACGACACCATCAACGGGTTCCGGCTGGCCGGTATTGAGGGCGCGTACCTCACCGAAAAGGCTGAGGTGCAGGAGGCCATCGACAACGTGATTAAAGATCCCTCCATCGGCATTTTGCTCATTACCGAGGGACTGGCGCAGCTGTGCCCCGAGCTGATTTACGAGCTCAAGCTCAAGACCAACCACACGCTGGTTGTGGAAATTCCGCACCGGTTTGGCACCGGGCGCAGCGCCGATTCGATCACCCATTATATCCGTGAAGCTATCGGCATCAAAGTATAGTAAGGAGGTGCAGCCGCAATGACGTCTCACGCCGACGAAAAGCTATCCTTTTTTACTTCGGCCATCAGCGCCGAGGCCGCCGCGCTGGCCTCTAAGGTCATGGAAGAGGTTCAGGCCGAAAGCCAGCAGCAAATGACGGCTGCCGAGGACGAGTACCTCAACGAGACCTACCGCTATATCAAAAACGAGGTCAGCCGCCTGCGCACCGAGATGCGCCGCAGCGTCAGCCACAAGATGCTGGAAAACAAGCGGGAGCTGCACGCGTTGCAGCAGCGTATGTTTGAGCAGAGCAAGGCCGACGTCGACGCCAAGCTGGCGCAGTATACGGCCACGCCCGACTACGTCAGCGCGCTGATTGAAACGCTCAAGAAAATCCACAAGGCGTTTGGCAATGACCCCATCCACGTTTACCTATGCGCCCGCGACATGGACAAAACAGCGCAGCTGCAAGCGGCGCTGCCGGGCGCCGAGCTGTCTTTTTTTGAAGGCAGCTTTAAGCTGGGCGGACTGTTGTGTCAGTGCCCCGCCAAAGGCTGGCAGGTCGATGACACCTTTGACACCCGTTATCTGGCGCTGAACCAGCGCTTCTACGCGTTGCTGGGCAGTGTCCAGCCAGACGCCGAGTAATTCTTTATCCACACGATTTGAGGTGAAAGCAATGCCGCTCTATAGCGTACAAGGCGTCAACGGGCCTGTTGTTACCGTCACCGGTGGCCGCGGACTGACCATGATGGAAATGGTCTATGTCGGCGACGACCGTTTGATTGGCGAGGTCGTTGGCGTGCATGGCGACGATACCATTGTGCAGGTATATGAGGACACAACCGGCCTGATGCCGGGACAACCGGTCATCCCGACCGGCGGCCCGATGTCTGTGCTGCTTGGCCCCGGCCTGCTCAACAACATTTTTGACGGTATCGCCCGTCCGCTGCGCGTAATTGCCGAGAAGAGCGGTATGTTCATCGCTCGCGGACTCAACATTGATTCGCTCGACAACCAAAAGAAATGGCCGGTCAAGATGACCATAAAGACCGGCGACGAGGTCAAGGACGGCCAAGTCTACGCCACCTGCGTGGAGACCGAGGCCGTGACCCACCGTCTGCTCGTACCCATCGGCGCCGGCGGCAAGGTCATCAGCGCCAAGCCTGACGGTGACTATGCAGTTACCGACGTCGTGGCCGAGGTGCAAAACGACAAGGGCGAGACCTTTACGTTAACGCTCTGCCAGCGTTGGCCCATCCGCAAGCCGCGCCCGGTCGACAAGCGTCTGCCCATCGACCGACCGCTGATTACCGGCCAGCGCATCATTGATACGCTTTTTCCCATCGCCAAGGGCGGCTGTGCCGCCGTGCCCGGCCCGTTCGGCGCCGGCAAGACCATCACCCAGCACCAGCTGGCCAAGTGGTCGGACGCCGACATCATTGTCTACCTCGGCTGCGGCGAGCGCGGCAACGAGATGACGCAGGTGCTTGAGGAGTTCTCTGAGCTGCTCGACCCCAAGACGGGCAAGCCGCTGATGGGCCGCACCGTACTGATTGCCAATACCTCCAATATGCCGGTCGCCGCGCGTGAAGCGTCCATTTACACCGGCATGACGGTGGCCGAGTACTTCCGTGACATGGGCTATCACGTTGCCATCATGGCCGATTCGACCTCCCGCTGGGCCGAGGCGCTGCGCGAGATTTCCGGCCGACTCGAGGAAATGCCCGCCGAGGAGGGCTACCCCGCCTATCTGTCGTCGCGGTTGGCCGAGTTTTACGAGCGCGCCGGCTACATGGAGACCAAGAGCGGCACCGAGGGCAGCGTCACCGTTATCGGCGCCGTCAGCCCGCAGGGCGGCGACTTCTCCGAGCCGGTTACGCAGAACACCAAGCGTTTTATTCGCTGCTTCTGGGCGCTCGACCGCAGTCTGGCCTACGCACGCCACTTCCCGGCCATCAACTGGATTACCTCCTACTCCGAGTATTTCGACGAGCTGTTGCCGTGGTATCAGCAGCGTTACGGCCAGGAATTTGCCGAGCTACGACAGCGCATTTCGCGCCTATTGCAAGAGGAGTCCAAACTAAACGAAATCGTCAAGCTCATCGGTAGCGACATCCTGCCCGAGGACCAAAAACTGATTATCGAGGTAGCGCGTGTCGTGCGCCTCGGCTTCCTGCAGCAAAACGCCTATCACGCCACCGACACCTATGTGCCGTTGGACAAGCAGCTCAAGATGATGGAGCTGTATATGCAGTTATTCGACCGCGCCAAGCAGCTGGTCGACAACAACATTCCCATGAACACGCTTAAATCCACCGAGCTGCTCGACAAGCTGATTCGTATCAAGTACGACGTACCCAACGACCAGCTACAGCTGCTGGATGAGTATAAGACCGACATTGATAAAACGGTAGACCAGATTCTGGCCGCCAACCGATAGGGAGGGACCGCCATGCGTCTCGAATATATGGGCCTGCAGGAGGTCAGCGGACCCCTGATTGTGCTGGAAAAGGTCACCGGCGTCAGCTATGAGGAAATGGCCGAGGTCACACTCGACAACGGCGAGCGCCGCAAGGGCCGCGTTATCCTCATCGACGGAGACCGTGTTGTTGTGCAGCTCTTCGAGGGCACGAAGAACATCAGTCTGGAAAATACACGCACCCGCTTCACCGGCCGACCGATGGAGCTGGCGCTGTCCAAGGACATGCTGGGCCGTGTGTTCAGCGGCTCTGGCACGCCCATCGACGGGCTGGGCGAACTGCTGCCCGACGAGCAGCGCAACATCAACGGCGCGGCCATCAACCCCGTGTCGCGTCTCTACCCGCGCAGCTGCATTTATACCGGCCTTTCGGCTATCGACGGCATGTCGACGCTGATTCGCGGCCAAAAGCTGCCCATTTTCAGCGGCTCGGGCATGAAGCACAACGAGCTGGCGGCGCAGATGGTGCGTCAGGCCAGCGTCGCCGACACCAACGCCGACTTTGCCATCGTCTTTGCCGCCATGGGCGTCAAGAACGACACGGCCGAGTTCTTCCGCCGCGACTTTGAGGAGTCGGGCGCCTTGCAGCGCGTCTGTATGTTTATGAATCTGGCCAGCGACCCCATCATTGAGCGCATACTCACGCCGCGCTGCGCGCTGACCGCCGCCGAGTATCTGGCCTTCAAGCACGGCTATCACGTGCTTGTCATCATGACCGACATGACCAGCTACTGCGAGGCGTTGCGCGAATTTTCGTCATCCAAGGGCGAAATTCCCAGCCGCAAGGGCTATCCCAGCTATTTGTACTCCGATCTGGCGTCGCTCTACGAGCGCGCCGGTATGATTGAGGGGCTACCGGGCAGCGTTACGCAGGTGCCGGTGCTCACCATGCCCAACGATGACATCACCCACCCCATCCCCGACCTGACGGGTTACATCACCGAGGGGCAAATCGTGCTCGACCGTGATCTGGACAACCGCGGTACCTATCCGTCCATCTCGGTACTGCCGTCGCTGTCGCGTCTGATGAAGGACGGCATCGGCAAAGGCTATACCCGCGAGGATCACCCCAGCCTGTCCAACCAGCTGTTCTCCTGCTACGCCAAGGTGCAGGAGGCGCGCTCGCTGGCCAGCGTCATCGGCGAAGAAGAGCTGTCGGCCATCGACCGTAAGTACATGGAATTCGGCCGGCTGTTCGAGGCAAACTTCGTGCAGCAGGGTCGTGAGGAAAACCGCAGCATTGACCAGACGCTGGAAATCGGGTGGCAGCTGTTGTCCATCCTTCCCAAGGAAGAGCTTGACCGCATTGACGCCGTTTTGTTGAAAAAATACTACACCGAGGCCGCCGGTCTGGCGCTACGCGGCGTATAGTACCCCATCACAGCGCAAAGGCGAGGAGGTGAGCCAGCGTGGCACAAGTCATACCAACCAAGGGCAATTTAATGGCCATCAAGCGCTCGCTGGCACTGGCCGAGCTGGGCTACGACCTGATGGACCGCAAGCGCAATATTCTCATACGCGAGATGATGTCGCTCATCGACGAGGCGGGAGAACTGCAAACACGCATAGCCGGCACCTTTGAAAAGGCTTACGCGGCACTGCAAATGGCCAACATCACCATCGGCATCACCGAGGAGCTGTCGCAGTCGGTACGCGTCGATGACAGCGTGGCCATCCGCTTCCGCAGCGTTATGGGCGTGGAAATCCCAGCCGTTGCGGCCTCCGATGCGCCGCCGGTCATGGAATACGGCTTTGCCTTCTCCAACTCGATGCTCGACGAGGCCGCCGCACAGTTTCATCAAGTCAAACTGCTGACCCAGCAGCTGGCCGAGACCGAAACCTCTATTTATAGACTCGCCTACGCCATCAAGAAGACGCAAAAACGCGCCAATGCGTTGCAAAATATCATTATTCCCAACTTTAACAACTCAGTAAAATTCATCACCGATGCGTTGGAGGAAAAAGAGCGCGAGGAGTTTGTCCGACTCAAGGTCATCAAACGCCAGCAAGCCTAGCACATCCGTTTTTTAAGCAGGGCAGCGTGCCCTGCTTTTTTTGCGCCATTTTTCAAAAGGAGCATGCCGACAATGGAAATGATTGAACAGCGTTGCTATACATACTAGCGAAAGCAAATGACGATACTATGCCTGAAACATTTCGTTTCATGCGCCCATCGCGCGCAAATCGAAAAAGAAGGAGTGTACTCCGTGGATCGTTTTGCATTGGTGCTCACCATCATTGGTGCGCTGAACTGGGGTAGCATCGGGCTATTCAAGACCGACCTCGTAGGAGCGATTTTTGGTGGCCAGACGGCAACCTTGAGCCGCATCGTATACACAGTGGTCGCGTTGGCCGGTGTATGGTGTATCTCGCTGCTCTTCCGCGAACGCCGAGAGGTTGAAGATTTCTAGCAATGGCCGCTGTTGCGGCCTACATAACCGGCAAACCGCCAACCAATTTTTCATTCGAGAAAAAAACCTTTGATTTGCGTTTAGAAAGGTGCTATAATACACGTATTATGGTGCGTCCGTGCGCCAATACAAATGAGGTGCAGCAATCGTGGTTTATTACAGCATCGAGGGTGGCTTTCAGCTGAAGGGTGCCATCACCATAAGCGGTGCAAAAAACGCGGCTTTGGCCATTTTACCGGCAACCCTTCTGTTGAAGGGCACCTGCCGCATTGACAATATTCCCGACGTACATGACGTCCGCACAATCATTGAGATTATGCGCGGCATGGGCGTCAAAATCGCAAAAATTGACAACAACTGCTACGAGTTCAACGCCGACTACGCCAATTCGCATGTCGCGCCTTTTGAGCTGGCGCGCCGTATTCGGGCCAGCTACTATCTGGTCGGCGCCTGTTTGGGGCGCTTCCACCGCGCTGAGGTGGCCATGCCGGGCGGTTGCGACTTCGGCGTACGGCCCATCGACCAGCACATCAAGGGTTTTTCGGCGCTGGGAGCCGTTGTCGACGTCAGCGGCGACTCTATTGTCGCTGAGGCCGAAACACTGACGGGCGGCACCGTATACTTGGATAGCGGCTCGGTTGGCGCTACCATCAACATCATGCTGGCCGCCGTACTGGCGCCCGGCACAACTGTCATTGACAACGCCGGAAAAGAGCCTCACATTGTCGATTTGGCTAACTTTCTCAATTATTGCGGCGCCGAAGTGCGCGGCGCCGGTACCGACGTCATTAAAATCCACGGCACATCGGAGCTGGAGGCGCGCAACTACTCGGTCATCCCCGACCAAATCGAGGCCGGCACCTACATGACCGCCGTAGCCGCAACCGGCGGCGAGCTAAAAATCAACAATGTCATCCCCAAGCATCTGGAGTGCATCAGCGTCAAGTTGCTGGAGATGGGCGTGGACATCGAGGAGCTGGACGACGCCATCATCGTGCGCCGCGACAAGCCCTTGACCGCCACCAACGTCAAAACTATGCCCTACCCCGGCTTTCCCACCGATATGAACCCGCAAATCGGCGCACTGTTGGCCATCGCCGGCGGCGAGTCTATGATTACCGAGCGCGTGTGGGAAAACCGCTATCGTTACGTCAACGAATTGCGCCGCATGGGCGCTGACATTAAGATTGATGGCCGCGTCGCACACATCAGCGGCGTGCCGCGTCTCACCGGCGCACCGGTGCAGGCCTGTGACCTGCGCGCCGGCGCCGCCATGGTCATCTCGGGCCTGGCCGCCTGGGGCACCACCACCGTCACCGACGTCTATCAAATTGAGCGCGGCTACGAGGACATGATTGGCAAGCTGACCGCCGTCGGCGCGCATATCCAACGCATTGAGGAGGCGGAGGAGGAGCAAACGACCGCCACGGCCGCACCGTGACGCAGCCGTTCGCCTGCACGCTAGCCAGCAGTTCGGCCGGAAATGCCACACTGTTTTCCGACGGAAAGACCCATATCCTGCTTGACGCAGGACTTTCGGGCCGCGCCTTGTCCAAGGCGCTGGCTCGTTTTTCACTGTCAGCTTACGACCTTTCGGCCGTGTTGATTACGCATGAGCACAGCGACCACATACAGGCGCTGCCGGCGCTGCCCAAGCACATTCCTGTCTACGCCACGCTGGGCACCAGCGCGCGGCTGCCCGGTACGCCGCAGCTGATCGCGGCCGGCAATGCCTTTGCCGTCAACGATGTTGTCATTACACCCTTCGCCACGCCGCACGACACGCCCGACAGCGTCGGCTATGTACTGCAGCAGGGCGCTTACCGCATGGCGCTGGCCACCGACATGGGTTACATGCCGCCCGATGTGCTGTCATTGCTCGCCGACATCCCTGTGCTGTTCCTCGAGTCCAACTACGACGAGCAGCTGCTGTCTACCGGCCGGTACCCGCCCTTTCTGAAAAAGCGCATCGCCGGTTCACTTGGCCATTTGTCCAATTACGACTGCGCCCAAGCGGCGCTGGCCTGTGTCAACCGTAAGTTGCGCAGCCTGGTACTTATGCACCTGTCCAAGGACAACAACCGACCGGAACTGGCCTTCGCCACCACGGAAGCACTGCTGAACAACCATGGAGTTGTTGTGGGGCAAGATGTGCAACTGCAGGTTGCGCCCCGTTCCGAGCCCTGCGAGCCGGTGAGTCTCTATGCTGACTGTTGAGATTGTCTGCGCCGGAAAGCTGAAAGAAGCCTTTTGGGGCGATGCCTGCAAGGAGTATAGCAAGCGACTGTCCACCAGCTGCAAGCTGTCTGTCCAAGAGCAGCCGGAGGGTAGGCCGCTGACGCTGCCCGACGACCGCGCTTTTACGGTGGCACTTTGCATTGAGGGTGAGCTGCTGACCAGCCAGCGGTTTGCCGACACCTTTTGGCAAAAAGCCGACAGCGGTCACTCCAAGTGGCGTTTTCTCATCGGTGGCTCCGACGGCCTGTTCGAGCAGGACAAGCGCCGCGCCGACTGGCGGTTGTCGCTGTCGCCTATGACCTTTCCGCACCACATGGCGCGTGCCATACTGCTAGAGCAAATCTACCGCGCCTTTATGATTCGCGACGGGCGCGCATACCATAAATAGGAGGGATTTCCCATGGATCGCTGCCCACACGGTCAAGCCTTATTGGCCGATTGGCCGGAGAAGTGTCCCTATTGCGATGAGCCTCTGCCCCAGCCGACCGAGCCAAGCGACTGGCAGCAGGTGTCGCCGACCAACGTGCTGGGCGACTGGCCCAATGGCGACGACAACGAGCCCGAAACGCCGGCATTGCTGACCAGCATGGACAACATTAACATGCGCCTCGACGCGTTGCGCGGTATGCTGGACGCCATGGGCATCGCCACGTTTGTGCCAGCCCCGCGCGATACCGAGATTTCCAAAATCTACCTCGGCGGCACTTGGCAAAACCGCTTTGAATTCGACGTCTTTGTGCCGCAGAGCCGGCACGAAGAGGCGCTCGAACTGCTCAATGCCCCGCCCGTCTTTGAAGAATCGGAGGAGACAACATGATCGGACAAGAAGCATACCAACAGTGGCTCAACAGCCCTGTCATCACCGAGGCCGAGCGCGAGGAGCTGCGCCAGCTTGACGAGGGTGAAATCAAGGCCCGTTTTTACGCGCCGCTGTCCTTCGGCACGGCCGGCCTGCGCGGTGTTATGGGCCCCGGACTGCACCGCATGAACAGCTATGTCGTGCGCCAAGCCACACAGGGGCTGGCCAACCTCATCGTCGCCGAGGGTCGACAAGCCTGCGACGCCGGCGTCATTATCGGATACGACTGCCGCGAAAACAGCCAGCTCTTCGCGCGCGAAGCCGCCTGTGTGCTGGCCGCCAGCGGCATTACCGTCAAACTGTTTGCCAACCTCTGCCCCACGCCGCAGGTTTCTTTTGCTATCCGCTATTTTGGCGCCACGGCCGGTATTAACATCACGGCCTCGCATAATCCCCGCGAATATAACGGTTACAAGGTCTACTGGCAGGACGGTGCCCAGTTGCCGCCGCACCACGCCGACAAGGTCGCCGCCGAAATGGCCGCACTCGACATCTTTAGCGGCGCCAAAACGACCGATTACGATGCCGCCGTCGCCGATGGCACTATTACGGTGCTAGACGCCGCCGTCGACCGTGCCTTTCTCGACTGCGCGCTGGCCCAGCGTGTTTTTCCGCAGCCGCCGCAGCGCCAGCTGAGCATCGTCTACACGCCCTTTCACGGCGCCGGCTACGCTCTTGTGCCGCAGGTGCTGCGCGAGGCCGGCTACACCGGCGTATCGCTGGTCGAGGCGCAGGCTGTGCCCGATGGCAGCTTTCCCACCGTCGCCTCCCCCAATCCCGAGAACCTTGAGTCCTTCTCGCTGGCCGTAGCGCAGGCGCAGGCCAAGGGTGTTGACGTCATCATCGGCACTGACCCCGATGCCGACCGTGTCGGTGTCGTCGTGCATGACAGCCGCGGCGAATACATCGCGTTGAGCGGCAACCAAACCGGCGTGCTGCTCTGCGACTACCTCATCCGCGCTCGCAAAGAGACGGGCACACTGGCGTCCGACGCCTGCATCATTACCACCGTCGTCAGCACCAAAATGGTCGATGCCGTTGCCGCCGAGCATGGCGTGGACTTGTTCCGCACCTTCACCGGCTTTAAGTTCATTGCCGAGAAAATGGAACAAAACAAGGATAAAAACAAACTGTTGCTTGGCTTTGAGGAGTCCTACGGTTACATGGCCGGCGATTTTTGCCGCGACAAGGACGCCGTTACGGCATCGCTGCTGATTGTTGAAATGGCCCATTGGTACGCCGGTCAGGGCATGACGCTCAGCGACGCGCTCGAGGCGCTGTATGACAAGTATGGCCGCTACACCGAAAAGACAATCAACAAAATCATGCCCGGGCTCGACGGCCTGACCAAGATGCAGCAGTTGATGGAACGGCTGCGCAACGAGCACACGGCGCAGTTTGCCGGTGTCGACGTCGTGACCAAGACCGACTACCTCGCCGGCGTGGCCATTGCCGCTGACGGCAGCACAACGCCCATCGAGCTGTCCGGCTCCGACGTGCTGGGCTTCACAACGGCCGACGGCGTGACCACACTGGTGCGCCCGTCCGGCACCGAGCCCAAAATCAAGTTTTACATCCTGTCACCGCGGCTGAATATTGACAACTACATTGCCGCCGTAGAAGAAATGGAATAGCAACCAACGGTTGCCTAACGAAAAGGACCGTGCCGGCGGCACGGTCCTCAGCGCGTCAAAAAACTTGTTTTTTGGCATGCTGACAGACTGACAAAGAAGTGCGCAGGCAACGAAACGCTGTCCGTCGGCGCACGATGGTACGCAAGGACAGCGTTTCTGCATCAAGTAAAACCATTGCGGCGCAGCGACCTTGTCGATGCGCCGCAAATCATTAGCCGAGCAGTAAAACGCCGCCTTACGTCGCCGCTCCCTCTTTTTTCTGGCGCTGTGGTTTTACGGTGCGCGCTTTTTTGACAGTCTGAGGACCGTGCCGGCCGGCACGGTCCTTCTGTGCGCTACAACGGAAAATCCTGTTTAGGCGCCACCTTGCGCCAGTCGTGAGGCAACAGCTCATGCAACCTGACAACGCTGTCGACACCAATCATCACCTCGGCGTCGCAGTTCAAATCAGACAGCTGGTTGATAAATTCGCGACACCGCCCGCAGGGCGGCAAAATCTGCCCATTGCTGTTAACGGCAATCATCTTCACCACCACATTTTCGTGCGCAGTCAGCATGGCGGCCGCGGCGGCGTGCTCGGCACAAAAGCCAACAGCACAGGCGGTATCAACATTCACGCCGACATAGACATGGCCCTGCTGCGTCAGCAAGGCGGCGCCCACAACACCGGACAGCCCATACAGGGACAGTTCATGCGGCACCGCTACCTCGGCGGCGCGGCGGTAAAGCTCTTGAAAATCCATAGCAACCTCCTGTGCGACAACAAGTTAATCTCATCATAGCACAGCGCAAAAACAAAAACAAGAAGTATAAACCGTGCCGGATTATACAGTTATCAGTCAACATAGGGCTGCAATAGGTCGGCGGCCGTATTGCCAAACAGGCGAATTGCGCGCAGCGCCTCGGGCAAGCTGTTGCCAAACGCACCGACCTCCAGCAAAATCGAGCCGGTGGTGGCGTGCTCGTTGTACCGCCCTTTGCGCAGCGACATCGGCCGCATCAGCTGCGGATATTTCTCGGCCAGCGCCTGATTCAGCTGCACGGCCAGCGCCAAATTATCCCGCCAGTTGGGAAAGGGCTGCCCGTTGCCGTCCGAACCCATCACCAGCATCAGCTGCGCCACCTTCTGGCCGTCGACACTGGTGACCGCTTTGTAGATGTTACCGGCGTCATTGTTAATCGAGTCACGGTGCAGGTCAATCACCATGGCAATACTGGGGTTGTCGTTAATATACCGCGTAATCGAGTCAAGTGAGCGGTTATACGAGCCGGTATAGGTGGGATAATCGTAGATATTGCGGTCGTGCAGTACCACAAAGCCGCGCGCGGTGAAGACCTTTTCCAGCTCGTCGCCAATGCGGATGACGTTAAAATTCTTGTCCTCCGTACGCTCGACGTCGGTTGGCTCATACCAGTTCTCCTGATCGGGGAAATAGGACTCACTGCCGTGGGTGTGCACAATCAGTATCTGTGGCTTACCAGCCGCCAGCGACAGCTTGAGTCGCTGCTCCGACAGTTTTTTGACATCGACTTTATAGCCGGAAATGTTTTTGATATACACGTCTTTGTAATAAGTATAGCCCTCAGTGCTCGTGGGCACAAAGGTGCCCTCACGAATCTTGTCGGCGTTGAGGTTGGGTACAAACGGTGTCGCAACCGCTGGTTGCGCAGGTGGATCAGAGGACTGCGGCGCAGTGGTTTCCGACGTTGCGCTCGGCAATCGTACCGGCAGGTTGGGCGGCGTCCAGGCGCCGTCCGCCGGCGTCGTGACAGCCGTCGGCGCCAGTTCCAGCCAGCTGGCCACCGACGCCGATTGCAGTGTAATAGCGTCGCACACATCGGGGTCAACCGGCTCATCAAACAGCGCACTTTGATAGGCCAGCGCTTGTCGGGCAATGGCCGGCTGTTGCGTGGCCGCGTGAGCGGCACGCCCGATGGTGGCCAGTAGGCTGGTGTTTAACAGCAGATAAAGCGCGGCGGTCAGCAGTGACAGCGCCGCAATCGGCCGTAAAGCCGTCAGCCGAAAACGACGTGAAGACTTGCGGCGCAGCGGAATCGGGGTGGTTTTGTGCATGGACAACCCTCTCTTTCGTAGTATGTCCATACAGTATATGCGGCGCCGGTTAGGATAAGAAGCTACGCACGTCGGAAAGCTCCAAGCCGTTGTGCAGCGACAAATTAAGCGCATAGCCCATCAGGCGCGCCACCTCGGAGACCAGGCTGTCAATGTCCTTAGGTGTGACAATCAGCGAGCCACCATGCTGCGCGAGCAAGTCATGCTCCGGCTGCGGCTGTCCCGCCTGTTCCAGCAGGTCGAGCGCCAGCGTACCGGCGTCGACGACAGTCGGCACGCCCAGCGCCAGCACCGGCACACCCAGCGTATCGCGGTTAATCGCGGCGCGCGCATTGCCGACGCCGGCGCCGGGAATAATGCCGGTGTCGCACAGCTGCACTGTCGCACATAGCCGAGACAGCTGCCGGCTGGCCAAGGCGTCGATGACCAGCACCACATCCGGCTTCAGCTGCTGCACTACGCCCTGCAGAATGCTGGCCACCTCCATGCCGGTCGAGGCCAGCACACCCGGCGCCAGCGCCGACACCGGCGACAACTGTCGAAACAAATCGGGGTGCCGATCGAGCAGATGGCGTGTAATCATGGTGCTCTCCACTGTCAGTGGCCCAACGGCGTCGGGTGTAATGGAGCGATTGCCCAGTCCCACCACAAGCGCTGTGCGCGCGTTCAGCGGTGTCAGCACCGCGCGCAACTGGTCGGCCACAGCGTGGACGCCGCGCTCGAAGTCGTCAACATCACGGCGTCGCATGTCGGGAAGACTGACGGTAATATACGTGCCGACCGGCTTGCCGAGCGCCGAGGCACCCTCGTCGTCCAAAATATTGACGGTGTTGACAGCGCAACCAAAGACGGTGCTGTCTGTGGCCTGCACGCCGCTCAGTTGTGTGGTCTGCCGGCTCGACTGTTGCCAGAGTTGATGAGCCTCAATGGCCAAATCGGTGCGGATTGTGTACAAAAGAAAGCCCCCTTTTGGCCTATTGTCTGCCAAAAGGGGGTCGCTTATGCCGTCTGTAGCCACCATTGTCCCAGCCAACCCAGCGTGCCATACCACTGGAAGGCCAACGCAAAGACCGCCAGCGCTATGTCGGCCCAGCGCGGCGCCGTCCGCTTTCGGGCAAACAACAACAGCATCAAGAAGGGAATGGCGTCGCAGAAGTAGCGCACGCCAAAGTGCCAGCCGCCGTTTGTCGTATGGCACAGCAACGCCGCCATATGGACAACCGTCAGCGCCAGCGCGGTTAAAATCAAACAGCGCGAGAAGCGCGGCGTCACTGCCTGCGACGCGCTCTCGACGTCGGGCAGGGCAATGTCGGCCAACGGGTCGCGATGTCGCCGCTTCCAGCCGATAAAGCCGAACAGCGACAGATACATGCTGATGAAAATGGGGTTGGCCAACGGGTAAAAAAAGCCGTTGTGCGACGGAAAGTGCAGCTTGTAACGAAAGAAGTCACCCAAGCTCTGCAACGGATGCGCCAAACTAAAAGACCAATCATAGTCCGACAGCGACGGCCAGCGCAGCACACTGGCTAGGTTGCTGGTCGCGCAGTTGTCGCCTCGTACAAACATATAATAGGGATTAAACTGCCCGTGCGGCGCGTTGAGCATCTCGGGCAGATAGCTGTGGCCAAACTCCAGCGGGTTGCCAAACCTAGCGTAGTTAAGCCAGCAATAGCACAGCGCAATGCCGGCCGGCGCCAGCAAAAAACGGGGCAGCTGACACAGCCATTTGCCAAGGGGCAACCGCTGGTTGCGAAACAGCAAAATCAGCAGTACCGGAAGGTACAGCGCCTGTAGTGGCCGGCAGCCCACCGCCAGCGCCCAAAAGACAAAGCTCCACGGCCACGCTTTCTTATGGGGGCTGTCAATGGCCCACAACGCGGCACAACACAGCGCAAAGGAGAGCGACTGCGCCATAAACCAAACACCGGCAAAAACGTCAACTGAGAGCAGATTGCTGCCCATACCGGCAAAAAAAGCCCAGAAGAAGGCGTGCTTATCAGCCATATGGCGCCGCAAAAAGAGCGCCAGCATCAGACAACCGACATAGAGGTAAAGAAAGCCAATCAGGCGATCCGGTGTGCTGTAAATGCCGGAGCCAAAGGCATCGGTGCCGCTGAAAAGCGGCGTGAGCAACAGCAGCGGCACCGACGGAACAGGCGGAAAGCTGCAGTAGTAGCGGCCGTTGTACTCGGCAATCTCCAGATGAGCGTAGTTGGTGCCCAAATCGAGCTTGCCCTGCCACCACCGCTCGGCCTGCAGCGTGTAGGTGTTGTAGTTTGAGGCGTCAAACAGACCCACAGAGGGCATTCCGTCGGCCTTGGTGCTGTTAACGGAAAGGCACACCAGCCAAAAAAACAGCAGCGAGGCCAAAAAGCTGGCGGCAATCCAAACCGATAGGCGACCCTTTGGTCGTGTCATGGATTGTATTGAAAGGCGCGGTTGTGCGCCAGCGGATCAATGTGTTTAAGTGTATGTGGCATGGTGCGGTTGTCCAATACCGTACAGGCCAGCGCGATACCGCCCGGTGCCGGCACACGGCGCGTATGTTCGCCCACCGTCAAGATGGTGTCGTTTTCGCCGTAAACACGGTAGGACAGTAGCGTGATATCGGCCTCCATGCTGACGGCCAGCTTGGCGCGCGCCAGCTGCAGCTCGGGTAGGTCGGCGGGATGCACCGTGTCCAGCCACTCGCTCATATACACCGGTGTCGTGCACAGCACGTCCCAGTCACGCAGGTTCTCCGACACATAGTTGATAACGCCCGAATCAATATCCCACAGCATAACCACCTTCGCGCCCTGCGAGACAGCGGCCGCCAGGGCCGCGAAACGGGCGCGCTCCCACAACAGCCGATCCTCGGCTTCCGAGGCAGGCGACAGTGTTGGCAGCGATTCGGCCTGCTCATCATAGACCACCGGCTGTTCGGGAATGGAGGCGCTGCCGGTGTTGGACAGCTCAATCAGCATACCGCGCCACGGATGCACCAACGGTGACAAATGCAGCACAAACAACGCCATCTGCTCACGCTGCGGTTGATGCGGCAGCGGTAGCCATGAGCCGGTCAGGCGCAGTCGTTGCTGATTGCTGACCTCAACGGTGGCAACAGCGTCAAACAGCGGCGCCTGCTCCTGCTCGTTGCGGCAGGAAATCAGCCAATTGCCCATTTCATTAAGCTCGGTAACGCCCAGCGCATCCAGCGCCATGGCGTTGGCGTAGAGCGGTTTGCCATCCGACAGACGCAGCATAACGGCGCCGTAAGGCAGTGCGGACAAATCGGTTATCGGTGAATAAGCCATGTGGACACCTCCATCGGTGCTATTATAGTCGATATTACCCGTTTTGGCAACGGCGTTGTGTTGACAGTCAATGCCCGTCGGGCTACAATGGACACTATGAGGGGGTGGTGATTTGGGAAAGAAGCGAGCAAGGGCGGCACGGTTGCTCTGTCTGGCGCTGCTGCTGTCGCTGCTGACGGCCTGCGGCCCCCATAAGGTGGAGGGCACATACACCGCGGCCTCCATTGGCGCAAGCCTCGCCTTCGACAAGGGCAGCTTTACGCTGACGCTGCCACAGACACTGTTGCAGTTGCAAAGTCAGGGCAACGCCACAGTTACCGGCAGCTACAGCCAGAGCGGCACCGCGCTGACACTGACCTTTGACCAGCAGGCGGTTGCCGAGCTGTATCGTCCGCTAGTGCTGTCACAGCTGCGCGAGCAGGGTGTTGACGAACCCGACGAAGCACTGGCAGCACAATCGTTAGCGCTCTATCTGCAGGATAGCACCCTAGCCAAACAACAGCAGCTGGTGTACAATCAGGAAAAGGACACCTTTGAGTTTTACGGTGGTCTATTTACCAAATAGCGATTGTTGACGAAAATCACGTTTACGGCTTGTCGTTTGCGCCAGTCAATGCTATAATGTTGGCATCAATAATGTCGGGAGGATCACCATGAGAAATCGTATTACAGTCAATGTCGCCGGACAGGAATTGCACCTGCTGGTGGCCGAAAATGAGGAGTATATGTACCGCGTCGCCTCAATCGCCGACCAAAAAATTCGCAGCATTGTCGAGGCGTCGCACGTGTCGGCCAGCCAGGCCTCGACGCTGGCCTGTCTAAACATCATCGACGAGCTGCTGCGCGCCAACGATCAGGCCGAGCACATGCGCGCCCAGCTCAAGGATTACATTGAGGATTTGTCCAAGGCCAAGATGGAAATCAACGATCTCAAGCGCGACCTGATTCGCCTACGTAATAACGCCGCCAACTGATAACGCGCGGCAATCACAAGCGGCGTCAAAAGTTCATAACAACGGCGGGGCAGCAGCGCAGCACCGCCACCACAGCGCGCCATAGGGGTTTCACCGATGGCGCGTTGTTTATCCTCAGCGCAGGAAAAACGCGGTCATTGAGGTCTGAAATGCCAAGCGCTGGATAAACTATACAAAGGCATGGTTGTGTCCGTCGGACGCAACCAACGGTTGCAAAACGCGAAACCAAGGAATTCTGAACGATTTGAGGCGAGTTCATGCAGAGCAAAACAACAAAACTCATTCTGGCCTCGTCATCGCCGCGCCGTGCCGCACTGCTGGCACAGCTGGGGCTGTTTGACGTCGTCATTGACCCCTCCAGCGCCGACGAAACCGTCGGCGCCGACCTGTCGCCCGCCGAGGTTGTCACCGAGCTGGCCGCGCGCAAAGGTCTTGAGGTGGCGCAGCGCCACAGCAGTTGTCTTATTCTCGCCGCCGACACCGTCGTCGCCTTTCAGGGCAAGATTTACAACAAGCCACGCGACGAAGTCGAAGCGCGCCAAATGCTGACCAGTCTGTCGGGACAGACCCACACCGTCTACACCGGCCTGTGGTTACACGACGCAACCAGCGGTTGCACTCGTTGCGCCGCAGAGGCTGCAGAGGTCACTTTTCGCACCATAACACCGACAGAGCTCGACTGGTACATCGGCACCGGCGAGCCATATGACAAAGCCGGCGCCTACGGCGCGCAGGAGAAAGGCGCGCTTTTCATCGAGTCGATCCGCGGCGACTACACCTGCGTCGTCGGCCTGCCGCTGGGCAAACTGGGCAGCTGGCTGGCCGAGCTGCAATAGCTATGCGCTCGTTTGCCAGCCGCCACAAGGCGTGGTTTGGCCTGCTGTGCACCGGGCTTTTGGCGTTGCTGCTCGTGGTGGCGACACTGCTGTCGGGCGGCCGGGCCTCGCCGCTGACCGGCCTGTGGAATCGGCTTTTTTTGCCCGTGGAAAAGGGTTTTTCGGCTGTCTTACACTGGGCGGGTACACAATTCGCCGACCGGCAGTCTATGCTTGAGCTGCAGGACGACAACACCGCCCTGCGTGCGCAGGTGGCGCAGCTGGAGCAGCAGCTGCGCGCCACGCGCGCCGATACCGTGGAAAACCAGCGCCTGCGCACGCTGTTAGGCATGGCCGATAAGCGCCGTGACCTGACCTTTGCCGCCGCCGCAATTGTTGAGCGCGACGACAACGGCTGGCGCTCGCGCATGACACTGGATGTCGGTACCGCTGACGGCGTAGCCGCCGATATGTGTGTGGTCAACGAGTCCATGGCGCTCGTCGGTGTCATCACCGAGGTCGGAGACGGCTGGGCCAAGGTCGCCAGCGTCGTTGACCCTGAAACCAGTGTCGGCGCCGTCGATGATCGAACCGGCGGGCTGTGTATGGCGTCTGGCAGCTTCGAGCTAATGTCCAAGGGACGATTGCAGCTGACTTTTCTGCCCCAGGACACCGGCGTGCAACAGGGCGATCTTATCCTGTCGTCGGGGGCCGGCCAGCTCTATCCGCCCGGCATCACCATTGGCCGCATTGAGGCCGTAGAAACGCAGCCGTCCGGCATGGGCGTGGTGGCCACTGTCAGCCCTGCGGCCATGCCGGCCGATGCCGATAACGTCTACGTCATCACCGGCTTCACGGTCGTCAACTGATATGAACCAGTGCAAGCAAAACGCGGCCAAATGGCTGCGCTATGGCATGCTAAGCGCTGTGACGCTGGCGCTCCAGTTAACGGTGTTGCCCGGCCTCTTTCCACGTGGTGCCGGCCCGTTTCTGCCGCCGATACTGCTCGGCTGCATAGTTACGTTTGAGAGCGGCGGCGGCGTCTTGCTATACGCGCTGCTGCTCGGATCGTGGTGTGACGCCTTTCGTCCCGGCGAGCTGCTGTTCACATTACTCTACCCCATGCTGGCATGGGGCATCCAGCGGCTGAGCCAGAACGTCTACCCCAAAACGGTGGCGGCAGCCTTCGCCTGGTCAACCGTCGTTTCGCTGCTGGGGCAGCTGCTGTACGGCCTGTTCCACCTGTGGATGCCCGGCTATGCCGGCGTGTCGGCGCTGTGGACAGTGCTGGCGCCCGAACTGCTCTATTCTTTGTTGTTTGTGCCGCCACTATGGTGGCTGGTTCGCGCCATGAGCGGCCAAGCGGCCGCCGTCAGGAGGTAAGCCGTGCGCCGACGCTATATCCTGCGTTTGATCCTGCTGGGGCTCTGCTTTTCCGCGACGCTGCTGACCCTGCTGGGCAACCTCTACCGTCTGCAACTGCTGACAGCCAAGGCCGATACCGTCGACACGCGCCGTTATACCAAAACCGAGCGCCTTGACGCCGCGCGCGGCGCGCTGCTCGATCGCAACGGCCGCCCGTTGGTCACCAACCGCGTGACCAGCTACGTCAAACTGGATACCACAGCGCTGATGAGCAACCACAAGACCGCCAATGCCAGCTTGCTGGCGCTGCTTTCGCTGTGCCGTCAGTACAACACGCCGCACACTGACACGTTACCCATCACCGCTGAGCCACCCTACCGCTACCTCGAGCCGCTCAGCGACACGGCGCGCAGCCGGCTCGAGCGCTTTCTCAAGAAACGCGAGTGGCCGGCCGACATCAACGCCGAAACCCTCATAGAGAAACTTAAAAAAACCTACCGTGTCGAGGCCGAAGTACCCGAGCGCGAGGCCCGGGCACTCATCGGCGTACGCTACGAGGTTGAGCTGCGCCACCACTTCGGCAATATCAGCGCCTACCGATTCGCCAGCGATATCGACGCGGCGCTGGTGGCCGCCATACAGGAGCGAAAGCTGGACGGTGTCAGCGCAGCGCAGGAGACAGCGCGTCACTACGAGACCCACCTGGCGGCGCATATTCTGGGGCGCACCGGCCCTATTTCAACCGAGGAATACGAGCAGCTAAAAGCTGAGCAATACAGCCTTGACGCCATCGTCGGTAAGGAGGGTATGGAAAAACAGCTGGAGTCGCGGCTGCGCGGAATCGCCGGCAGTCGCACCGTGGAAACCAACGGCGACGGCGACACCACCGGCGTGACTGTCGACAAGCCGGCGCAGCCGGGCGACAACTGCCTGCTCACGCTGGATATTGAGCTGCAACGCGTCGCTGAGCAAGCGCTGTCCGACCGCATTGCCGAGCTGGCCGGCGGCCGTGGCGTTGGCGGAGAGGCCGACGCCGGTGCTGTGGTGGTCATAGACGTCAATAGTGGCGAGGTGCTGGCTATGGCCACCTACCCCACCTACGCGCCGTCAACGCTCACCAACGACTACGCAAAGCTGCTGGCCGACCCGCTCAAGCCGCTGTTCAACCGCGCCATTGCCGGCACGTACGCGCCCGGCTCGACGATGAAAATGAGCTCGGCCATGGCGGCGCTGCAGGCCGGAGTGGTATCGCCAACCGCCACCATCACCGATTTGGGCGTGTTTACCGCCTATCAAAACGTCGGCTACGCGCCGATGTGCGGGCTCTACAAAAGTGCGCGGCAGACGCATGGCGCCCTCAATGTCGCCGCAGCGCTGCAGGTATCCTGCAACTACTTTTTTTATGAAACGGCCGACCGCATGGGCATCGTACCGCTGGAGGGCATGGCCAATCGGCTGGGCCTCGGCCAGCGCAGTGGTCTTGATCTGCCGGGTGAGCAGGCGGGCGTGCTGGCCGGCTCGCAAAATCGCGCCGCGCAGGGCAAGACGTGGAATCCCGGCGACACGCTGCAAATGGCCATCGGCCAGTCGGACAATCTGTTTACGCCGCTGCAGCTGGCCAACTACACGGCCACCATCGCCAACGGCGGCACGCGCTACCAGCCCCATCTGTTCAAGTTGGCCAAAAGCTATGACTACAAAACAGTGACCCAAACGGTGCAGCCAACCGTGCTGGCGCAGCTGGAGTTTGACCCGGCCAATCTTGCCGCCGTGCAACAGGGCATGCGCCTAGTCTGCCAGACAGGCGGCACGGCCTCATCGGTGTTTGGCGATTACCCTATCGCCGTCGCCGCCAAAACAGGCAGCGCACAGGTCAACGGCAAAACAAATGGCATCTTCGTCAGCTACGCGCCCTACGAACAGCCGGAGATTGCCATAGCCGTAGTGGTGGAAAAAGGCGACTCGGGCGGCAACATCGCACCCATCGCGCGCACCATCTACGACTGTTATTTCGCCCGGCAGCTGGCGCTCAACCGGCAGACCCAAGCCAACCAGCTGCTGCCGTAAGACAAAAACAAAGCAGGTCGGGAACATATCCCGACCTGCTTTGTTTTTTTGAGGTTGTGTGTGTTTTACTTCTTAAAGACGTTTTCGCCGGCCGTAACGGTGTCGGCGTCGGCATCATAGGTGCCGACCATCTGCTCGAAGGAGGAGGTCAGCTGACCCATCTGGCTGTCGAGCATACTGTTAATCATATCATCGGTAATGACCGAGTCATCCATACCTTGGTCTTTCAGCATCTTCTTAACCAGCGTGCGCATCTCGGTTTTCAGCGCGTCTTCATCGGGCTTGAACTTAACGGTCTTGTCGTCCATAGTAAAGGTGCCGCTCAGCTTAAAGGTGGAGCCATCGGTCAGACCCATCTGGTCGGCCGGAACATCCATGGTGAAGTTGTAGCCGTTGAAGCTCAGCGTCATCTCGGTGTCATCCAAGGTGGCCTTGTAGGTGCCGTTCGGCGCGCCTTCAATGGCCGGAGCGGCGGTGGTCGAGGTGGCTTTTTCGCCGCCGCAGGCGGTCAGCAGCACCAGCACCAGCATGAGCAGCGCAGCGAGTTTGGTCGATGTTTTCATGTTTTTTCCCCTTACATTTCATTCATTGGCAAATCTATTGCCGGCAAACAGCATACCAGCATACAGCCTCGTTGTCAAGAAAAAAAGAAAACAAGCAGGGTCGAAAAGACCCTGCTTATCTGGTGATCTGCCGCGGATTCGAACCGCGGACCACCTGCTTAAAAGGCAGATGCTCTACCGACTGAGCTAGCAGACCGTAAAAGGCGGCAAGCGAGGCCTGCCGCGATGCTTCGTGGCTGGGATGGCAGGACTCGAACCTGCGAAATGCCAGAGTCAAAGTCTGGTGCCTTACCGACTTGGCGACATCCCAATGTTTGAGACTGCGGTAGAGTCAGCAAAACACTGATTTTACTGAGCTTTTCATAGCTGTAGCAAAAACAACAACCTATGGCAATACTTATAGTAGGATGACAGCGTGTGTCAGACACCTTCTAAGCAGTTGCCCAACTATTCTATAATAGTAAACCGAATTTGTCAATCATATTTTTCAGGCACGGTCGCATCCTTATGGGCATTATGACAAAATACAACGAAGCGCTGGCATGACGCTATGCGCTGTGTGACTAGGATATTAATCGTTGTCGCAATGCAATTGTTTGGCGAAACGTAAATAAAAATTCCCATTTTTGCGCACTAACACAAACTCCCTAGAAAACAATTGCATATTTTTTTACGGAGAAGCAGGAACTTTTTCTTTCCGGTCACGTCACATGATTAAGTGCCAAAAACTGGCGGTTTCGTGTGACCGGCGACCCGATACCGCGGTAGTATATCAAAAGAAAAAGGAGAAAAATATCATGAAACTGTTTTCAACAAAAGGCATCTCAACCATGCTGACGACAGCGTTGGCGCTGTCTGTCGCAATCGGGCCACTCACTTCGGCAAGGGCCGAAGAAGGAACACTTCCCGGAGCACGCAGCGAGTACAATGCCACTACCGGCGACGTCTTTTTGGGCGGCAACTACATCGAAGTCGGCGTCAGTAAAGGTGGTTCGTTCGGTACGCAAGTCGCGCCGACCGATGCCAGCTTTCACAGAGACATGGCGTACAAAGGCCTGGGGTTAGTGTCCGACGGCGACGGGTGGAATATTGGCAATGCGCCAACCACGGGCGATTTCTTTTTACCGGGGACACCGGAAGAGCGCTGGGTTTTGACATATCAAATCGGCGCCACTACTTACAACTATCCGCTCGCGGATAGAAACGGAGCGGCTTGGCCGGGTACGGCCATTCAGCAGCCGACAACTGTTGACGCGTCAGACACGTCAAAGGACTTGCTGAAGGCAGTGACCACCGGCATTACCGCCGAGAATGTTAAGGTAGAACTTACATACTCCTTTGGCGTTAACGACAGTTATTACGATACTCAGGTGGTTGTTACCAATCAGGGCAGCGCAGCGGTCGAGAATGTTCGCTTTATGCGCAGCTTTGATCCCGATCAGGACTACAAACCGACAAATAACTACGAAACATACAACAAGGTGATCTGCAACCCGGTTTCCGATGTAGCCGGTTCAACGTCGAACTTCGCCATGGTTGTCGCACGCGGCAATACTACGCTCGACGGTATGTTTTTTATCGCATTTGACAACAGGGCGCGCGTTTCACACGGTGTTGCTTTTGCGCCGACATCGGCTTACATAGACGGGTTGTGGACAGAAACTACCGAAGGTTTGCCCACGCAGGCAGCTGAAGAAGCCATTGCATTGACGCAAGAGCAACTGGCCGCTGCTGATTTGAACGGCTACAGCCTGGAGGATAGTGCGATTGCCATTACGTTTAACCTCCAAAGCATTGCGGCCTCCGCTTCGACGAGTTTCAACTACTACTCGAGCCTGGACCCCGATGTGGAGAGCTCGCTGGATGACATCCGCAATTCGCTGGATATCAACAGCATTCTCGCCAGTATCAAAGACTTGACCGAGCTTAATGTTAAATCTATGGACAAGGCCACCATTGAGCGTGTGGACGCCGCACTCAAAGCGTTGGACACTACCGATGCGACCGAAGAAGAATTGGCTGCATTGCAGGCTGGCCTGGACAAGTGTGAGGATTTGCTGGACGTCTTGGGTCGCGTTAAAGTCGAAGTCACCAAAGCCGACGAAGCAGTCAGCGGCTTGACCAAGGAAACGGTAACAGAGGACGACCGCGACGACATTAACACTGCGCTGGCTGCCTACAAGGCGCTGCTGAAAGACCATACGGGCAACCTGACCGCTGCCGAAATCAGTGCAGTTAAAGATGCCATAGCCAACTGCAATGCGCTGTTGAAAAAACTGCACGTCTTCATCGACGTACCTGCAAACGCTTGGTTTGCCGCCAATGTAGACTTCTGCTTCCAAAACGACTTCATGGCGGGCACCTCCGCTGACAAGTTCTCGCCGACAGTCGGCACCACCCGTGCCATGTTTGTTACCATCTTGTGGCGCATGGAGGGCAAGCCTGCAGCGAATACATCCTGTACCTTCACCGATGTCACAGCCGGCGCTTACTACGACGTTGCCGTTGACTGGGCGGCTGAAAAAGGCATTGTTGTTGGCTTCAGCGCCGAGACCTTCCGCCCCGACCGTGTCGTAACCCGTGAACAGATGGCCGCCATTATGCAAAGATACGCCCGGTTCAAAGGTGCCGATATTACCGCGCGGGATGATTTGAGTACGTTCAAGGATGCCGGCAAGGTGAGCAACTGGGCCAAACCTGCTGTGCAGTGGGTTATCGCTGAAAAGCTGATGGTCGGCAGCAATGGTACATTTGCTCCGGTTAACGACACTCGTCGCAGTGAAGTTGCTGCTGTTGTCCAGAGAATAAGCGAGCGGTTCAGCGTGAGCGATGCTACTTGAGGCTTGCCGCAGTACAGAGATAGCAATACACCGGAGTGTTATAGCATGATATAACAAACAGGACACGAGCCCGCTGTTAATGTGGCGGTAGCTCGTGTCCTTTTGTTTTGTGTAATGTATTTTGACAGTTCAATTTGGCAAATACCTGACGCACTTTTTTTTATCAGCGACTATTGTGCAAAAAAATCGGACAAGCCCTGTTTCTCCAAGGGTTTGTCCGATTTGATTTGCTCTTGGACGTCTCGGCAGGATTTGAATCTGCAAAAGGCCAGATTCAAAGCCTAGTGCCCTACCGACTTGGCGGACGTCCCATCCTTTCGGCGTGTCGACGTCCTGAACGCAAGAAAAGTTGGGGTGGGTGACCGGATTCGAACCGGCGATCCCCAGAACCACAATCTGGTGCTTTAACCAGCTAAGCCACACCCACCACATAGGTACTCTTGCCCGCGCGCAGTGTATTGTAGCACACCGGCGCAAAAGATGCAACCCCTTTTTTACGTTCGATCGCGCTGGTAGTTATAGGGCGAGTCAACATCGGTAATGGCGCGGAACTCGGCGCCAATGCTTTTGCCGTATGCCAACACGGCAGGCAAAAAGCCGGCGGTAAACGATTTTTCATGGAAAAGCACGATTGCCGGCGAAGAAAAATCGTGGTTCTTCAGCTGGTTAATAATGCCCTGCCCCACCTCAGCGCCCTGATCCTTTTTGAAGCGCCAGTCGTTGGAGTCGATATCCCAGTCCCAATAGCGGAAGCCGGCGTTGTTCATCGCCTCGCGCTGGCCCGGGCGGTGTTTCTTAGCCCCGGGTGAAAAATAGGGATCGGAGCCATAGGGCGTTCGCACCAAGCGCGAGCGCGTAACGGCGATGGCGCGCATCAAGTCGTTGCACTGGTTCAGTTCACCGATCATAGCCTCGGGCGAGGCGTAAAACTTGCTCTCGGAGTGCGTATAGCTGTGCAGCCCGTAGGCGTGCCCGCTGCCGACAATGCGGCGCAGGGCGTCGTCGCCGTCCTCATAATAGCAGCCCTGCATAAAGAAGGTGGCTTTCGCGCCGTGCTGGTCCAGCACGTCCAGAATGGCATGGGTATACTGGCTGGGGCCGTCGTCAATGGTCAGATAAATAACCTTGGTGGTCATGGGCTTGGGCGTCGGCGAGACTTCGGTCGTTCCACTGCCGTCGGTGGGCTGGCTTGCTGTGGGCGTGGGTCGGCTGGTGTAGCTGCCGGCCGAAGGAATCACCGGCGGCAGCGTCACACGCGATGTCGTCGGCGTGCCCGAAGGCGGCGCTGTCGGATTGGCGCTGGGAGCGGTCGCTCCGTCCTGATACGCGCGTACCAACACAGGCACCTCGGCTACTGCGCGCTGCTTGAGTGCCGCCAATTCGGTCGACGCTGGTTCCGTAGTGGTGGTGTCAATCAGCACCGCCGCGCCAAACGAGCCGGTATACAGTTCGTAATAGTAACCAAAGAATTTACAGATTTCAGCCAGCGGCAGGTAGTAGGTGCCCTCCTGCTTAACCAGCTTGCACTTAGACAGGTTGCGGTTATCGGTGGTGTAGACATAGCCGTCGTCCAGCGCAAACACCATCCAATTGCCGACAGCGTCGGTCAGCGACAGCATGTTGTCACTTTCCTTACTATTGCAATGCAACGTGCCCAACGACGACAGCAACGCCGCCGAACCATAGGCGGCCTTGTCCTGCACCACCGGTATAGTGTCACGTGCCACAGCAATCGCAGCACTATTAATGTAAACGACGGGCACCGGCTTGGAAGCGGCCAACGCCGAGGGCAGCAGTGAAGCCAGCAGCACGACTGCCAGTAGTAGACCGAGCAGTTTTGTAGAACGCGTCATGGTCAAGAATCTCCTTTAATGTGGTGAAAGCCGCCCAGCTCGGCGTTGCGTTGCAACAGTGCCAGGCCGTGCTTATTGCAGGCGCGTCCCACCAGCGCATCGGCGTCAATGACCGGCGGCAGCAGCGACGCGGTAAACTCGGGATAAGGCGACAGCGCGGGTGCATGGTTGTGCGGGCAGCACAGCTGACAGCGGTCACAGCCCCAGAGAGTCGGGTCTTTTTCCAGCAGCGCCAGCTGCTCGGGCGTCGCCTGCCAGCGCTGGCTGATATAGGACAGACAGCGACCTCGATCCAGCCCGTCGGATAGCAAGGCGCCGGTCGGACAGGCGGACAGGCAGGCACGACAGCTGTCACTGCACACCGTAGACGGCGGCAACAGCGCCGACCAGTCCATGTCGGACACCAGTGCGCTGAGAAAAATAAGACTGCCATAGGGCGGTACAATCGCCAGTCCGTTCTTGCCCTTGAGCGCCAGCCCGGCGCGATACGCAACCTCCACAATAGGCAGCGGCGAGCCCTCCGGCAGCGCGGCAAAAAAAGCCGACGGCCAGCGGCGTGCCAGCGCTTCAACCGCGCGCTCCATGCGCGCCGTCAGCACCGGTACATAGTCAAGGCCCTGTGCGTAAAGAGACATAGGCAGGTCACGCGGGCCGGCATAGTAGGGAAACGCGGCAACCAAAACGCTGTTGACGCCGCCAGCTTTGCGCGCCAACGCGTCGAGACGCCGTTGACTCAGCGCCAAAGCACCGAGCGACACGGTAGCCGCTTTGACTGCGCCCGACGCCTGTAGCGTCAGTCCGACGGCTTCGGCGGCGTTGCTGCGGGCGTTTACCATGTTTTACTCATCAACGAGCGATAGAACAGCACGGCGCAACCCAGCGCCTTGTCTTGAATACGCTCGTTGGCGGCATGAATGGTGGCGTGATTGGCCTTGGACAGCACAAAGGGACAATAGCGATAGGTGTGATAGCTCAGCTGCTCGTACTTCGAGGCGTCGGTGGCCCCGGCCATCAGGTAGGGCGCCACCGTAACCGGCCCCAGCACATCTTGAATTGACTCGGTCAGCTGAAAAAAGACGCGATCGTTGTAACGCGAAACCAAACTCGGCTCCTGCGCGCGCAGCACGTTGATTTCCACGCGCAAATCAGAGGTCAGCCGCTTGATATAGTCGAGGAAATGCTGACTGCTGTCGCCGGTCAACAGCCGGACATTGACAACCGCCTCAGCCGTGCGCGGCAGTACGTTAGGCGTGTCCCCGCCCTGTGCTACCGTCGGCACCGCCGTCGTGCGCAGCAGCGCATTGTCGGCCGGTTCGGTGGCCAGCGATCGGATCAGCGCCCGGCCAAACAGCCGGCTGTTGGCCAGCCAAAACCGCTGCTTGTGCGGCAGCGTGGCCGCCACGGCGGTATAATAATCGCGTGTCAATGTCGTCAGCCTCGGCTTGGGCTGGCAAGCTTCAATGCGGCTAATCGCCTCGGCCAGCCGGCCCAGTGCTGTGTGCTTGGGCGGCGTAGCGGCGTGACCGCCGTCGTCGCGGCAGGACAGCCGCAGGTTCATCATGCCCTTTTCGGCCACACCCACCTGCGCCACATACTGCTCGCCGTGCTTCATGCAAAAGCCGCCCTCGTCCAGCACCATGGCAAACCGCAGGCCGCGATGCGCAAACCGCCGAGCCATAGCCGCCGCTCCATGGCGACCGCCAATCTCCTCGTCGTGCCCAAAGGCAAAATAAATGTCATTTTCCGGCGTGTAGCCCTCGGCCAGCAGCTGCTCCGCCGATTCCAGCAAACAGACCATCGCGCTCTTCACGTCGAGCGTGCCGCGTCCGTGCACATAGCCGCCCGACTGGTCGCCGCCAAAGGGGTCGTGCGACCAGCCCTCACCGGCCGGCACAACGTCCAGATGGGCACAAAACAGCAGCGGCTCCAGCTTGCTGTTCTTGCCCTTCCAGTGCAGCATAATACTGTAATCATTGACCAAATCGAGCTTCATTCTGGCGAAACAAAGCGGGTAAACCAGCTTCAAAAAGCGCAGCATTACGTCAAAAGCGACAAAGTCGCCCTTGCCGTCCGGCACGCTGACCGTCGGACAGCGCACCATCAGCGACAAGCTGTCGGCGGCGTGCTGTATCGTTTGCTGCGACGGCAGCGTAATTGAAAGCTCACCATACTGCCGCGGCAGGCGATCGACCCGCTTTTTCAATAGTAACCAAACGGCCAGTACTGTAAAGACAGCTATGGCACCCCAAAGCACATATTCTATGAGGACACACCTCCAACGCTACTTTTCTTATCAGTATACCAGTTGCGACCGCTTTCGACAAGTCCGAACGATTAAATATGCAGCCGTTTTTTCAGCTCAGAACCCATCGAGCGGTCGCTAAACACCGACAGCGCCAGAATTGTCAGCAGCTGATACGCCGCGCCGATATAGGCGGGCAACACGGGCGAGAACAGCCCGACAATGCCGCCGACAACCAGCGCCAGCCCAAAGAAAGCCATCGTTAGCAGATAAAACATAAAATCATGCAGCCGCAGCGGCTTGGCGATAATAAAAACCGTCAGCAGCAGCGTAATGCTGAAGAATACCGCCGGCAATACCCAGCTCGACGACCAGTCGAGATGCCCGTCCAGCACATCGACGACAAAGACAAACAGCGCACCGGCGAAGGTGCAGCGCAGCGTCGCGCGCAGCCAGCTGTGCTGAAAGGCGGAGAAGTCAATAAACAGCCAGAAGCAGAGCACACTGGCCGTGACATAAATCGACCACAGCCGTCCGCCGGTCAGAATGTTGATTAACGAGCAGACCAAAATAGCCGCCAGCGACACAAAGAGCAACAGCCGACGGTAAAAGGCGCTGCGCTGTTTTTTAAGCGTATAGACAGGGTAGGCGGTGTTTTCCGTGGCCGCTTCAGTCAGCACGTCGTGACACAGCGGACAACGCCGTTGCCCCGATAAAATCTCAACTTGGCATCGTCTACACTTCATCAGGCAGCACCTCCTGGTTGGCAATAATAGACACCGGCACGCCGGCGGCGCTCAGCTGCGAAAAAAGCGCGCGCTCGACCCACGACTCACGAATGGTACGGGTGACGGTAATGGTCAGTGTGTCGCCAAAGCCGATAACGGCAAAGGCGTGTGCATTTTTATAGGGTGCGCCCAGCGTGAAATCGAAGCGCTCAATGTGCCGACCCATCGCCTCCGGCAGCGTAATCAATCCGAGATTTGACAGCGAGGCGGTAAATAAGTTTTCGCCGTACATGGCAAACGCGGCCTTGAGGACAAGGCGTTTAATCGGCAGCGGTGCAAGGCGCACAAAGACATTGCGCTCGCTGTTGACGTTGAGGCTCATGCGGTGATTGAGCACGTCGGCGCGCGCCTGCTCGGTCAGCTGACGGTGCGCCAATTGGCAGGCCGAAGCGACATCAGCGGTGTCCTCCTCCTGCGTAACATTGACATATGACGAAAAATTACGCAGTGTAAACGAGGGGAAATAGTTGCGCAAATTGACCGGGATCATAATTTTCACCGGCCTGTTATCGGTTTTCTGTCCGCTGTAAATGGTCAGCAGCAAACCGGTCAGGTACTCGGTAATCGTAACGCCCATCGCCTTGGCGGCCCGCTTGATGTCGGCAACAGGGCACAGACCGTGCGTTACCATCAGCTGCTTGAGCGGCTGGCCCGGCACCTGCCACGCCTGCGGCTCGGCGCGGCTGCCGTGCGCGGCAGGGTCGGCATAGCGGGCAAAGCTGTCCTCCCACTCACGCGGCAGCGGATCCTCATGCAGCGACAGCACGCCGCTGACCGGCTCGTCCAGCAAACCGCAGCGCGTCAGGTAGTCGGCCGTCAGCGCCTTGAGAAACTCCATCGCACCCGAGCCGTCGGTCAACACATGAAAAAACTCCACCGACAGCCGCGGCCCGTGGTACAGCACGCGAAACACAACGCCGTCGGCGTCGCGTAACGGCCGGCAGGGTGGCATGCTCTCCGGCTCGGGACGCACAACCATGCCCGCCGGCGGACGGTCGAGAAAATACCAAAAAGCGCCGTGCCGCATCTGCACATAGAGCGACGGAAACCGGCGCACCGCGACGTCCAGTGACTGTTTCAGCAACTCGGCGTCGATGTCCCGCTTTAGCACAACAGCCAGCCGGAACACGGCACTCCATTCCTCCGTGCGCGTGGCCGGATAAATTTTAGCGGCGTTGTCAAGCCGCAGCCAATCGGGATGGGTGTTACGAGCCACAATCATCACCTCACCGCCCATTGTACACCCTACAGCCAAAAAAGGAAAACCTTTTTCGTTGCAGATATTTAACTGTTGCTCAACAGCAAAAAAGCCCCTGAAATCAGGGGCTTTTGCGCCGATTTTCCAACTTAGCAGCCGGTCAGTGAAACGTCGTCGAGCAGCACATAGCCGCGGCAGTCGCAGCCGTCGACGGTAAAGCGCACGGTGACGCAGTCGACGTCGTACGGCACCTTGGACGTTACGACGCGGTAATAGCCGTAGCAGTCACAGCACAAATCGCCGGCGCGCACCACGATGCAAGCGCCCGTTTCATCCTTACACTTGGATTCAAACAGCACCTCAGCCGTCAGTTTGGCGTCCTGGCCCTTGGCAAAGAAAGAGAAGGCATAGCAGCGGTCTTTCTCAACGCGGTAGACCGTCTGATATAAACAGGCGTTGTCCTCTAGCCGCACCGCTTGGCAGCCGCTGTGAACCGTACCCTCGCAGTTGACGCACTCAATGTTGCGCTCGGCGTGGGGTCGGAAAGCCTCGCCCGGTTCAACGGCCTGACCGTCCGCCGTTGCCATTGTCACAGCATCATCGGCACAGGCTTGGCAGCAGGGCTTCCACCCGCAGGGAATGTCGTAATGACAGTGCTCAAAGCCGGGGTTTTCCAGCAGCTCGCCGCTGCCGCAAGCGCCACAGTCGCCTTTTTCACCCTTAGGCCCACGTTCGCCCTGGCAGCCCTGTTCGCCTTTTTCACCCTTGGGCCCGCGCTCGCCGTGGCAGCCCTGCTCGCCTTTTTCACCCTTGGGACCGCGCTCACCGCGGCAGCCCTGCTCGCCTTTTTCACCCTTAGGACCGCGCTCGCCGTGGCAACCCTGCTCGCCTTTTTCACCCTTGGGCCCGCACTCACCGCGGCTGCCCTGCTCGCCTTTCTCACCCTTAGGGCCGCGCTCGCCTTGACATCCCCTGTCGCCTTTTTCGCCCTTAGGTCCACACTCGCCCTGGCAACCCGGCATGCCGCACTCGCCCCTGTGGCCGCGCTCGCCCTTATCGCCCGTCTCACCCTTGGGGCCGCAGGGTCCACGGTCACCTTTAGGGCCCTCGCAAATGCAGACGCACTTTTTGTGACAGCCGTCATACCCGCAGCAGCGGTCCTCCTTGTGAGGTTTTCCCGTCGGCTCGAACTCGAGCTTTTCATAAAAGTTTTTCAAATCCATAGTCAATGTCTCCTTATATATGTTGTTCTGATGGCGTTGCCGACAGCACCCACTACAGTCTATGTTGACATAACGCAAGCGGTGCCAAAAATGTCGAAAAAAAGGGTGTAGCGTCGTTTGACAGGCCCTAATGGGTGGTGTATGATGAAGAGAGAGAAGGTTGGAGGGAGAGGTCAAAGTGCACGTTTCTGAAGCTGTAGTCAAGGCCTTAGCGCCCGATCCGGCCTCCTTCCGCAACGCCGACGCGATAGAACAAGCCGGCCAGCTGGTGCAACTGAATAGCAGTCCCGACGGTCACATCCTTTTTGGTGAGTGCCTCGGCAGTGGCAAAAGCAGCTACACCGTGTCGGCCGACTTTACCGACGAGTCCAGTCCCGCTTTCAGCTGCAGCTGCCCCAGTCGCAAACGTCCGTGCAAGCATGCATTGGCGCTGACGCTGGCCAAAGCGCGCAACCGAAAGTTTACAACCGCCGCCTTGCCGCAACCGTTGGTTGACAAGCGCGAAAAAGCGGCGCGACGTGCCGAGTCCAAGCCGGCGGCATCGGCAGCAACAACAGCCGGCACCGCGCGCAGCAACAGCCGGGTTGAGCAACAGCTGCAAGGGTTAGCGCTGGCTGAAACCGTTCTGCAGGCTTTGACCGCCAATGGCTTGGCAGCCGTCAATGGAAAAACGCTGCTGGCGCTGAAAAACCAAACCAAACAGCTGGCCGACTGCCACCTGACCGGCGTGCAGGGTCTTCTGCTACAACTGTTGGACACCTTCGCCATGACCGACACCGAGGCCATGTATACCATCGTATGTCAAGACGCAGCGCGCGTGCATGCCCTCGTGCAGCGTGGACGCAGCTATCTGCAAGACCGATTGGCCAACCCTGAAGCGCCGCGCGACACTACGTCGGAAATCGAGGCCGTACTGGGCACAGCGTGGCAGCTGAGCGACTTGGCGGCCATCGGAAATACGTCGACAGCCCACCTGCTGCAGCTGGCCTTCACCTGCTACGACAACGAGGCCGAACTGCACTATCAGGACCTCGGCGTGTGGCTGAACCTTGAGGAGTCGCGCGTTGACCTAAGCGTCAATTATCGTCCTTACCGCGCCGTGCAGCACGTACCACAGGAAGACTCCTGCGACCGCATGCTGACCGTGCGTCAGTGTTATCACTATCCAACGGCCGGCCAAAACCGTCGCATCCGTTGGAACGAGTTGCCGTCCATGACACCGCCGGACGATGCCGACTGGCAGGCCGCGTGCCAATGCCGACAGACCGACGGCGAGCACATTTGCCGTCAGGTCAAGCAGCAGCTCATCAATCCGCTTTGTAGTCGGCATCCCTATGTGTTGCTTTCCTGCGACGAGTTTTCTGCCGATAAGAGCGGCCACTTCGTGCGCTGCGGCACTGTGTGGTTTCAGCTGGCCAACGCCGTTTCCGGTGGCTGGGCCGACACCCTGCCGGTGCTATCGCTGCTGGGTCGCCGCCTGTCACAGTATTCGGCGCTTCTGGGCCGCTTTGCCTACCGCGACGGCAGCCTGCAGGTGGCTCCGTTGTCGCTGCTCGGGCCGCAGGGCCTGTTGCGCCTGGCCTAAGCGAGGTGCCTGATGACTGATACGTTAACAGCGCTGCATACGCAGCTGCGCCGGCTGCTCATTGCCGGCCCTGCCGCCGCAAAAGACGATGCCCAGTTGGTGCGCCTGGCGGCGCAACTAAAGGTTGCGGCAAGCCAAACACCTGCACTGCAAAGACTCGAACAACTTGTATTGGCGTGTTCCGAGGGGCGCGACTCGCCGCTGGCCGCGTTGTCGTTGACACAGGCGCTGCTGGTGGCGCAGTGTAAGCAACCTCAGGTTGCCACGCCGAAAGCGCCGCGTACAGCAGGTAGCGCGCTGACCACGACATTGCCGTACAGCCACCTGACAGCCCTCCACGCCGCATTGACAACAGCGGCACCCGGTCGTGCCGAGCTGCTGCAGCGGGCCTTCGACAGCAACCAGCTGTTCGACCTGCGCCTGTTGCCCTCGCTCTGTATGGCACTTCACAGTCAGTCAAGCGAAGTGTCCACACTCGCCGCGCTGACGTTGCGGGGCATCGGCGAAGACGCCGTCAGCGCGCTTGAGTCGCGGTTTACGTTGACCAGCAGCCGTCGAGGCAACTGCCTCACCTTTCGGCTGTTGGCGGCCCAAAAGGATCGTGGTTTTACTGAGCGTGTGCTGCAGCGCGGCTGCAGCGAGCTACGGTCTGAGGCGGTCTATCGCTTGCGCAAGGAGCCGGACGCGCGTCCGACCCTCGAGGCGCTACTGCTTGACAACCATAAGGTTGTTCGCGTTGCGGCGCTGAAAGCCTTAGTACAGATGGGTGACAAAGCGGCGTTAAAAGCGTTGCAGAAGGCGCAACCAACGGTTGCCGAACGACACGCAGCCGATGTTGCACTGTTTGACGCCTGTATTCAAGCGCTTAAGTTGCCGCGCTTTATGCGCCAGTATCCCTTTTTGGACAACGCATTGCTGGATTTTTGAATGGGGTGGTCAACATGAACCAAAATGTACTGCGTCAGCCGGCCGAATGGCTGTATCGCCGCGAACTCGAGGCGCTGGCCGCCGCCGATACCGCCACACGTCCCGACGGCTGGCAGCTGTCGCCGCAGGCCGTGCTGACCTATATTGTGGGCGGACAGGCCAAGGGCGTGGACATCAGCGCTAAGTATATTGGTGACCGCCGCACCGTTGAAATCGCCATCGCTTCGCTGCTGGCCGACCGCGGCCTGCTGCTAATCGGCGAACCGGGCACGGCCAAGTCGTGGCTGAGCGAGCATCTGGCCGCTGCCATATCCGGCGACTCAACATTGGTGGTGCAAGGCACACTGGGCACCACCGAAGAGCAAATTCGTTACGGTTGGAACTACGCATTGTTAATCGCCAACGGCCCAACGCCCGATGCGCTGGTCAAGACACCGGTTTATCAGGCCATGGAGCGCGGTGCCATCGCCCGTTTTGAAGAAATCTCCCGCTGCGCCGGCGAGGTGCAGGACGCGCTGATTAGCCTGCTGAGCGAAAAGAGTATCGCCATACCCGAACTGGCCACCGATGTCAAAGCGGCTCGCGGCTTCAATCTCATCGCTACCGCCAACACACGCGACCGCGGCGTCAACGCCATGTCATCAGCGCTCAAACGGCGCTTTAACATGGTGGTGCTACCACCGCCGGCCACCGCCGAGGACGAAAAACGTATTGTTTCCACCCGCGTGGCGCAGCTGTCCGATACGCTGAACCTAGGTGGCGCGCAGCCGGGTGACGAGGTCGTCGCTAAGGTCGTGTCCGTGTTCCGCGAGCTGCGCTCCGGCGTGACCGAGGACGGCCGTGAACGCGTAAAGTGCCCGTCCGGCGTGCTGTCGACCGCCGACGCTATCAGTCTGCTGGTGGGCGCCATGTCGCTGTCCTGCTGCTTTGGCAGCGGCAGCATCACCGACAACGACCTCGCGCCCGGCCTGTTGAGTGCCGTGGTTAAGGATGAGCAAAAGGACGCCGCCGTGCTACGCGAGTATCTTAGCACTGTGGTCAAAAAACGCGCCGGCTGGCAGGGCTTATACCAATCGCTCACCGCGCTGCTGCCTGCCGCCGAACGCTGAGAAGCAGAGCCGTGATGGTATTTGGTGTGCGGCACTTTTCACCGGCCGCCTCGCTCCACCTGCGCGCGGCATTGGACAGGCAGCGCCCCAAGGCCGTTCTGGTTGAAGGCCCCAGCGATGTCACACAGCTGATTGCGCTGCTGACTGACGCGGAGACGCAACCGCCGGTTGCGGTCATGGCCTACGCCGCCCAGCCGCCGGTCCGATCGCTGCTGCTTCCCTACGCCGACTACTCGCCCGAGTTAACCGCTCTGCGCTGGGCGTCCGAGAATGGCGCCGAGGCCAAGTTTATCGATTTGCCCACCGGCGTCTTTCTGGCGCTGTCGGCACGAAAACCAGCAGACGACCAGCAGCCGACCTGGTCGGTGCAGCATCTCTACCGGCAACTGGCAGCGGCCAACGGCTATGAAACCTTTGATGACTATTGGGAAGCCGCCTTCGAGCACAACAGCAGTGACGCCGCCTACCGGCAGGCGGTGTACGAGCTGGGACAAGGACTGCGCGATTTACAGCCGGTCGCGCCGGAAAACCTAGTTCGCGAGGCCCACATGCGCCGCAAAATCGAGACCGTGCGGCGCAGCGGCGTGGCCGACCAAGACATAGCGGTCGTCTGTGGCGCTTATCACGCGTCGGTGCTGACAGACGCGCCGCCGATGAGCGATAGCGAGCTCGACGCCCTGCCGCGACTGCCGGTGCAGCTGACGGCGCTGCCCTATACCTATCTGCGACTGTCGTCACGAACCGGCTACGAAGCCGGCATCCACAGTCCTCGCTACTTTGAACTGCTGTGGAGTGCACTGCGGGACGATACGCTGCAATCGCTTCCGGTGCAGTTTTTTGCTGAGTTGGCACAGACCTTGCGGCAACAGGGTCGGTCGGTATCCGCCGCCGATGTGCTGGAGGCAACGCGGCTTTCACTGGCGCTGGCATCGGTACGCAACCAACGGTTGCCAACACTGGACAACTTGCGCGCCGCAGCGGTTACCTGCCTGGGACAGGGTCAACTGGCGCCGATAGCCGAGGCGCTCAACCGCGTCGAGGTGGGCACAGCGGCCGGCTCACTGCCAACGCAGCATCTGAGCGCGCCCATACAGCAGGATTTTTTGCGGCAGTGTCGTCAGCTGACACTGGAGCGCTACCGCACGCCGGTGGCCAAGGAACTGCAGCTTGACTTGCGCGAAAACACGGCGGTCAAGCGTCTGCAGAGCCGCTGGCTTGACCTCAATCGTTTTTTCTTTCTCAACCGTTTGGCCGCGCTTGGGGTGCCTTTTGGCAAGCGTCAGCAGGTGCGGCAGACAGGTGCGACGTGGAAAGAAGTCTATGCGCTGCAGTGGACGCCGGATACCGAAATCGCGCTGGCCGAAAACGCACTGCGCGGCGAGACGATTGACAAGGCGGCACGCGAGATGCTGGCCGAGCAATTACAGTGCGTTACATGTATCGCCGATATTACAGCTGTTGTCGAGTCGGCGGCCGCGTGCGGCCTGCCGGACGCGCTGCGCGCCGCTGCTGAAGCACTGCGCGACTTTACCGGTCAACAGGACAGCCTTGAGGGAGTGGCCGAGGCACTGCACACGCTCAGCATGACGGTGAAGTTTGGCGGACTGCGACACACCGATACTACGGCGCTGGAGCCGTTGCTGTCGCAGCTATTTGTTCGCGCGACGGGCATCGCAACCACCAGTTGCGGCTGTGACGATAACGCCGCCGCAGCGGTGCAAAAGGCGCTGTGGCTGGTGCAGGAGGCCGCCGTCCAGCACCCGTCGTTGTGTGACGGCGAGGCGTGGCGTCAGGCGTTGCACGCCGTGGCTGACGGGCAGAGTGTTAATGCCCTGCTGGCGGGCACGGCGGCGGCGCTGCTGTTGGAGCGCGACGGCATGGACGAGACACGGTGGCTGCCGTTGATGACCCACCGACTGTCGTCCGCCACATTGCCGGCCGACAGTGCGCGCTGGTTTGAAGGGCTGGTCTCGCGCAATCACTATGCGCTGCTGTCGCTGTCCAAACTGTGGCAGGCGCTGGACGACTATATGGCGGCACTTGAGGAGGACGCCTTTGTGCCGGTGTTGGTAATCCTGCGCCGGGCGTTGGCCGGCTTCTCACCCGCCGAGAAGCGCATGGTGTGTCAGCAGCTGGCACAGTTGCGTGCGTTGAGCGCCGACCAAGTGGAGGATGCTGTCAGCCAGCCGCTGAGCGAGCAGGAGCGGCAATGGCTGGATGAGGTATCGACTTTTGATTTTGACGGGTTTTGAAAAGGAGGGCTTGTTGTGGATCTACGTGAACAGATTAAGATATTGCTGCCGGGCAATACGGTTGGGCGCAACGACTTGCTGCCGCTGTTTCAACGGCCGCAGCTTTTTGAGGCCATTGTCTACCGGCTGAGCGCCGGTTACTACGGCGAGGTCGACTATGTGGCCGCTCCTGAGGCGCTGGGCTGGATCCTCGGCGCGGCGATGGCGGCACGCCTGCACGTCGGGTTTATCGCCTTGCGCAAGGGCGGCAAGCTGCCCTACCGCGAGGAGGAATTGATTAGCGACAGCTACGTCGATTCGACGGGGCAGTCACAAACGCTGTGCGCTGTGCGCGGCAGCATTCCGCGCGGTAGCCGCGTTGTACTGGTCGACGAGTGGATTCAAAGCGGCGCACAGGTGCGCGCGGCACTGCGGCTGCTCGATGCCGAGGAGGTGGCCATTGCCGGCGTGGCGACCATTGGTATGGCATTGAATGAGCACACCCGCAGCTGGGTCGACGACAACTTTGTCGACGCCATATTGATTGAAGAATGAGCGGTGCTGACCTGACGCGTTGGCGCCTGCTGCTGGGGCCGCAGGTCGATGACTGGTTTGACCAACAGGGCGCACCGCCGCTGAGCGGCGAGCAGCGCCTGATGGACCAAGCGCTGGCCGCCATTTACGACGAGACGCAGCAGGGCTTTCGCTACGGAGACGACGAACAGCGCAGTGCCAGCCGCGAGGCCAGCGCGCCCTATATCGCGCGGTGGTTGGCCGATGTGCGCCGCTGCTTTCCACGCGATGTTGTCAGTGTGCTGCAAGCCGATGCCATGGAGCGTCGCGGCCTAAAACAGCTGTTGCTGGAGCCAGAGACACTGGCGGCGGTCAAGCCGGACATGGCCATTGTGACAACGCTGATGGCGCTGAAGGACAAGGTGCCCGAGCAGACCAAAGCGGTGGCGCGTCAAGTGGTGCAGGCCGTTGTCGACGATATTAATCAGCGGCTGGAGAGTCAGCTGAAGCAGGCGGTGTCCGGCGCTGTCAATCGACGCGCGCACAGCCCGATACCCCACGCGGCGAGCATCGACTGGAAAACTACGATTGGCAAGAACCTCAGAAGCTATAATGTGGGGCTACGCCGCCTTGTGCCCGAGCGCGTCTACTTTTTTGACAGAGCGCGGCGCAGCAGCAAGTGGACGGTGGTGTTGGCCATGGACCAGTCGGGCTCGATGGCCGAATCGGTTGTCTACGGTGCCGTGTGCGGTGCGGTGCTGGCCTCGATGGCGGCGCTGAAAACGCACGTTGTCGCCTTTGATACCGCCGTTGTTGATTTAACCGAGCAGTGCGGCGACGACCCGGTTGATATGCTGTATGGCGTGCAGCTGGGTGGCGGAACCGACATCAACGGCTGCGTTGGCTATTGCCGGCAGTTGATAGAGCAGCCGCAGGACACGGTCTTCATCTTGTTGACTGACCTCTATGAGGGCGGCAATCAGGCACAGCTGTATGCCCAGCTGGAGGATTTGCAGCAGAGCGGTGTTACTGTTATTGTGCTGACGGCGCTCAGCGACCGTGGGCACCCCGCCTATGATCATGCCTCGGCCAAGCGCATTGCCGTGTTGGGCATCCCCTGTTTTGCCTGTACGCCCAATAGGCTGCCGCAGCTGCTGGAACGCGCGTTGAAAAAAGAGTCGTTGACACAGGACGAGTGAGACACAAAAGATGATACGGGGCGGGCGCAACTGTTGGTTGCGTCCGCCCCGTTGTCTACTGTGGCAGAAGGTCTGCGTTCGACATAGACTGGGTTGAAACCTAAGGAGGTCGGCACATGGCATTCAGTGATCGAGAGCTGCTGGCGCGGCTCATTAAATGTGAAGCGGGCGGCGAGGGCGACAACGGGATGCGCGGTGTGGCCAGTGTGGTGATGAACCGTGTCCACGCCGATACCGGTGAATACTTGCGCGTAGGGCAGGGCAGCCTGCAACGCGTGGTGTTTCAGCCGGGGCAGTTTGACTGCGCGACCGAGACACTGGGCGGCAAGTACAACCCGCAGAACATTTACAATATGAACCCCGAGCCCATTCACTATCAAATCGCCGATTGGGCGTTGGCCGGCCAGCGGTTGGGCGAGACCGGCAACAGCCTGTGGTACTTCAATCCCTACGCGCCGTGTATTCCCTATTTTCCGTACAACAAGAGCGGTGTGTATCACACCGACATCAACGACCATTGCTTCTACCGACCCACGCCGCTGTATGCAAAAACATAGTTTTGGAGGAAGTCTTGTATGAATCCCACCGCTACCCCACCCGTTTTGCCGCCGACCATGATGACGCCGGGCACCATGTCGCCGGTGCCAGGCACCAATATGATTATGCCGCCGGTGACCGACATCCAGGCGCCGCTAACAATTGATTTGGCGTCGATGCCCGAGACACTGACCAGCCCGCTGTACACGCCCGGCTTTATGCGCACGCAGCTGGGCAAGCTGATGCGCGTTGAATTTTTGATTGGCGACGTGCTCAACGACCGCACCGGCTATCTGCTCAGCGTGGGCGCCAACTACATCCTGCTGGGTGCCATTGACAACAGCCACACCATTTTATGTGATCTCTACTCGATAAAATTTGTCAATATTTTAGCCTATAACACTCCGCTCAGTGCCATTTTACAGCCAATCAACCCGTCCTGATTGAAGCCGTTTTGCGCGAAAGAGACCCGCTGCACAGCAGCGTGTCTCGCAGCGTGTCAAAAAACTTGTTTTTGGCACGCTGACAAACTGACAAAGAAGTGCGCAGGCAAAGAAACGCTGTCCTTCGGCGTACGATGGTACGCTAGGACAGCGTTTCTGCAGCAAGTAAAACCATTGCGGCGCAGCGACCTTATCGGTGCGCCGCAAAATTGTTAGCCGAGAATCAAGACACAGCTTTGCGTCGCCGGTTTCTCCTTTTTCTGACGCTGGTTTTACGGTGCGCGCTTTTTTGACAGTCTGAGAGACCCGCTGCACAGCAGCGGGTCTCTTTCTCGCAGGCCGCCTGAACGGTTTGCGTTGCATCACGGTGTCGATGTGGTATAATGGCAATAAGGAGTGATGGTTGTGACCGTACAACAGTTGTGCCAGGCTTTGGCGCTCAAAGAGCAGGTGCCGGTGCCCGAACCCGACCGCGAGGTAACCGGCTGCTATATCGGCGATTTGCTGAGCTGGGTGATGGGCCGCGCGCCCGCCGACAGTGTGTGGATAACCGTGATGCAGAACGCCAATGTGGCGGCTGTCGCGCTGCTGGCCGACGTCGCTTGTGTCGTGCTGGCCGAGGGCGTGACGCCCGACGAGGCGTTGCGCGCGCGCGCGCTGGAAAAGGGCATTGCGCTGTTTACTGCCGACGCCGACGCCTACACGCTGGCCACCCAGCTGCACGCCTTGCTGAGGGTCTAAAGGCAAACGGCACCGGCCGAGAAGGCCGATGCCGCGCTGTTCGGTTTTGGCTAGAAGTGCCAGTCCCACAGGCTGACGCGCTGTTCCTTTTCGTGCAGTTGGATGCTCCGAATGGCGTCGCCGCACTGATCGCTGGCGGGCAACCGCTGCAGTGCCGGAACGGCGTCGATGCTCAACGTGGACATATACTCGAGGTCGATGTTGGGCAGATGGCCGCTGTTGTGTAGCGCGACATTGATGTCGGCGATGCGCGCGTCGATGTTGCACAGATTGAGCAGCAGGAAGCCGCCCAGCCACAGCCCGGTTAGCGCGCGGAAGATGTGCACGCGTGGCCGCCACAGCTTGATGGCGGTCATGACAAGCGTAAGCAGCATGACCAGCTCGCCCCAGAAGACGAGGAAGCGCAGCAGTGTGAAGCCACCGGCCTGGACGTATAGAACCATGCGATAGACAGCCGAGGCCAAAATGACCAGTGTCAGCGCCAGCATGGCGCTGCCCAGCAGCTTCAGCAGCTTGTAACCGCGCCCGTCCGGCCGTATCGAGACAATTGCGCTCAGGAGTAGCACGACGTTGATGGCGGTGACAGCGGTCAGCTCAAAAAAGCCGCGCCGCGCGTAGTCGGAATAGGAGAAGCCGACCGGCGGACGGTTGGCGAACAGGTAGGTCATTTGAAACGCGGCAAAAAAAGCGTAGAGCAGACAGAGTAGCGCTATGATCGTCAATACGATGACGCCGTCGCTCTGTGGCGTTCGTTTTTCCTGCCATTGCAGCGGATTTAGACTGTCGGCATGGCGGTTGCTGTACAAAAAGCTGAACAGCGGAAAGGTGAGCAGCAAGGCGAAAATGACAGTCGGCACGCGGTCGCTGTTCCATTTGGCCAGCGAGCCGAAGATGCCGACAATGGCCTTGCCAAAGGCGGTATCAGCCGAGGACAGCAGCACGACGACCACAATGACAACCGGCACGGCAATCAGCAGGCCGGTCAGTACCTTGGCAACGGTGCCCTTGATTTTAAGACCAAAAAAGACGCGTACCGGCTTATTGACGTTGGTAAATGTGCGGCGTATTGCCTCACCGCCGGCGTGTGCCGCGTCGGTCGGCGTAGCCAATCCGCCGGCCGACGGGCTGACAGCCAGCGTGATGCCGATAGCAGCCAGCAGCTGCACCAGCAGCAGCCGGATGGGGTAGAGCGCCGTGTTGGCGTTAAGCACGAACGGCAGCGCGTTGGCAACGCTGGCGGCCAGTAGCAGCAGGCCGCTACGGTTGTATTGCGCCAGCGGCCGGCCGGCATAGAGGAAAAACAGCGCGATAGCAATGAGCAGCAGCAGTGGAATGCCGAGACGCGGCAGTGGGCCAAGCCAGAAAACGTTGACGGTTAGCAAGCAGAGCGCAAAGGTGAGTATGACAAACAGACACTCGCGCGGTTGTGGCACGGTTGGCGGCTTGGCGATAAACGGCACATTGGCGTTGCCGTTGTAAGGGCTGGGCTGGTTGTTCATAACGACGCATCCTCCTCTTGATAGACCAGAATGTCCTCAACGTTGCAGTCAAGCGCGCGGCACAGTGCATCCAGCGTGGAAAAGCGGATGGCGCGCGCATGGTTTTTCTTCAGAATAGACAGGTTTGCCGGCGTCATGTCCAGCTTTTGTGCCAGCTCCATCAGCCCGATTTTACGCTGGGCCATGACGACATCGAGATTGACTATAATCGCCATGCTATATCACCAAGTCGTTGTCCTGCTTGAGCTGCGCCGATTGTGCAAAGATTTGACCAAACAGCAGCAGCATCAAGCCGGCCACGGCGGCGGCGGGTGCGACCAGCGTGTTGTATTCCAGCAGCACGGCGGCCGCGTCGGCGTAGTCGGCCATGCGCAGCAGCATGCGTACAAACGCCGCGCCGCCGATGGAAAAAACGGCCACAGCGGCGACATGACAGGCCGTTGCGTTTTTTGCCACGAAAATCTCGCCGCAGCTGATGTTGAGCAGCACGCGCAGCCCGCAGCCCAGCGTTAGCGCGGCCAGCAAACCGGCGACAATGTAAAATACCAGCGTTTGAACAACCGGCTCGCGGTAGACGACCGGCAGCCCGTTGAGAATGTCGACACGCCACCGCACCAGCGCTGGCGCAAAGCACATGATGGCTAGTATGGCGACAATGGCGGCGGCAAACACGCCGATCAGTAGTTTGCACAGTTTCACTATAGTCCCTCCATTCGCCGACAGTATAGCGCGCCGCATTGCGCATGTCAATAAAAATTTATTGATAAACGATAAATTATTATTGAAACGCAAGGCGACCAGCCCCTGTATTTGGCTTTGCAGAATGGAATGCGCTGTGTTATAATTGAGGACAAGCAGAGGAGGCAACCCAATGCCGGCGTTGACCTACAATCTACATATGCACTCCTGTCTGTCGCCCTGCGGCGCCGACGATATGACACCGTACAACGCCGTGAATATGTGTGCGCTGTGCGGCTATGACATCGTGGCGCTGACCGACCACAACAGTGCCGCCAACTGCCGAGCGGCGGCCATTGCTGCTAAGGTGGCGGGCGTGATTTTTGTGCCCGGGCTGGAGCTGACGACCGAGGAGGAGGTGCACGTGCTCTGCCTGTTCGCCACGCTGGAGGATGCTGAGGCATTCTCTGACTACGTGTACAGTCGCCTGCCCAATATCGACAACCAGCCCGACATTTTCGGTCATCAGCTGTTGATGGATGACGCCGATGCCGTGCGTGGCGAGTTGTCGCGTATGCTCAGCAATGCCACGGCCATCAACTGCTACGAGGTGGCTGCGTTGGCGGCGCACTACAACGGCATTGCCATACCGGCGCACATCGACCGCGCGTCGTTTTCGCTGTTGGCCAACCTCGGCTTTATCGACGAGGAGATGGGCTTTTCCGTTGTGGAGGTGTCGCGCTATGCGCCCGAGGATTTTGTCGCGCCGCTGCCGTTTATTAGCAGCAGCGATGCGCATGATCTCAGCGCCATCCCCGACGCTGAAAATCGGCTGGTAATTGCGGAAAAAACCCCGAAAGCTGTCATTGACGCCCTGAGGGCGCTATGATATACTGGCTGGAGTGTTATAAACAAGGAGGATGAACGATGCCCAACCAAAAAACGCTAGTGCCTTTTACCGGCACGAAGGAGCAGGAGGCTAAGCTGCGTGAGGTCATTGAGCAGAACCGCAACACGCCGGGTCTGGTCATGCCCATCTTGCAGCAGGCGCAGGAAATCTACGGCTATTTGCCCGAAGAAGTGCTCCGTATCATCAGCGAGGAAATCAATGTTTCGGTGTCCGAGTTGTATGGTGTTGTCTCGTTTTACACGCAGTTCACCGTCAACCCCAAGGGCACGCACCAGGTCAGCGTCTGTATGGGTACTGCTTGCTATGTCAAGGGTGCCGGCGACCTGCTTGAGCGCGTGGAGCGCAATCTCGGCTGCAAGGCCGGGTCTATCACGCCTGACGGCCAGTTTTCCATCGACGCTACACGCTGTGTCGGCGCCTGTGGTCTGGCTCCGGTCATGATTGTCGACGGTGACGTCTACGGGCGCATTCTGCCCGATGAGGTCGATGGCATTTTGGCCAAATATAAATAATGAAGGAACTGTCGCTTCACATCCTTGATATTGTCAGCAACAGCATCACCGCCAAGGCGACGCGCATTGTGATTGCGCTGGCCGAGCGCGACGGGCTGCTGACACTGACCGTCGAGGACAACGGCTGCGGCATGGACAAGGACTTTCTCGCCCGTGTGACCGACCCCTTTACCACAACGCGCACCACGCGCAAGGTGGGCATGGGGTTGCCGCTGCTGAAAATGGCGGCCGAGCAGTCCGACGGCACTTTTTTCATTGACAGCACGCCCGATGTCGGCACCAAGGTCGTCGTCAGCTTTGGGCTGACGCATATCGACCGGCCGCCGCTGGGTGACATGAAAGCGACGCTGTTGACGCTTATTCAAGGCGCGCCCGACATCGACTTTCTCTACACCCACGAGGCTGACGGCAAGAGCTGCCGCTTGGATTTGGCCGAGGTCAGAGCCGAGCTGGTGGATGTGCCGCTCAACGAGCCCGAGGTGTTGGCGTGGCTGGGCGAGTTCTTGGATGAAAACGATTTTCCAGACAGCCAGGGGCTGTAAACGCGATAAGACAACATCTTTTGTTACGGGAGGAGCAATACTATGAAATCACTCGAAGATCTGAAGAAAATACGTGAGGCGACCCGAGCCGGCATGAACATCCGCAAGGAGGACAGCGGTGACACCACGCGTGTCGTCGTTGGTATGGCCACCTGCGGTATCGCCGCCGGCGCCCGCCCGGTGCTGGCCGCTTTTGTGGAGGACATCAGCCGCCGCTCGCTGGAGCATGTCACCGTGTCGCAGACCGGTTGCATTGGTGTTTGCCGCCTTGAGCCCATTGTCGAGGTCTTTGTGCCGGGTCAGGAGAAGGTGACCTATGTGAAAATGACCGCCGAGAAGGCGCTGCAGGTCGTTTCCGAGCATCTGGTCAACAACCGTGTGCTGACCGAATATACAATCGGCGCCGCCGAGTAGGAGGATACATATGGAAATGGTACGCTCCCACATTTTGGTCTGCGGCGGCACCGGCTGCCACAGTGCCAAGAGCAGTGTGATTATGGACGAGTTTAACCACGCGCTGAAAAACAAAGGGCTGGAAAAGGAAGTCAAGGTCATCCAAACCGGCTGCTTCGGCCTCTGTGCGCTGGGCCCCATTGTCGTTGTCTACCCCGAGGGCGCCTTCTATTCGCGCGTCACGCCCAACGATGCCCACGAAATTGTCGAGGAGCACATCCTCAAGGGCCGCATTGTTAAGCACCTGCTGTATGAAGAAACGGTCAAGGGCGACGAGATCAGCAGCCTGAATGAAACCGGCTTCTACAAAAAGCAGCTGCGTATCGCGCTGCGCAACTGCGGCGTGATCAACCCCGAAAACATTGACGAGTACGTCGCGTTTGACGGCTACAGTGCGCTGGGACGCGCGCTGACCGAGCAGACGCCGCAGCAGATCATTGACATGATTAAGGCGTCGGGCCTTCGTGGCCGCGGCGGCGCCGGGTTCCCGACCGGTGTCAAGTGGCAGTTTGCCGCCGACCAGCCCAAGGGCAAGAAATATGTCTGCTGCAACGCCGACGAGGGTGACCCCGGCGCTTTTATGGATCGTTCCATTCTCGAGGGCGACCCGCACAGCATCATCGAAGCCATGGCGCTGGCCGCCTACTGCATCGGCGCCGACCAGGGCTATGTCTACGTTCGTGCCGAGTACCCCATCGCCGTCAAGCGCTTGGAAATTGCCATTGAACAGGCGAAAGAATACGGACTTTTGGGGCAGAATATCTTTGGCACCGACTTTTGCTTCGATTTGGAAATCCGTCTCGGCGCCGGCGCTTTTGTCTGCGGTGAAGAAACGGCACTGATGACCAGCATCGAGGGCAACCGTGGCGAGCCGCGCTCGCGTCCGCCCTTCCCGGCGGTCAAAGGTCTGTTCGGCAAGCCGACCATTCTCAACAACGTCGAGACCTACGCCAATATCCCGTGGATTTTGAATAACGGCGTCGAGGCCTTTACCGCCATCGGCACCGAGAAATCCGAGGGCACCAAGGTCTTTGCGCTGGGCGGCAAGATTACCAACACCGGCCTGGTGGAAATTCCCATGGGTACCACGCTGCGCGAAATCGTCGAGGACATCGGCGGCGGCGTGCCGGACGGCAAGGCCTTTAAGGCGGCGCAGACCGGCGGCCCGTCGGGCGGCTGCATTCCGGCCAGTCTGATTGACACGGCCATTGACTACGACAGCCTGATGGCCATCGGTTCGATGATGGGCTCGGGCGGTCTGATTGTCATGGACGAGGACAACTGCATGGTCGACATCGCCAAGTTCTTCCTTGACTTTACGGTCGAAGAATCGTGCGGCAAGTGCACGCCCTGCCGTATCGGCACGCGTCGTATGTATCAGATTTTGGAAAAAATCACAGAGGGCAACGGCACGATGGAGGATCTCGACACACTCAAGGAGCTGGGCGAACACATCAAAGGCTCCAGCCTGTGTGGTCTGGGTCAGACCGCGCCCAACCCCGTGCTGTCGACGCTGCACTACTTCTACGACGAGTATGTCGCCCATGTGCGCGACAAGAAGTGCCCGTCTGGCGTCTGTAAGTCGCTGCTGCAATTTAAAATCATCCCCGAAAAGTGCATTGGCTGCACGCTGTGCTCGCGCGTCTGTCCGACCAATGCCATCAGCGGCAAGGTCAAGGAGCCGCACGTCATCGATCAGGACAAGTGCATCAAGTGCGGCGCCTGCATGGACAAGTGCGCGAAGGCCAAAGCCAT